>CAMORN010000001.1 GCA_946623825.1 uncultured Alphaproteobacteria bacterium
CCGTGTCTAAGACAAAACTATTATTTAATATTTTTGATGATTTTTCTATAAGTACCTTTTCCCATGATTAAAATCTGTGTTCAAAACCAATATAAACAGATGATTTTATTATTTACACGGCGGACTAAAAATGTTATAATTTTATCAAGTGAAGGAATATTATATGTGATTTTCCCAGAAATCTGGGGTTGTTGCATACAATAAAGTCAGGAGAATTTTTATGAAAGTTCGTATAAATACAAATTCATTAAAAAATGCTATGGGCACAGTGTTTCTGTTGGCTGCTGCATTTTTTGTTTGTTCAACATTTCTTTCAATGCGTTCTGTGTTTGCGGATCCAATTGCGATGTCTGACGCATCGGTTCAACAATCTGGCAGACAAAGTCCGCGTTCAACAAGCAGAACTTCTAACAGAACAATAAGTCGTGCAACGGTTTCAAGGGCAACCACCCCAACAACAAGAAATGTTGCATCACGCGCAACACAGGGCAGAAATGTCGCACAACGTTCTGGGGTTCAAAATAAAGTAAGCACAACATCACGCAATGTTGTTTCCCGTAATAATGTCAGACAAAACCGCGCTGTTCGTGCAAGAACCGCTGTTTCCAGCCCATCAAGGGTCAGTGCAACTGGTTCTGTTATGACTGGAAATCGTGCGTCTGTTGTTTCAACAACTGGGACAAATTACACATATTTATCCAGCAAATTATACAATGGCAATTTATCAAGCATTGTTGATTCTTCAACTGGTTTGATTTCTGCTGATGCTTATTCTTCATGTTTGGAATCATATTATACATGTATGGATGAAATCTGCACAGCCAGAAGTGATACCAAGGGTCGTTGTTCTTGCGCTGGTCGTGCGTTAAGTTTCTTGCAGGCCGAAGAACAATTGGAATCTGCAAATGAAGAATTGATTAAATTGTCTGGTCAATTATCTTTGTTGATTGCCACAAAGGGCAAAGGTGATGATTTATCTTCTGCGTTTTCTTTGACAGATGCTGAAAAAGTTATGAATTGTGTATCTTATAAAGATGCAAGAACTGTCGCTGGGACAACAAAAGATTCAAATGGCAATCTTATTTCAAAAGAAGTTTATATGAATGAATGGTGCAAATCTCATATGATGTATGGCAGCGAAGAATGTAGTTATACACAGGCACCTAAATATTGCAGCAAATCTGGAAATGACTTCAATTTTGATATATCAAAAATTGATGGTTCTTCTTCCGATATTATTGCTCAATTAAAAGCATGGGCAGATGCAAAAGATTTGGCAAAACAATACACAACAGATGATTCTGATTCTTTGATTAATTCTGTTGCTTCTATTTCAAGTTTAGTCACAAATGCAACTGTTACAATCAATGCTACAACACCAAAAGCTGAACTTGATTCTTTGGCAAACAAATGGGGTTATAAATTGTTTGAATATGCACACAACAATGTTTGTGGTCGTGTATTGGATGCGTGCTTTAACGGAATTTATGAAGCCTGTGGAAACCCAGGAACCTTCACAGATTCTGACGGTGAAGTTCGTATGAAATGTGCAAACAGTGCAACAACAAATTGCCCATTCAATTATAATTCTTATATCAAAGTTAACGAAGAAGGTGAAGTTGTCTTGAATGATCGCAGTACTGGTAATACAACACTGTCATCATCTGCATCTTGTTTTGGTTATACAACAACCACAACAACTACTGGAACAAGAGCCACAACAACAACATCTACTGACCCATATGTTTCTTTGCGTGGGCCGGTTGCAGATGCTCGTCGTTCAATTATGCAGAAATATTTGTTAGATGCTAATTCTGCTTGCGATGTTTATGGAACAGCTTTGAAAAATACTGCTCAAAACATAAACTATCAAAAAATTGCAGCAGAACAAGCTTTGCAACAAAAACGTCTTGAATTCAAACAAGAAGAAGAAAACAGAGTATTCGCAGAAGCACGCAGTGCAATCGATAACTTTAACGAATGTATCAGTGAAATCTGGGATTGCTATCGTGAATACGAAGACGAAGATAAATGGACAACTGCTCGTATAAAGGCATATTGTACTCAGGTATCTCAGGTTCCTCATTGTTATGAAACAATGATTTGTGCACCTGTACAAACACAATTGGTTGCAGTTGTTGATGTACCTGATAAAACATCTTGCTCTATGGTTGACAACAGCACAAACGAATATATTTATGGCGGTGAAAACGCTTGCCGTAATGTTGTAACAATCAGTGAAATCTTGTACGGAACAGGTGCGTCATCAGATAAAATTGTTGATTTGACAAGTTTCATGAACGGAACCAGCAGCAATATACAATTAACAAATCTGAATTCTGCCGGTGTACGTGAAGGATGCTTGCAAATGGCATTGGGTTGTCAAGGCAACAACACAAACGGCGCAAGTTGTTTAAGAAAGTGGAAACAAGGCGATACAACTGAAGATTAAAAAATAGCCACCAAAACGGTGGCTGTTTTTTTATCTGTTTTTATATGATTCTTTCTTTACACAAATTATTTTTTATGATAAAATTATAACACGAGAGAGCATGAAGACATTATATCGTATTTTAACAATATGCTTGGTTGCTGCACCACTTCATTGTGCGTTTGCAGATGGTCCTGTTGCGACAACAGATGGCCATAATTTAACATCTTTTAACCCAAGTAATGCTTATAATAATCAATGGGCAACAATGTCCAATGGTCGTGATTCCGCAACTTCTAATGCAAAGGTTGATTTTGGAAATTGTAACGCGGTTGTTTTGCGTTGTGCACAACCAAAATGTGCAAATGGTGGCTGTGGTGATATGAATGTTGCTGCGGGTATCGTGTTGGGTTGTGTTCAATCAAATGAAAATTGTAAAAAATACGGCAATGATTTGGTTAATTATATGTCTGCCCAATTGGTTGCAAGTTCTACTGCTAAATCTAATGCACAACAATTGCAAATGGCACAACAGCAACAAATGATGCAACAACAACAAATGGCTGAAATGCAAAGCCAGATGCAACAACAAATGATGCAGATGCAACAACAGATGGCTGAACAAAATGCCCAGACTCAGGCTCAATTGCAAAACGCCCTTGCACAACAGCAAGAACAAAACCAAAATGCACTTGCAAATATAACTGCTGCAGCTGAAACTGCTGCCAAAGAAAAAGAATCTGGTTTATCTTCATATCAAGAAGATGCGATTTCCCGTGGTATTTCAACTGATATTCTGGAACGTCAAAAAATCAGCGGTCAAATTATGACTGAAATTGAAAATGCAGAAGTTTCTTTAAAAGAAGTCAAAACCGTTATGAACGATGTTTTTGAATATGCGGGTTGTGATGCGCGTGGTAATAATTGTACCGGTCCAAAACGTATGAAAAAATTCCGTGAACGCGCTGCAAAATTCATGGACCCATATGATAATGTTGTTGATAAAATTTACGATGCGTTGATTGTGGCGCAAAGTGTCGGTGGAATAAATTTGTCTGACGTTTATATGATGTTGGACGGTTCTTGTAATTCATGGGGACAATATATGTGTCCACCGGGAGAGGTTGATTACGGCTGGGAAGATGAAAACGGTAAAAAAAGTGCACCGTCATCATGCCCATCTCTTGCGGATGTTACAAAATGTCGCGAAGAAAGATGTGCGATTATAAAAACAACATTGAAAGATGGTTCAGTAAGGGAAGAAAGAGATCCTAAGTGTGCAGAACAGTGTACAAAGCAAAAATGTAAACCATGTACTTTGTTAAAGGTTTTAACCGACCAAGATTCTGTGTATCAGGGTTGGGTTGATACAGAAAATACCTCAACAGAAAATCAAACGGTTGTGTCATGTGCATCGTCTGCGTTAAATGGTTCTCGTTTGTTTAAACGCAAGGCACGTGCGAAATCTGGTTTGGATGTGGTTGATATGGATCAATTTGACAGATGGGTTACACAAACAGAGCCTAGTTCTAAACCTGCGGCTGGTATGCCAGAATTGAAAGCATATTGTTCTGTTGGTGATAAAAACAAACTTCAAACCGCGGCGTTGAGCAAAAGTTTAAACAAAATTGGTGGGGTTTGTGGTGATTTTAAAAATGCAACATGGAAGGCTGAAAATAATACAGAAGATTGTGCTTATATAAATCCTGTGATTGCGATTTGTGATACACATGCATATAATAACGGTTTGTCTGAAAATCCAACCGACACATCAGCCAAGGCTGAATTACAGGAAGTAATCGCACTTAAAACAACTGTTATTGCACAACAATTGTATAAACAATATGAATATTTATCTGCAACATTACGCAGATTAAAGATTCAATTGGAAAAAGCTGTTTTGACTGCAAATCTTGAAGCTGCCGGTGCAAAAGACGGTTCTTCGTCTGGATCAACGGTTGGTGGTTTGGCGGGCGGTTCCAGTTCAACCGACAAACAAAACGGAATTTATTTACCAAACGCACAAAATTGTTCTTTGGTTTATGATCCGTATGTTGCTTATAGTTGTTTACAGCAAAATATAACAATTATCAATCAAGAATATAAAAATAAAAACGCATGCAAACAATTGGTTGAAACAAAAAATAGTGCCGATATGATTCTTGGCGAAAATGCTAAAGGCAAATATAACGGATCGTGTACAGGAATTACAGGAACAAGTGCAAAAGATGCAAAATGTACAGACAGAGAGAGTATTAAGAAATGTGCTCTTGCTATTAATTGGGCTATTAATGCAGATAAAGAAGAAAGAGAAAACAAGAAAAATGGTGTCAGTGCTTTAAAGGGCTTGTTGGGTGGACAATAAATTTTCTCTTTAAAAAAATTAACCGTCCGAAAGGGCGGTTTTTTGTTGTAAAAAATGCATCATTATATGATTTGCATAAATTTTTAAACAAAATATGTGTTAAAATATCGATTATTTGATAAAATTGTATAAAAATTTGTGCAAAACGGTTGACTTTTGCTGTTTTGTAGATATAATTTGTGTAAACATTTTGCCAAAAGCGAAATTTTTAACAATAACAATATAAACAAAAGAGAAAGAAAAATGGCTACATTTGCAATCTTTCAAACTGGTGGAAAACAATACCGCGTGTCTGAAGGCGATATTGTAAAGGTTGAAAAACTGAATGCTACTGGTGAGGTTAGTTTTGACCAAGTTTTAATGGTCGCAGACAAAGTTGGTAATCCTTTTGTAGAAGGTGCCAAAGTTGTCGCAGAAGTCGTTGAACAAACACGTGATGACAAAGTTTTGGTGTTCAAGAAAAAACGTCGCCAAAATTATCGCAGAACTGCCGGTCATCGTCAGTTTATCACTGTGTTGAAAATTAAATCAATCAAGGCCTAGTGACAGACCCAAAACGTAAGGAGTTTAATCATGGCACATAAGAAAGCCGGTTCAGCATCAACAAACGGACGCGATTCAGCCGGACGCAGATTGGGTGTAAAGAAAAGTGGCGGCAGCCGCGTTATCCCAGGTAACATCATTATTCGTCAGCGTGGAACATCTGTCCATCCTGGTCTTAATGTTGGTATGGGCAAAGATCATACTTTGTTCGCAAAGATTGCTGGAATCGTTACATTTAAACGTGGAAACGGCGACAGAAAAACAGTTTCTGTTGTTCCAGATACTGAATCTAAATAATAAAAAGACCACCCAATCGGGTGGTTTTTTTATACCCGTTTTTTTAATGGGTATTTTTTATGTCTAAATGCTTTTTTTTAGTCTTTTTTTGTGATATAATAAAACACAAGGAAAATGAGAAAGTTTATAGCGCTTTTAGTTGTTTTTTATACCGCAAATTGTTTTGCGGCAGATACAACTATATCTCGTGTGATTCCAAACAAGGCTAATTCTGATAATTCAAATGTGCAAACAACCGCGGAAACACAACGTGTTGCGCGTCGTACCGCAAATAAAAACGGTGATGTTGAAAATCGTGCGGCAGCATCGCGTACAATTTCCCGTGTCGTGAATAAACAATCAGACACAAATGCGCGTACACAAAAAACACAATCTAATGTTGTGTCGCGTTCTGTGAACAGAAACACAAATGCCCGCGCCACAATGCAGGAAACAATTAACACCGTAGGTCAAAACAAACGTGTTGCCGCTGCCAGTATAAATAATACAGCCGCCGTCAGACGCGCTGGGATTGTTTTGCGTGCTTCCACTGCAGAAGTTGGTGGTCGTGCAACAATTGGTGATACAGGTGTGCAAACTGGTTCCAATATAGACGAACAGGTTCGTGGTGTTCATTCCCGTGCAAGTATTTTTGGTACAACAAAAAAACAAATTACACCAACCGCTGAATCTATTGCAGAGGCAAAAGATATATTGGAAAGAACCGCTGATTTAAACAATGTATGTCAACAACAATACAATGATTGTATGGATCAATTCTGTGCGGTTGTTGATTCAAATCAAAAAAGATGTTCTTGTTCTGCAAATCTGGCCAAGTATGCCAAGGCTCAAAAAGCAGTAGAAGAAGCAAATATTGAATTAAATGATGTTGCACAACGTATTCGTTATGTTGGTTTGTCTGCCGATGAAATTCGCGCAATTATGTCTGAAACAGAAGCTGAACAGGCGATGACGAAAACGCGTGATAATACAACAAATCGTTCTATGTTGGAAGATATCGCAGATATGATAAAAGACCCAACCGCATCATCTGTATCTTATACTTCTTCGTCCAGTGGCGATATGATGTTAGATATGGATATGGATTTTTCATCTGATTCTGGTGATATGTTTGGCCTTGATTTGTTTAACAGTTCAACTGATATTTCTAATAAACGTGGTCGCGATTTGTATAATGAAGCAACAAAACGTTGTAAATCTGTTTTGAATTCTTGCAAGGAAGCTGGTGGAACAGAGGCACAAATCACAGGTAATTATGATTTGGCAATTGATAAAGATTGTATAGCATATGAACAGGGACTTGAAAAATTAAACAAAACATTGGTTTCAAATGTGCGCAGTGCAAATTTAATGTTGCAAAAGGCGCGTTTGTCTGTGCTGCAAAACAAAAACGAATATGATACCAAGGGTTGTGTTGGTGCACTTGAAACCTGTATGTTAGATGAAATGGTTTGTGGCGAAGATTATATCAAATGTCTTGACCCAACCAAGAAATACATAGATGAAAATGGTAATGTTGTTTTGGGCAGAAATATCGCTGCAATTACAGATATTATGACAAATTTTAACAATTCTAAAATAAATTCAGAATTTATTAAAGCATCTGTTAATGATACAACATGTGATAATCGTGATGGTGCATGCATCGTTGGTTATTTGATGTCCAAAATTGGTACGGGTCCAACAATCAAAGAAGGTGGTTTGTGTCGTGCTGTTTTGGATAAATGTCAACAGGTTTCATACAACACAAACAATAAAAAATCTGTATATAACCCATATAACGATGTTATTATAAATTATATTCAACGTGCAATGGTGAATATCAAAGCGGCACAATCAAAAATTATATCTGAATATGCGTCTACTTGTATGGCAAATATAGCAAATTGTTATAATCAACAGGTAACGCAGGTTTCTTCTTGGACTACATCGGCCAGTGCAGACAGTATTTACAGTGTTATGACCGGTGCGTGCTATAATGTTGCGTTGACTTGTGGTTATGCGGTGTTTGCATATGATTTACCAATGGCACAAAAAGTTACTTCCTATACTTGTGCTGGTTGTAAATCAAATAACGGATGTTCTGGTGATGAATGTTCTGCGTGTTCAAATGTTTGCACAGCAGATAACAAAGATTTATTATCAGCCGATATAATTGATAAAAAACAAAAGCTCGCTTTAATTCAAGGTATATCAGATTTGTTCTATCAATCGTTGTTGTGTCCTGATAACGCAAAATTCGTTGCGGACGCTGCAAAGATTGTATCTGATAACGGAACAATCGGTGGTTATGTAAATGCACGTTGTCAATGCGAAAAGGGTTATACAGTATATAATGGTGCATGTATAACAAGTTGTGATGCTGAAACACAAATACGTAACAGTTTGAATATTTGTACAACATGTTCTGCTGGGATGCATCCTACTGGCAGTATAACCACAACAGACAATTTCACAACAGAAAACACAAAATGTATAGAATAAAAAAACCGAATTTGATTTCGGTTTTTTTTATTTTTTTGGATTTAATAATTTATCCATAAATTCTTCGTGGATACGCAGTTCGTCTGCCGGTATGTCAAAATGACGCGTTGGAAAATCGCCGTTTGTTTTAGGTGTGTTTAAAAATGCTTCGTGTTGTTTTTTGATATAATCTTTTATGTCTTCTACCTGATCTGTTTTTTCAAGTTCAAGATAAACATTTGCCAATATCTCAGAATCGATTAACGCGCCATGCGCATCTGCACGGGCCGTCAAAGATACGCCAAAATATTTTGCCAATGCGTCAAGGTTGAATACCTTTAATTGATACAAACGATTGCGCGCGATAATAAGAGAATCTACCATTTGTTCGCGTGGTATTGGTTTTAATCCAAGATTGGTTAGTTCTTTGTTCATAAACGGAAAGTCAAAGTCCAATCCATTGTGTGCCACAATTGGTGAATCGCCGATGTATTCAAGAAATTTTGGACCAATAACAGCCATTGTTGGTTTGTCTTCCAAAAATGCATTTGATATTTTATGAACCATGTATGATTCTGGTGGAATAACTTTGCCTTCTGGATTGATATATTCATGAAATGAATTGTCTGTTATTTTGTTATCTATGATTTCCACAGCACCAATTTCAATACATCTGTCGCCGTGCATATAATCAAGTCCAGTAGATTCAATATCAAAGCAAATAATTCGTGACATAACAAAAAACCTATCGTTTTATTAAACAAAATGATTGTATAGAAAACTTTTATAAATTACAATATGGAAAATTGGATTTTTTCTATGAATTATATGAAAGATTTAAATCAAGAACAGAAATTGGCTGTGGAAACAGTTTATGGTCCATTATTGGTGTTGTCTGGGGCTGGAACTGGTAAAACACGTGTTTTAACATCTCGTATTGCGCATATTTTATATCAGGGACTTGCAAACCCATGGCAGATATTGGCACTTACTTTTACAAACAAGGCTGCAAATGAAATGCGTTTTCGTGTCGCTCAATATGAAGAGGTTGCACACCTGTGTCGTGATTTGTGGATGGGGACATTTCATTCAATATGTTTAAGAATTTTACGCGCCAACAGTGATTTAGTCGGATTGAGACGCGATTTCTTGATTTATGATGATGCACAACAACAAAAAGTATTGAAACACGTCTTGGAAAATTTAGGACTCAGTACGAAAGAATACAACCCATCTGATTGGGTGGACAGAATATCTAATATCAAAGACAAAGGTGTTTATGATATTGATAAATTAACAATGTTGGGGAATATATCAAAAAAAATACTTGCCGAATATAACGCAGAATTGACCCGTACAGGCGCGATAGATTTCGGTGATATAATCTTGTATGTTATTAAACTATTTTCCACCAACGAAGAGATTTTGCGTAAATATCAACGCCAATTTAAATTTATTCTGGTCGATGAATTTCAAGATACAAATGCGGCACAAATGAAGTTGCTTAAATTGTTAACTGAAAACGAAGAATCTCCAAATATATGTTGTGTTGGCGATGATGACCAATCTATCTATTCGTGGCGTGGTGCAGAGATAAGAAATATTCTTGATTTTAATAAAACATACAAAGATGCAAAGATAATTCGCCTTGAAACAAATTATCGCAGCAGCGGAAATATATTGGGTGCTGCAAATTCATTGATAAGAAATAATAAAGAACGTCTCGGCAAAGAATTAAAAAAATCTCCGAATGCAGACATGGGTGAAAATGTATATGTTTTAACCGTACCAAATGAATGGGAAGAAGCGCGTTTCATTGCAGATACAATTCAACGAAATGGGAATAATAATTTCAGCAATTTTGTTGTGTTAATCAGGGCAGGTTCAATATCCAGAACATTTGAAGAAGAATTTAATTCGCGTGGAATACCTTATAAAATTATTGGTGCAACAAAATTCTATGAACGCGAAGAAATTAAAGATGCAATCAGTTATATCAGATTATTGGTTTATCCTTTTGATGATATTTCTTTTGAAAGAATTATTTCAAAACCAAGTCGTCAAATCGGTGGCGCAACAATAAATAAATTACGCGCCAGTGGTAAAAGTTTAATGGACGCAATTAAAACCGAAAAATTATCTGTAAAACAGACTGCTAATATTCAATCGTTTATAAACGCTTTTGATTTTGATTGGCAAAATATGGAACCCAAAGAGGCTGTTAAAACATTATTGGAAACCAGTGGCTATATGGATATGTGGCGCAATTCCAAAAATGAAGATGACAAAGAAAGAATTGAACATATCAAAGATTTATTAGATGTGATTTCTAAGTATGATAATTTGCCATTATTTTTAGAGCATGCTGCATTAATGATGACAGATGATAATGATAATGAAACAGAAGATAAAAATGTTGTTTATATTATGACTATTCATGCAGCCAAGGGACTTGAATTTGAAAATGTGTTTTTACCTGCTTGGGAAGAAGGTATTTTCCCGAACGATAAAACAACCAAGGAAGGCGATATAGAAGAAGAAAGAAGATTGGCTTATGTTTCAATTACCCGTGCAAGAAAACGTGTTATTATAACAAATGCTATGGCAAGAACTGTCTTTGGTGAAAGAAGATATAATCCGCCGTCCAGATTTATAAATGAAATGGACAAATCTTTTATGAAATCATTCGGTGATTATGACAGTATGGTTGAACATAAACCAGTAAAGCATACACCAAAACCACAAACCAGTATTGTTGGTAAAATGGTTAAACATAAAACATTGGGTAATGGTGTTGTTATTTCAGAAAACAATAATGTTTTAACGATTGCTTTCAAAAACAAGGGAATAAAAAACATCGTTCGTGATTTTGTGGAGTTTATTTAATTATTTACTGGCCCAAGCTTTTATTAATTTGCCAGCAAATTTCTTGGTGTTGTTCCATATAGTTTTTGTATCGTTCTTTAATTTTTCGCCAAATGAATTATCTATATTGCCACCGATTTCTTTTGTGAGTTTGTCTGCTTCGCCCAATATATGCAAAACCAAATAACCGCATAATATGGTTGTCATCGCAGAACCAACAACATATGTTGTGTTTGTTCCCGTTCTGACAATATAAGATAACAATGCCGCCGCAACCGCAACAACAATTGATAAAGATACAAAATAAATTGCGGTGTTAACAAAAGTTGAAATGACTTCTGATAGTTTTTTTGTGTTGAATACTTTCAGCAATCCTGAAAATATTTGTCCGGCATAATTGTTTTCTTTTGTTGTTGGCATTGATTCTGCCAAAGCAGTAAAAGGCAACATTAACAATGTTAAAAACAAATCTGCAACAATACCCAATGTCATAAAGGCGTATTTTAAAATACATTTTGCAAAAATGTATAAAGAAACAATTCCCATAACTACGGCGGTTGCACTGTGTCCAAAACCATTAATTATCCAACGAAAACTTAAACCAATTGCATTATAGAAATACACAGAAAGACGCGCAGGCAGACACATAATGTTTGCGGCTGTTTCTGGTTCTATAAGCAATTTGTCAGATGCGTTTGCAGCAACATATTTTTGTATTGTTGAACAAGTGTCTGGAATATCAACCTTATATGTTTCTGCAACAGAAGACAAAATAAAGTTAGATAAATATGTTCCAAGCGAAATAATTGGTGTGATAATCATTGAAAATGTTTTTGCAACACCCAAATCAAGCACTAAAACCCATGCTGCAATGATTGCGCCCCGTTTGAATATATCGTATATAACAGTTTTATAATCGGTTGATTCGCGAATCATTTTATATGCTTCCAATCCAACCCAAAAAGCATACATTATGAACAAAAATATAATCGTAAATCTGACCAAAGATATTTTTAAAACATAATCTATAGATGACAATGCCTTCATAAACGCCAATCCGATTTTTACTTCCAATGGAACAAAATTAGAAGATGTTAAATTTGTTTCAAATTTATGTTGGAAAGATGTCATGTCTTCAGTCATGCTGGTATTGACAGATTCCATATTATCTTTTGTTATCCATGCACCAAAATCACCGATTTCACCCAATGGCAAATTGGTGTCTGCAAAAGAATTAAAGCATAAACACCAAGTGCATAAAATACACATAAACAATTTCTTTAAGATGTTTATAATTTTATTCATTATACTTTATCTTTTATTTTATCATATATTTGCCCTGGTATGTTATATACGGTTTTTCCGAAATCTTTTATCCAACCACCATAATTGAATACTTCTTTTGTATCTTTGTCTTTAAGCATATTATCAATCTTTTCCGATACAACCCAGAAATACAAAAAGAATAACCCAATCATAAATAATAAAAATTCAAAACCGTCGTCCATGAAATCAAATGCATCTGGATATTGACTTTCAACGATTGCTTTTTGTTGTTCAAAACAATCTTTGAAAGTGTCTTTGTCCATTTGCCCGTTTTTCAGAGAAACTTTTTCACAATTTGAAAATACTTGCATCACAGACATTGCTTCTGGGGAAGCTGGTTCGTTTTGAAGATGTCCCATTAACGGTGGCATTATTGTTGTGAAGGTGTCTTCTGGACCTGGGTAATATGTGTCTGCTGCAAAGAAAACAATCGCGTACATAATGGTTATTTTAAGTGATATTTTTAATATACTGATACTGGATGTAATCAGCATATTTATAGATGCGTCAAGTAAACCTTTTGCAAGTCCCCATACTTTTTCAAATGCACTGGCTGCAATAAGCATCGGCATAAATATTATTATAAATATCAATTTAAATAATACATTTAATACTTGAAAAACCAAATCAAAACCAATTACTAGAAATAATATCACAAGCAATAATCCTGCAACCCAAGTAAATACACCGCCACCAAGCCCCAGCCATGCATAATTCATCAAAGCAAAACCACCACCCGCACCAGCCAGCATAACTGTATTTAAATTTCCCATAACGCACATAAATGGTTTTAATACAGGGTTTAATATATCTTCATCTTTTGTTGCGACTTCGGTTAATTCACAATGGGCGCCACTTATTACACCGGTTGCAGCCATAGATAAAGTAGAACCAATATACATAACAGGTGTCACAATTATATTTGTTGTTGTTTTTAAAACACCTGTTCCACCCCAATTCATAACACCCAAAAACGCGGCAGCCATTAAAATTCTGGCACCTGTTTTCCAAACGGTTTCAAACCATTTAGAAAATTTCATCTCAGGTTCTTTATCGGTTAAATCTATGACATCTTTTGATGTTGCGTTTTCGCGTAAGAATTTTAATGTGTGATATATTATGAATAAACCAAAACCAATAACCATCAATATCCATAAACTGTGAATTATTGCGTTCCAAAACATTTCTGTTGCGCGCCCAAGTACGGCAAACAAATCTTGAATATATCCGCACAAGAAACAACCATTGGCACTTGCAATATCGCCATTTTCAACACCGATTTGTGTCATAAATGCATCAACGCTGGTATAAGATAAAGATGCCTCGCCTAATGAAGAAGATAAATACCAAATACCGCAACCCAATGCGATTGCACCGATAATGACTTTTAACAAAAGTTTTATCAGCATAGCTTTAATCATTTTTTCTCTTCTTCTTTCTTTTCTTCTTTCTTTTCTTCTTTCTTAGAATCATCTTTTGATTCTGCGAGTGCTTTATCTGGGTCTGCAATTGTTTTAGCAACCTTTTTTGCATTATCAAACATAATGTTTGTCAGTGCCAACATATTATCGCCCATTTCTTTAGATAAAGAATCTTCTTGTTTTACACCAAATATATCTAATATCTTTTTTGTTATTTCTGGAATTTGTTTTTCTATGTATTCAAGAACATAAACCAACACAATTGAACCAGATAAAGTCAATTCCATTGCGGTTGAATTTTCAAGGTCAAAATCAAACAACGCTTCTGCTGAATTGCGAATTGAATCTGCATCAACACCATTTTGATTTAAAAAGCCTCGAATTAATAACATTATGACAGTATATGTTAAAATCGCAGATGCCATAGATACTATCGCATTTATTAATTTTTTTATTTGACCGATACCCAATGATCCGCCCAACTTTTCCATCCATTTTGGTAAATCTTTTGCGCCTTTGAATACAAATAAAACAACAGACAACGGGAAAAAGAAACCAAACATAGCCATTGCCATAATAACATCCATAAAACAGCATGAATAATGGATAAACAGTTTTCCAAATTTATATGTTAAAAACATACCAATAAAAAATATCAATATATGTTTAATTAAATGTCCAATACCAAATAAAGCCTTTATTGAAAAAGCTTCGTCCATAATGGCGATACCAATTTTTACATATACTTGGAAATTAGCAATACTAGTTTGAATAATTTTTATAATTGTATCTCTTAATTCTGGGTTAAAGAAACCTTTGTCATTCAATTGAATTGCTTGATAGTCATCTGGGATTTTGTAATCTGCTGGTAGTAATATTTTTGAATATCCCAATGTCATAACTGCAGCAGGTTCAAATGTAATTGTTGAAATCATTTTAGGAACTGCGACGCCCATACTTAATATTGACAATGCAAGTAAAGATTTAATTAATACAGGTCTTAAAGATTTTTGAAAAAATGGGTCTTCATAATTGCTTTTGATGTTTTGCCAAACAGCATTTAAAACATAAAAGGCAAATAAAACACAAAATATTATAACACTGATTAATGTCAGACGTTGATATGCCGCAGCCGCAGCATTTGAAATAATAGAAAACAAAGAATCAAACACAGGACAAGTCCAGCATTGCATTCCAGAATCTATTAAAGAGTTCGCCAGTGCTTCCATTTTTTTATTTCTTTTTTGACGCCTTTTCGCCAAGGTCCCAAATTGTTTCTATTTTTCCAGGTATGGCCTTTATCTTTTCCCAATACCTTGATAAATCGCCAGTTACCTGTGTGTGTAAATCGTGTTTTGTTCCAGATGTGTACATATCCAATCTTTCGCGTGTCATTTTGAATATGTTTTGCATCAAGAAAAATGTTAAAACCGCTGACAACCATAAAATAGAATGTTGTCCGAAATTCATGGCTGTATTTGTAATTGCAGGGACATTTGTACTTGCTGCGCCACCAGCAGCAACAACGAACACAGATGATGACCAATTGAACAAGGCGTGAACAACCGCAATATTTACGCATAATATAAATGCACACGCAATCATTGTTATAACTAATTTTTTTAATGAATCGATTATTTGATTAAAAGCAGGTAAAACATCAAACCATTTATCAGATTTTTTTGCCACCCATGCCAACACATTAAATGGATACATAATTAACGACAAACAAAAATCGAATATAGCCTGAATTATAAGCAATGCCATAAATAAATTTGCAGACACAAATGCAACCAACAACAATATTCCCGTTATTATATTTAACAATGGTTCTGAATTATGTAAGAACAGAGTTAATATATCGCGTATGCCAGTTTTTAAAAAATCAAAACCATATTTTATAATTTTGTTATTTTCTTTTGAGATTATATACACAGGTTGAATCAAGAAATCACAACTGCGTTTTGATATCCAGCCAGATTCTTCGATAGATGCAGGACAAACCGGTGCCATTTGTTGGGCGGCTGTTACAGATGTGGTTGTGGACAAGATTCCTTCTGTGTAAATAGCACCAAATTCAAGGAACGGATTAACCAACCATTCTGTTACATAAATTGGTTTTATTTGTAATAACAAAAATATTGCGACAATTGCACGAAAGCAAGGTTTCATAACATTATCTGCAATAGACCACGCGTCTGCTTTGCCAGACCAGAATTCACCACCTTCGCCATACCCGATGAAAGAAAGCCAATCTTTTGGCAGATACATTTTTGTTAAATATAAACACAGATAGAACCCCAGAAACACATAAATCAAAATATAAATTATCCCATCGCCATTTCCGACAAAATAATTATACAGTGATGTTGCAATATTCATCATTGTTTCAAGTACCAACGGAACAAACGGGGCAAGATTATATGTGTCGACCATATCCGCGTGCGCTGGTTGAAAAAAGCAGAGCAAAAAAATCCCAACACAAAAAATGTTGCGACAAAAAATTTGCAATAAATTTTTGTTTAAAAAACGCATTCTCTCTCTTATATATATTTTTTATTATTGAATTATATCACATTTTATATATTTTGTGGTATAATTAAAATTATGAAAGTGTTAAAAAAATTTTGGCTGTGGTTTATAGCGTTATTTCCATTAAGTGCTGGTGCGGTTGTGCCATTGGTTATTGGTGGGGCGGCAGTTGGTGTTGGAATAATAGGTGTTTCTATATGGCGTACGGCATCACCGGTGGACATGGCCAGTGCACTTGATTTCTTTTCTTCATGTTGGACATGCCAAATGTTTTCAGATGTTATGATTTCTATGTCTAACCTGTTGCCAAAGGTTTATTCAGCGATAGGCAAAGTTGTTATTCCAATGGCAATAACATTATTGGCGATATTTATTGCGTGGCGAATGACATCTGGGTTTATCAACGGTAAATTTGAAGAAGCATCAAAAATAATGGGCAATTTCGGTTCATATATTGTTAAATTGGTTGTTTTGATAACATTGTTGTTGATGCCTTTGCCACGAATGATAACTTCTATTTTGATAGAACCTGCGCTAACTATCGGGACATCGCTTGATTATGTCATATCTGATAACAGCAAATTTTCAGAATGTATGGTTGCGACTGCAATTGCAGACCCCGTGACGGTTTCTGCCGATGCGTCTGCGTATGGGGCTTTTTCACCAAAATTGCGTCATCAATTGGCGTGTGAGGTTGCAAATGTTCATCAAATAACCGGACTTGGCATGATGGTTGGTTGGACAATGATGAATATGGCATTTAATTATGATTATGAACACAAGGTATTATGGGTAATGCCGATATTCCCGAATATTCCTATATTTTTTGCGGGATTGTTGGTGTTTGTGTTGTATTTTATAGCATTGTTGCCGATACCTTTGTATTTTCTTGAAGTGTTTGTAAAATTATCAATGGATTTGATTATGTTGCCATTAATGTTAATGGCATGGATGTTTGATGACAAAGATTTTGCTTTCTTTCCAAAAGGGGGCAGAACGATTCGCCAAATGATAGATGATGTTGTAAAGGCAGTTGTCGGAATTGCGTTAACAGTTGTGTTTTTAACATTCTCGGTTATGGTGTTAAATGCGGCATTTGGTTCTTTCTATGGTTCAGATATGTTAATGACAGCGATAGAAAGAAACGATTCGAAATTTTTGATGGACGGCTTGGTAATGGCGAACAACAGCATAATTACCACGATTTTATTGGGTATATTTATGGCTATGTTTATGACAATGATACCACAATTGACCAATATGTTATTCAAGATACAAATATCAGAAAAATACTATGAAACTGCGAAAAATGATATGAAAATAATGTGGGGAAACGCCAAAAAATGGCTGTCTTCAATAAAAAAATAAAAAATCAAGTACTTTATTTAACTTTCACTACTTTTTTCATCGAACCGAATCTGATATAATTCACAGTGATGAGAAGTTTTCCGATTCTTTATTGGCCAGATTCAACAAATGGTAATGCAGATTACCAGTTGGCGCGCAAGGTTATAAATAATGACACGGGTATCATGCCGGAAGTTATTCTTGATGATTTCGATTTGGGTGAAATTTTCAAGAAGAACATAGATGCCACTATTTATTATCCTGTGTTTTGTGAATCTACGGGCTGGTGGGGTGAATTATTGGGTGGAAACGGAGTTATCGTTGAAAAAATCATTATTTCCCCAGAATGTCAATTGATGGTTATTGTTGCCGAATCAAAGGCTAAACCACATGGAAAACAACAATTATTTGCCGCTGAAATCCGTCCTGCCAGCGGTTTTTTCAAGAAAATGAATTCGTCCATCGCAACTGTGTCTGATATGTTGGCGACAGATGCGGGAACGATTTTGGCTTTGTTTAAGGGTAAAAACCCAAATCAATTTATAAATATCTTGGAATCTACGGGTAATTCGTATCTGGGATGTATCGGACAATATTAAAAAACACTGTAATTTATCTTGATTTTACGAAAAAACTAGGTATAATCTGTCGGCTAGTAAGTTCTACAAAAAATAAAAAGGATTATAAGATGAAAAAAGGAATTCATCCAGAATATCATGAAATCAACGTCACAACAACTGACGGAAAAACAGTAAAAATGTATTCTTCTGTTAAAAAAGATTTGATTTTATCAACAGATAATTTGAACCATCCTGCATGGACTGGCCAACGTAATAACGAAGGTGCCAAGGGTAAACGCGCAGAAGAATTCAAAAGCAAATTTGCTGGATTTAATTTTTAATAATTCTCTGAATTTGAGGGGGATATTATGGATTTGCTGATAAAAGGTTCAACAGAATTAAACAAAATGTTTGCTGCGTTGCAAAATACAGCAACTGGTTTGCGCCACGATTTTGGCGAAGTTGAAAATTTACAGCAATCTCTGCGTGGTGCGCGTGATTTCGTAGCCAAGGCATCTGCAAGAATCGAAGAAAGCATTCTTGACGATTTGCAATTGGTTCGCCCAAGTGCTGGTTTGTTGACACCAAATGTATCAAAATCGGGCGAAGGTCGCGATGAATTTGTTCTGGCATTATCTGGTGCGGGCAATTTTGTTCGTGGAAATTCACATTTTGCGATTTCTTTGGCATTGCGTACAAACGGTGAAACAAAAATAGCATTGGTTTATTCCCCAATCGAAGACAGATTATATTATGCAGAATCGGGCAATGGCGCATATATCTTTTATGCGTATCATTCTGAAAAAATCCATGTTTCTAATTTAAATGAACCACATGATTTAACAATTGGTTATAATACAACCGGAATGCGCCCAGTGATAGAAGGAACCGCACTTGAAACGGGGTGTCCTGCATTGGATTTAGCATTTGTTGCATCTGGTAAAATGGACGCGTTTGTTTCGGACCCAATTGATTTTGCAGAAATCGCCGCCGGTGAATTATTGGTCCGTGAAGCGGGCGGAAAAATCAAAATAGATGGCGCAGACATAATCGCCACCAATGGCAAGGTTGAATTATAAAAAACCGAAAAAAGCAATAAATAAAAACACCCGCAAATTCGTGGGTGTTTTTTTGTGTGAAAAAAATACTTGCACAACGAATCGCTTTTTTTGTAGAGTGTTTATATAGGAAAAAAGGAAAGGGAAAACCATGAAACAAAAAATCTTTTTAACCAGTGCACTCGCAATGGGCTTTGTTGCGCCGGCAATGGCGGAACCAAGTAATACGGGTGATTTTCCATCCACCGGTTTAATGCAGGAAGATTATACATATACCGGTGCGGCAACCGAAGCAAATATGGGCGTGTACGAGGGGACGGTTAACGCCACCGCAGAATATACAGATGATTTATATAACATCGTCGCGGGAAACTATTTAGAGGCAGGTTCCGAAGATGAAAACGGAACACAATGTACAGCGGGTAATTTCTGTCCTGGGTTAACAAATGCATTGTATAATGAAACCACAGACCAGGGATTAAATTCATGTTCCGACGCAACGAACGGAATATACACATTGTCCGCGGCTGGCGCATCATCACAAAACGAATGTTATCGTGAATGTACAACTGCGGATGTTGCACATTCAAGGGGAACATTAAATGGTGGCTATTATTACGGTGATAGCAACCAATGTGGTGCAACAGATTGTGTTGACGGTTGGCATGTCAAACCAAGTTTAGATTTAGTCAATACAATTGGTACGGCCACAGGTGTCAATGCAAGTGTGCTCAATAATGGTAGTGCTACTGATAATATTTCAACGTATGGTTTAACAAGCAGTGATATAGATACATGGGTTGCGGATTTTGGTGAAAAAGGAATTTTAAGAGGAAAATCTTATTGTTCTGCTCTTTCAGGAACCGAGCATCAAACAACCAAAACAACATCAGAATTAGGTGATTATTCTAATTATAGAAATTGTTGGTGTAATGTAACAAGTTATACACCAGTTAATGGTAATACGCAAAACTTATCTTCACTTTGGGTCTTGTTTTCAGATTGGGACAATGATGGACCTTACGGTTTAGATTGTGATACTAATTGTGCTTTCGTTTGTGGTATTCAAATGGCTCGTTATCCTAATAATCGTTCTGCGTTGCTCAATTCTGTTACAGGGTTTCAGCCAGAACCAGCATCATGTGAAGCAAACATTATTAACATTAATTGGTCAAATGCGGATGCGGCGGATATATCTGCAAACAACGCGGGTACTGCCACATACGACAGCGATATCCGTACCCCTGTCAAGGCTCAGACCATTAAGGGTAAGACATTCCGCGGTTGGCGTTTCAGCAAACCGGAACAAACAACAACTGGTAATTAAATTTACCGTTTATAAAAAACACCGACATTTTGTCGGTGTTTTTTTGCTATCAAAACTTGCATTGTTCAAATATTTAACATAAAATTAAATGTATGAAATTCAAGAAATATTTACATTATTTTACTAATTTTATTTTCTGGGGCTTTGTGGCCGCTATTGCGGGTTTGGCTGTATTGGTTTTGATTTATGGTCATGATTTGCCAGATTATAAAAAATTGGCAACCTATACCCCACCGGTTGCAACGCGTTTATATGCGTCTGATGGGTCGCTCTTAATCGAATATGCCGAAGAAAGACGCGTTTTCATAGATTTTGAAGATATGCCACCACAATTGGTAAATGCCTTTATCGCCGCCGAAGACCAAAATTTTTGGACGCATCCGGGTATCGATGTCCAAGGTATCATTCGTGCAAGTCTTAATAACGCAATGCGTTTAATGGGATTTGATAAAAAATTCACCGGTGCATCTACAATCACACAACAGGTTGCAAAAAATTTCTTCCTTACATCCGACAGAACCATTTCAAGAAAGGTCAAAGAGGCAATTCTTGCATTGCGCTTGGAACGCAGTTTTTCTAAAAAACACATAATGACTTTGTATTTAAACGAAATATTCCTTGGGGCGCGTGCGTATGGTGTTGGGTCTGCGTCTTTGATGTATTTCAATAAATCTGTGAAAGATCTCAGTTTGTCTGAATGTGCGTTTTTGGCATCTTTGCCAAAGGCACCAAATGACAGAAATCGCGCCGTCGAACGCAGAAACTATGTTTTACGCCGTATGGTTGATGATGGATACATCACAAAAGAGGAAGCACAAATTGCGTCCGCAGAACCATTAAATATAAATTCTGGCTTTACCGCCC
Source organism: uncultured Alphaproteobacteria bacterium (assembly GCA_946623825.1). Lineage (GTDB taxonomy): Bacteria > Pseudomonadota > Alphaproteobacteria > Rs-D84 > Rs-D84 > Enterousia. Next base: position 21,400 of record CAMORN010000001.1, read on the forward strand.
AGATGGAGGTTGATTTCCAATATTTCGCAGAAGATGTTCGTCGCAGATTGTTGGAATCTATTGGTCGTGATACATTGTATAATGACGGTTTATATATCAAAACAACTATTGTTCCGGAATTTCAACGCGCAGCCGCCACCGCTTTGGCAAAAGAATTAGATGCGTTTAACAAGGGTAAGGGCGAAAACGAACCAAAATTGCAGGGTGCAATTATTGCTATGAATCCACATACGGGGCGTATTGTTGCGATGACGGGGGGGCGTTCTTTCCGTGAATCTTCTTTTAACCGCGCAACACAGGCATATCGTCAAATCGGTTCAACAATTAAACCGTTTGTTTATTTAGCTGCGCTGGAAAAAGGATACAGTCCTGAATCTTTGATATTAGATGCACCGGTTGTCGGTTGGCGCGAAAATAACAAAGAATGGAAACCTGAAAATTATGACAGAAAATTCTTGGGTAATATTCCATTAAGATTTTCACTTGAAACATCTCGTAATGTGCCTACTGTCCGTCTGGTGGAACAAATCGGGGTCAAAGAATCTATTGATGCCGCACAAAGATTTGGTGTTTATCCAAAAGATTTGTCCCAATTTAATGAATCTATGGCGCTGGGGTCTGGCGAAACAACTTTGCAGAAATTGGTGTTGGGTTATTCTGCATTTGTAAACGGTGGTCGCGCGATAGAACCAAAAATGATTGACTATGTCGAAGACAGATATGGTAATGTCTTGGGCGGACAAAAACCTGTTCAAATCGAATGGAGCGAAGATTTATTGCCACCACAGGAAGCAGCAAAAACAGAACCTTTGTCTGATGCACAAAGTTTATATCAAATCGTTTCTATATTACAGGGTGCTGTTGAACGCGGAACTGGAAAACAGGCACGCGTTGCGGGGCATACAATCGCAGGTAAAACAGGTACCACAAATCAGGTAAAAGATGTATGGTTTATTGGTTTTTCTAAAAATCTGATTGCGGGTGTATATCTTGGGTATGATAAACCAAAACCATTGGGCAAGGGCGCCGGTTCCCACATGGCTGCACGCGTATTTGCTGATTTTATGAGTGTTGCGTTGAAAGATGAAAGTAATCAACCGTTCCCAGTGCCAGATGGGTTAACTTTTATGCGTGTGAACAGAAACAGCGGTATTTCAGCAGCCCTTGATCCAGAAGGTATTATTGTCAATGAAGCCTTCAAAGAAGGTCAAAAACCAAACACCCCACAAACAGTTCAAAAACAGGTTGAACAGACAACTGTCGGTGGAATTTTCTGATGTATATTTAACCCGATTTTTATCGGGTTTTATTTTATAAAAAATATATTTTTTATAATCGTTTTATTTATGCTTTTTTTATGATAAAATATCAGCATAAGAAAAGGAGATTTTTATGCTGACTGATTTCTTGATTTCACGTGGTTATCAATTTTTTGCAAGTGGATGGACTCAATTTTCTGCTGCGTTCGGTTTGTCGTTTATTATTATGCTGCTTTTTGGAAACAGTTTTATTCGTTTGATGCACAAAATTCAAGGTATGGGTCAACCAATCAGTGATAATGTCCCATTGGAACATCAAAAGAAAGCAGGCACACCATCTATGGGTGGGGTGTTGATGATAATTGCGATATTGGTGTCTTCTTTGTTATTTATGCCAACCCATAATGCAACAGGTTGGATTGCTTTGTCATCTTTGTTAATGTTTGGGTTAATTGGTTTTGCAGATGATTATAAAAAAATTTCAAGCCAATCTAAAAAGGCGTCAAATGGTTTGTCTCCGTCATTGCGTTTGATATTAGAAGGTGTATGTGTATTAATTTTGGCTTATTTTATAGATAAAACAATGCCGGGGTATGTCCCAAATTTATCAATCGTATTGGGATCCAGTATTGTTTTACCTTTAGATTCTTGGGAAATTGGTTATTTGTTTGGTGTGCCATTAACATTGGGATTTTTATATTATGTGTTTGCGTATTTTGTGATTTGTGGTTCTGCAAATGCTGCAAACATTACAGATGGATTGGACGGTATGTTGTCCAAGATTTATTTACCAGTATTGATTGTTTTGGTTGTTGCGTTGTATGGTGCAACCAGAATTGGTTTTATGGACGCAGTTATGTTTTTACCAGAAGCAAGCGCACTGTATGCGGTATTGGGCGGGGCGTTCGGCGCAGTACTTGGTTTCTTGTGGTTTAATACAAAACCGGCGGCTATATTTATGGGCGATGTGGGTTCACTTGCGCTGGGTGGATTTATGGGTACGGTTGCGATGTTGTTAAAATCTGAAATTATTATGGGTGTAGCAGCGGGTATGATGGTTTTGATTTTATTGTCTTCTTTCACACAAACAATGTATTTCAAATTAACACGCAAAATATCTGGTACGGGAAAACGCATATTCTTGCGTGCGCCATTGCATCATCATTTTGAAGAATTGGGTTGGCCTGAAACAAAAATTGTAGATAGATTTTTTGTACTGTCTATCTTGTTTTCTGGGTTGGCGTTGGTGTTATTGAAATTTGCATAAATGGTGTAAGAAAATGGTAAGAATAACACGTGGTGAAGAAAGTAGACTGACAAATTGGTATTTCAGAACAGACAAAAAATTAATCAGTCTGTTGGCAATTTTATTGTTGGCCAGTATTATTATGATGCTTTCTGCTGGTTCGGCTGAGGCAAATCGTTTATCGCAACCATGGTATCATTTCTTGCAAAAGGCAACACCTTTTTATCTACTTGGTATATTTTCGTTGTTTTTTTGCAGTATGTTAAACAAAAAATGGATATTGTATATAGCTTGGTTGATGTTTGCGTTTGGTATGGGGTGTATGGTTTTAACTTTGATTCAACATAATGTTATAAACGGCAGTACCAGATGGGTGTTCTTGGGTGGGGTTAGATTTTTACCTGCGGATGTGTTGAAACCCGCTTTGATTATATTGACCGCATGGTTTATGCAACGATTACAGGGAATTTATGGACAAAATATTTTCTGGAACAAGGAAGCTTTTAAATTCAGTAAAGACAGTTGGTGGCCATATATAATTGCTTTTATGATATGTTTTGGAATTATGGTTAAACAACCAGATCTTGGAACCGGAATTTTATTCGGTGGTGTGGTGTTAATAATGGCTTTGGTCGCTGGTATGCCAATAAAATTATTTGGAATGGTGTGTGCTTTGGGTATAACTGGTGTTTTTGGTTTCGCAATAGCAACCATGTCTCATATTCAAAATCGTATGGCACAGATTTTTTATGTGCCACCACGAACTCAGGTTTGGTATTCTTTAAATGCAATTCGACATGGCGGGCTTATGGGCAGTGGTGATGAAGCATATGTTCAAGAGGTTTTACCAGAAGCAACAAATGATTTTATCTTTGCTGCTATCGTAGAAAATTGGGGTGCAATCGCTGCATGTATTTTGATAGCGGTATTATTTGCAATTTTGAAAGTGTTGGTGGAACATGCGATTGTAGCGAAAGATAATTTTGTTATTTATGCATTGACGGGAACTGCCGCGTTGTTTTTCGGACAGATTTGTTTTAATTTGATGACTTCTTTGCATATATTTATAAACAAAGGAATGACATTGCCTTTCGTTTCGTATGGTGGTGGTTCTTTTGTTTCTTTCTGTATATTGTTCGGAATGGTACTTGCGCTGATAAGGGAAGATATTTGGAATAACAGATAAGGGGGCAAATATGAAAATATGGATTGCAACAGGTGGAACAGGTGGTCATGTTTTTCCAGCATTAAGTGTTGCTACTGAATTGGCAAAACGCGGACATAAAATAACCGTGTCAACAGATGGTCGCGTTATGAAAATGGTCAAAGACGGTAAACCTGAACAGGCAAATGTTGTTTTTATTTGGGCTGCTGGTGTTGGTGCTAAATCAAAAATAAAACAGATGTTATCTTTGGCAAAAATCGGTGTTTCTGCTGTCGCGTTGATTTTAAGATTTATATTTTCTCGCCCAGACAGAATGGTTGCGTTTGGTGGATATGCATCGGTGCCAGCTGTATTTGCTGCACATGTTTGGAAAATACCAACTTTTTTACATGAACAAAATGCGGCGATTGGTCGTGCAAATAAATTTACTATGCGTTGGGTTAAAACTTTGATGACAAGTTTCCCATCGGTTGATGGAATGCCATCAAAAACAAATGCAAATATTATTTATACGGGATTGCCAGTTCGTGAAGATTTTATAAATGCGTCAAATACACCATTGAAACACGAAAATAAATTATTGATTACAGGTGGTTCATTGGGGGCGCAAATACTGGACGAAATTGTTCCACAGGCAATTGCTGAAATAAAAAACAAGAAATTGTTCATAACACATCAAACCAGACCTGAAAATGTTGCAAAATTACAAAAATTTTATGCAGACCATAAAATTCATGCAAATGTTTTGTCTTTCATTCGTGATATGTCTGGCGCGATTATAGATGCAGATTTAATTATTGGACGCAGTGGGGCCAGTACTGTAATAGAACTTGAAACGGTTGGACGACCTGCAATATTGGTGCCACTTGGTATAAACCCAGACCAAGCTGCAAATGCTGCTTCTTTTGCAAAATTGGGCGGTGGTTTTAATATTCCGCAAGATAAATTCACAGTAAAATGGTTAACTGCAACATTGGACGATTTGTTTGATAATCCGGCGCGTCTGGACAAGATGGCAAAAAAATCTTATGTAGAAAATCTTGCCGTGCAAAAAATAGCGGATACTATAACAAAATAAAAGACACCCGAAAGGGTGTTTTTTAACAGATTAAAAAAAATTATAAATGTATATTTTTTTGCTTGCTTGACTTTCGTGATTTGTTCTATGATTAAGCAAGGAAGGAAAGGAATATGCAGCGTTTTTCTGTTATATTTATATTATCATTAATATCATTGAATGCCACAGCCAGTGCGTATTTGCCGGTTGTTGATGTTGCAAATGGAACCGTTTCAGCAAGGGCTGCTTTCGGTGAAGAAATAGCACCTGTAAAAAAGGTTGCTGTCGAAAAAAATGTAAAAACAACAGAAAAAAAAGTTGTTGCACGCAGTGCTAAAAAAACAAATACAGCAAAAAATTCATACGCATCAAATGATGTTTTAAGACCTCAACGTCCAACATCTAATTTGTGGGCAAATAATGATGCGCCTTTGCGTATGCCACGTATGGATGAAATTGCTCTTATTCGTTCTGATTCTGTTTTGCCAGAAGAAAGTATTGATTCAACAATTGCATCTAATTCAGAAAAGGTTGTTGAAAGAACTACACAACATGAAATTGATTCTTTGCGTCAGGAAATTGCGCGTTTGGAACAAAAGCAAAAAGAAACAGAAGAAAGATTGGTTCGTGCGCGTCCTGTTATGGTCAGAACACCAATCGACGGCGAAAGCAATGTTAAACCGGTTGCAAAAAATAACGATGTAAATGTTAAACGCGAAATTGTTCCTTATTCAGCAGATAAAAACACTATTGCACGCAGTGCTGTTGCAGAACCTAAATTTGCATCGGTCAGTGATATGTCAAAAATGTCGCCAAATGAATTGAAAAAGGCGTTTAAGAAAACATATTTGTCTGAAAACAAACATTTATCAACATATCAAATAGATGATCGTTATGATGTGGCAAGTGATATGTCCGCGGACATAGAAGGTTTTTCTGCACAACGCGATTTGTCTGAAACAAATGACGGTGTTCGTCCATTGGAAATTAAAATATCTTTCTTGAACGGTGATTCTGGATTATCACGCGAAAATTATAATTTATTAAGTGAAACTGCATCTATCGTTGTAAATAATCCAAAACGCGCGATTCAAGTTGCAATTCCAGAATCTGCGACATATGACAAAGATGCGCGTAAATTGGCTGCACGTCGTTTGGCAATTGTAGAACAGGTTTTACGTGATACTGGTGTTGCAGAACAACGCATTGTTCCGGTATTATCACAACGCGATGATGATGTTTTTGTGTTGCGTGTGATTTCTGGTGATTTGTTTGAAACTTTGACCCAACAAAAACGCAATATGTTTGGCGACAGTATTTCAAATAAAACATACAAAAGTATGTCGTGGTAAAATTTTTCAATAATCTTTTTAATTTTATATATCCCGCGGTTTGTCCCGTATGCAACGATTTTGTTGAAAGACATGGTATGTTGTGTGCGAAATGTTGGAATGATTTTAATTGGATATCAAATCCAAAATGTTTTAAATGTGGTTATCCTTTTCCTGCTGATTTAGATTTGGGTCCGCGACCATTGTGTCCGCATTGTGCAACCGGTGAATGTGAATTAGATTTTATACGCAGTGCATGCGTGTATGATGATGTTTCTAAAAATATAATGTTGCCGTTCAAACACGCGTCAAACCTGAAATACGGGCGTTTGATGTCGCATGCTATGATAAATTGTTTGAAAGACATGGATATAAAATTTGATATTGTGATGCCGGTACCACTTGCGTATAAAAGATTGTTTAAACGCGGATATAATCAGGCGACATTATTAGCGCGTCCAATTGCTAAATATTGTAATGCGATTTTAGATGTTGATTCTGTGTCCAGAAAATACAGACAAGATATGGGACACAAAACCACAAAAGAAAGGAAAATCAACGTAAAGGGTGTTTTTGTTGTGAAAAACAAAGATGCTGTAAAGGATAAGAATATTTTATTGGTTGATGATGTTATGACATCGGGTGCAACATTTTATGAATTGAATCATGTACTAAGAAAGGCTGGTGCGAAATCTGTATGTGCAGTTTCTTTTTGTCGTGTTGTTCATGCAATTTAATGTTTGATAGCGCACAATTTTGTTTGTAAAAAATTTGCTATTTCTAATTCTTTGTGATTCATGGTTTGTGCTGTTTCTTGCAAATCTATTTTTTCTTTGCAGGCGTTTATTATATCCAACATATCTTTTTGCTCGTTTGTCAAAGGTCTGGAATTGGTTTCGTCCCATTTTACAGCCAGAATAATTTTGCCGTCTATTGCGATGTTGTATTGGTTCGTTGCCCAACCATTATGGACAGACAAAATTTCATGCCCATTTTTATCAAAAATAACGTATTGATTTCCAGAATTTGTTGCGCGATTAGAAATCATATTGTTATGAATTGTTTCTTTGACCAATATTTTAAGAATTTTATTCATTTCTGACCTCTGGTTTACGTGTTAAATAATAACTGTTTTAAAGGGTGTTTTCACTAGGAACCTTTTTCGTTTATTTATTTGATTTTGTATTTTTATTGTGTAAAATTTGTCTTGGAATAAATTATTGGGGTAAAAAATGAATATAGATTTGGGTAAAAATATAGATACTCGTGAAATGGAAACCAAAATTCAAGAATTTTGGGATAATAATGATTTTTGGGCAAATGATGTAAAAAGTGATAAAAAATCATTTTGTATTATGATGCCACCACCAAACGTGACTGGTAATTTACACATGGGTCATGCGTTGGACAATGTTTTGACAGATATTATTTGCCGTTATAAACGTATGGACGGTTTTGATGTGTTGTGGCAACCGGGGACAGACCATGCGTCTATTGCAACACAATTATTGGTTGAACGCGATTTGTCAAAACGTGGTATAAACCCAAATACTATGACTTTGGATGAAAAATTAAACGCTGCTTGGACATGGAAGGCGGACAAGGGCGGACAAATAATGAATCAATTGCATATTCTTGGCGTAACACCAGTTTGGAAACGCGAAAGATTCACCATGGACGAAGGTTTATCCCGTGCGGTTACAAAATTGTTTGTTAAAATGTATAACGAAGGTTTAATCTATCGTGAAAAACGTCTGGTAAATTGGTGTCCAAAACAACAAACATCTGTTTCAGATTTGGAAATTGATACACGTGAAGAACATGGTAAATTTTATTATTTCAATTATCCGCTTGTCGACGGTGGTTTTATTGAAATTGCAACTACACGTCCTGAAACTTTGTTTGGTGATAAAGCAATTGCTGTTCATCCGGAAAATGAAAAATTGAAACATTTGATTGGAAAGCATGCAATTATTCCATTGACCGATATTGAAATCCCGATTGTGGCGGACGAACACGCTGACCCTGAAAAGGGAACTGGTGCGGTTAAAATTACACCTGCACATGATTTTGATGACTATGAAGTTGGACTTCGTCATAATCTTGAACCACTTTGCATTTTAACAAAAGATGCAAAATTAAATGATGAATCTGTTGTTCCTGAAAAATATCGTGGTATGGACAGGTATGTTGCGCGTAAGGCAATTATTGAAGATTTAGAAGCCGCGGGCTTAATGGTTAAAATTGAAGACAAAATTATTCCAACACCATATTCTGAACGTGGCGGTGTTCCGGTTGAACCAATGTTGACAACACAATGGTTTGTTGATGCTGAAAAACTTGCAAAACCTGCGATTAAAGCTGTAGAAGAAGGTAAAATTAAATTCTTGCCAGAACATAGATATAATTTATTTATGGCATGGATGCGTGAAATTCGTCCATGGACTATTTCTCGTCAATTATGGTGGGGACATCATATACCTGCATGGTATGATGAAGAAGGTAATGTTTATGTAGCAGAAACAGAAGCTGACGCAATTAAGCAATCTGGTGGTAAAACATTAACACGCGATAAAGATGTTTTGGACACTTGGTTTTCATCTGGATTGTGGCCATTTTCAACATTGGGTTGGCCAGATGACACACTTGAATTGAAAAAATATTATCCAACAGATTTATTATACACTGGTGCAGATATTATATTCTTCTGGGTTGCGCGTATGATAATGATGGGTATGTATGTAATGGGTGATGTTCCATTCCGTACTGTGAATTTCCATGGACTTGTTCGTGATTCCAAGGGGCAAAAAATGTCCAAGACAAAAGGAAATGGTACAGACCCATTGGATTCTGTAAACAAATTCGGTGCGGACGCGTTGCGTTATTGGATTGCAACTGCGCCAATTGGAACTGATTTAAGATACAGTGATGACGAGGTTAAACGTGGTTCAAGATTATTAACAAAATTGTGGAATGCATCAAAATATGTTTTGATGAATTTGAATGATTTTGATCCAAAATCTGCACAACAAATTCCTGTGTCTGACAGATTTATCGAAGACAGATGGGTATTGTCTGAATTGAATAAAGCAATTGCAGAAACAAGACGCAATCTGGATAAATACGATAATTATAACGGACGCAGTGCGATTGATACTTTCTTCTGGGATATATTCTGCGATCAATATCTTGAATTTATCAAAGACAGATTCTGGTCACCTGAAAAATACAGTGCGGAATCTAAATTGTCTGCCCAATGGACACTTTACACAGTGTTGCGTGCGATAATTGGTTTATATGCACCGTTTATTCCATTTATCACAGAAGAATTATGGCAAAAAATCTACAAAGATTTTGAAGGTGGCGATACATTGCATTTGACACAATATCCAACTGTGAAAGAAGAATATAATACAGATGTTTCCCAAATGAACATTGCATTGGAAATATTGAAAAATGTTCGTGGTCTTCGTACAGACAGAAAGGTTGGTAATGGTGCAAAATTGGAAACTTTGACAATTCCATCTGATACACCTGAAATATTGCATGGGTTGATTAAATCTGCGGCACGTGCAAATGAAATTGTTTTGGAAAACAGTGTAGATTTTGTTGTTCTGCAAAATAACGAACAATAAATCATACAACAGGAGGGCGCAATGGTCGAAAAAATGATTGAAACACATGTATTAAAATCATATCAATGTGATAGATATGGTTTTATGCGCCCAATCATGTTGATGAATGAATTGCAGGGGTTGGCTGGAAAGCATGCTGATATTTTGGGTGCGGGTCGTGAAAATTGTTTTGCACGCGGTATTGCATGGGTTGTAACCCACATGTTCATAGACATAATAGATATGCCAACTGCGAAAGAAAAATTGGTTTATTCAACATGGCCATCTGTATCTGGGGCGGTTCGCAGTGAACGTGATTTTGAAATCAGAGATGAAGCGGGCAATCTGAAAATTCGTGCAATTTCCCAATGGGTTTTAATAGATTTACAAACGCGTCGTCCGGTTCGTATTACTGATTATTTCCCAGAATGGACGGGATTACCAGAACGCATTTGGGACAGAAATTTTGACAAGGCTTCTGATTTTATTCCAACAAAATCCCATGTTATGGCGTGCCGTTTCGATGATATTGATGTGAACCAACATATAAACAATGCTGTGTACAGTGTGTGGGCAACCGAATCGGTTGGTTTTGAATACAGAAATAATCATAAATTGCGCGGTATGGATATTTATTTTGAACACGAAATAAATCCAAACACACCAACGGTCAGAATAGAAGTTGCGCTGGACGGTAACATAACCAGACATAAAATAATGACTGATGAAACAGAACACGCAAATATTGTGTGTTATTGGAACGAAAGATAATTCAAATTATTTTATAAAAAACAAATAAAAAAACCGCCAATTGGCGATTTTTTAATTTCGTTTTACCATCAAAATTATTTAACAGCAGATACTGCCAAACGTTTACGACCGGCAGCACGACGACGATTCAATACATCACGTCCAGATTTAGTTGCCATTTTTTCACGGAACCCGTGTGTCTTTACACGACGTGTTTTAGATGGTTGATATGTTCTTTTTGTTGCCATAATTTATCCTTTTGCTGCACCCTATTTAATCATATGTTTTTGAAAAACGCAACTATTTTATTTACTTTTTACTAAACCGACTTTTTTAAGCAGTTCTAAAAACAAATAATAAACAAAAAGCCACCCCATAAATTTCCAAAATGGTAAAAATATGTTTTTAGTATCCATGCGTTTTTATCCTTTGTTTATATATCTATCGTAGCACATAAAATAAATTTGTCAATATTTGTTTCTGGGTAAAATTATTTGCAAAAAAATGTGTTTTTTTATGCTTTAATCCTTGACCGAAAGGGTTAAATTTTGCTATCTTTCAAGTATTGAAAAACAAGGGAAAAAGTAATGTCTGAAATAAATGATTTAAACAACGAAATAAATGAAATCAAGGTTCCTACTTCGCCTATTGAACATGAAATGCGAACAAGTTTCCTTGATTATGCTATGTCGGTTATTGTTGACCGTGCATTGCCAGATGTAAGGGACGGTTGTAAACCGGTGCATCGTCGTATTTTATATGTTATGAACGAGGTTGCGCCTGCTACAAAATCAACTGTGAAATCTGCGCGTATCGTCGGTGATGTTATGGGACGTTATCACCCACATGGGGATTCTTCTATTTACGAAGCGATGGCACGTATGGCACAAGATTTCTCGATGGGTGAAATGTTGGTCCAAGGTCAGGGTAACTTTGGTTCCCGCGACGGTGATAAACCTGCTGCTATGCGTTATACAGAAGCACGTCTTTCTAAATTGGGTGCGTCTTTGATGGAAGATTTAGACAAAGATACCGTTGATTGGCAACCAAACTTTGACGGCACATTGCAAGAACCAATTGTATTGCCAACTAAGTTTCCAAATTTCTTGGTGAACGGGGGCAGTGGTATTGCAGTTGGTATGGCAACAAATGTTCCAACATATAATCTTGGTGAAATTTGCAATGGTATTTTAGCAATCTTGGATAACAAAGATTTATCAGATGACGAATTGTTTGGAATTATACCGGGACCAGATTTTCCAACAGGTGGTATTATAATGGGACATGCCGGTGCGTACAAGGCACACACAACCGGACGTGGTTCTATAATTGTTCGTTCAAAAACTCATTTTGAAACAATTCATGATCATCCTGCAATTATCGTAGAAGAATTACCATATCAGGTAAATAAATCTCAATTGATTATCAAAATTGCAGAAATGGTAAAAGATAAACGCATAGAGGGTATTTCTGATATCCGTGATGAATCATCAAAAGAAGGCTTGCGCGTGGTTATCGAATTGAAACGCGACACAATGCCAGAAGTTGTTTTGAATCATTTGTTCCAAGATACAGAAATGCAATCTAATTTCCCAGTAAATATGATGGCATTGAATCGTGGTCGTCCAATGTTATTCAATGTTCGTGGTGTATTAGATGCGTTTATCGAATTCCGTGAAGAAGTTATTCGTCGTCGTACAATATTTGATTTGAACAAGGCACGCAATCGTGCACACACATTGTTGGGGTTGTCTGTTGCGTGCGGTAATTTGGACGAAGTAATTAAATTGATTAAAGAATCTGCAAACCCAGATGAAGCAAAATCTGCATTGTTATCACGCGGTTGGGCTGCATCGGATATTGAATCTTATATCAATTTGATAGATGACCCAAACACTGAATACAAAGACGGAATGTTTTATATGTCCGAAGATCAAGCGAAAGCAATTCTTGAATTGCAATTGCATAGATTGACTGGTCTTGAACGTGATAAAATCCACAACGATTTGACAGAATTGGGTGCGGTTATCAAAGATTTACTTGCCATCTTGGGCAGTCACGAACGTATAGTTCAAATTATTCGTGATGAAACAACCGCGGTTCGCGACAGTTGGTCTCAGCCACGCAGAACAGAAATTTCTGATGCTGAAATTGATATAGATATCGAAGATTTGATTGCACGCGAAGATATGGTTGTAACAGTTTCTAATACTGGCTATATCAAACGTGTTGCGCTGGATACATATCGTGCACAAAAACGTGGTGGCAAGGGACGTAATGCAATGACAACAAAAGATGATGATTATGTTGTAAATGTATTCGTTGCAAATACACATACACCATTGTTGTTCTTCTCGTCCAAGGGGTTGTGTTATAAATTAAAAACATACAAATTACCAGAAGCATCTGCCGCAGGCAAGGGACGTCCATTGGTTAATTTGTTGCCTTTGACAGAAGGTGAAACAATAACCGCTATCTTGCCAGTGCCAGAAGACGAAGTAAAACGCGTCCAAGAATCTGGTGTAGAACATTTCTTGATGTTTGCAACTGCATCTGGAACGGTTCGTCGTAATCGTATGTCTGATTTTGATTCTATCCGCGCAAATGGAAAGATTGCTATGAAATTAGACGAAGGTGATTCATTGATTTCTGTATTGCCATGTAATGAAAACCAAGATGTGTTCTTGTCAACATATCGTGGTCGTTGCATCAGATTTGCAGTCCCAGAAATTCGTATCTTCGCAGGCCGTAATTCAACCGGTGTTCGTGGTTTAACATTACAGAAAGATGATTATGTAATCGGTATGGCTATGTTGAATCATGGTGAATCTGATTCTGTTGTTCGTGCTGCGTATGTAAAGCAAAGCCGTGCATTGCGCCGTGCACAAACAGGTATCGAAGAAGAAGCAGATGCCGAAGAAGAAAATACAACATTGGTATTAAGCGATGAACAAATGGCCAAGATGGCGTTAACCGAAGAATTCATTTTGACAATATCTGAAAATGGATTTGGAAAACGTACATCTTCATACGAATATCGTTTGACACACCGTGGCGGTAATGGATTTACCAACATTAAATTGGGTGGTAAAAATACAGCTGTTGCAGGTTCATTCCCAGTGAACGAAGACCAAGATATTATGATGGTTACAAACGGTGGTAAAATTATCAGAACACCGGTAAAGGATGTTCGTATCGCTGGTCGTTCAACAGCGGGTGTAACATTATTCAGAACCGCTGAAAATGAAAAGGTTGTATCTGCAATCGCAATTGACCACGAAGAACCAGAAGAAAGTGTTGAATCTGATGTTTCAGAAAACACCTCTGCGGCAGAAACCGTGGCGGATAGCGAAAACGCATAATAAAACAAAAGGGAATGTGCAGACATGGTAAACAATAATGAATATTTTGTTGCAATAAATGATGTGGCAAAAAAATTAGATGTGCCTGCACATACCCTGCGTTATTGGGAAAAACAATTCCCAACCGCAATACGTCCAACAACTGGGGCGGGCGGACGCAGATATTATCGTCAAGAAACAATCGCAAGATTGGAAACAATTAAATCTCTGCTTTATGACAAAGGAATGACAATTGCTGGTGTAAAAAAGATTTTACATAATGGCGAATTTGGTAATGAAGTAGATGAAGTAAAAAATACAAAAACACCTGTTGCAACGGAAACAAAAACAGTTGTAAAAAATGTGGATCAAGATTCCATAGAAATTGCAATAAATTTGTTGAAACAGGCCAAGATGTTTTTGGAATAAAAAGACCCTTAAAAAAATTAAAAAAAAGCCGGTAAATGCCGGCGTTTTTTTGTTTAATTTTGAATAATTTTTATGGCAGTCCCAATGGGAATGTATATTCCCACGCATAATAATGCGCGGGCCCCTTTCAACTCGTAAATTAAAAACTGCGTGAAACTTGTTTTTAATAACTTCGTACACGAACCAATGGCTTCGATTCTTGCAATTGGGGATAAAAATAAAATCCGAATAAATCGGATTTAATTTTTATGGCAGTCCCAATGGGAATCGAACCCATATTGTCAGAATGAGAATCTGATGTCCTAACCGTTAGACGATGGGACCTTTGGTTTTTTATTTTAATATTACAAATCGGCTTTTTCAAGTAATGGTGCCCAAATAGATTTTACATATTCGTCATCTGTTTTTTCATGAAAGATTTCAAATGATTTTTTGATTATTTCCATTTGTTCATCTGTCCACCCCAGATTTGCCATTTTGTTTTCAAACCATGTTTCGATTTCTACGGCTTCCGGATCATGGATAATATTTTTTTGTTCAAAATTAGCGGACGCCCAATCTGCAACCATTTCATAAACACGAATCAATGGAATTTCGCTGACATGGTTATAATGTTGAATATGATGTGTGGCACCCGCGTGGTGTATATTTATTGCATCACGACATAATGCTTCGTGTTCTGGGGTTGGGTGAAAATTTTTGTGATATGTTTTATAAAATATATATGAATATCCCGTGCGAACCGGTTCGGCTGTTTTATCGCCATCGTGTTCTGGGAAATGATATCCCAACAATGATGCAAAATAATTTACCGCTGCAACATGGCTTTTTACACGCAATTCATAGAAATCAAAAATATCATTTACATTTATATTCATTGTTAAAATCCTTTCATAAAAATATATAAAAAAAAGGTTTTTATAACAATAAAAAAATAGAATTTTATATATTTTTATGTATAATTGTTCATAAAGATAACAATAAAAACATGGGGGAGGAAAAAATGAGAGTATCTTTATTTGGAATATTTGCAGTTATTTTAATTTCTGGCGTTGTTGGTTATATGTTCGCGAATCGTGAAATACCACATCTGTCAAATCAATGGGATAAGGTTTTTGTAAAAAATGACCAAGTTTCCACACAAAAAGTGGTATTTAAAAACAGATATGGAATCAAATTGGTTGGTGATTTATATATGCCGAAAGAAAAAATTAAAGATTACAGATATCCTGCGATTGCTGTTTCTGGACCTTTTGGTGCAGTGAAAGAACAATCTTCGGGTCTGTATGCTCAAGAAATGGCAAAACGTGGTTTTATAACATTGGCTTTTGATCCATCTTTTACTGGTGAAAGTGGGGGCAAGGTTCGTAATGTCGCGTCTCCAGACATTAACACAGAAGATTTTTCTGCCGCGGTTGATTATTTATCAAATCGCAAAGATGTAAATCCTGAAAAAATAGGTATCATTGGTATTTGTGGTTGGGGTGGTATGGCTATAAATGCGGCCGCTATGGATACCCGTATCAAGGCAACAGTTGCATCAACTATGTATGATATGACACGTGTTACTGCAAATGGTTATTTTGATGCGGACGACAATGAAGATGCTCGTTTTGCAAGCAAGAAAGCAATGAATGAACAAAGAACAATAGATTATAAAAACGGCAAATATGAATTGGCGGGCGGTGTTGTTGACCCATTACCAGCAGATGCACCACAATTTGTAAAAGATTATTATGCTTATTATAAAACACCACGCGGATATCATAAACGTTCATTGAATTCCAATGGTGGCTGGAATAAAACAAGTGCGCTGTCTTTTATAAATATGCCAATATTACAACGTGCTGATGAAATCAGAAGTGCGGTTTTGATTGTTCATGGTGAAAATGCACATTCCCGTTATTTTAGTGAAGATGCGTTTGCTAAATTGAAGGGCGATAACAAAGAATTGTTGATTATTCCGGGTGCAAACCATGTTGATTTATATGACAATATGGAAAAAATCCCATTTGATAAAATAGACGATTTCTTTGAATCAAATCTGAAATAATAAAAAAGATAATAAAAAAGCACCCGAAAGGGTGTTTTTTTATACTATAACCATAATAACAAAATACTTGACAAAAACTTTTATTGTGTTATTTTTTATAAAAAAAAGAGGGCAAAATGGAAAATTATGAAAAACAAATTCATTCCAATATCATAGGGCGTGTTAAAAATCATGCTGGTTATGTAAAGGAAGAAGATGAATATTCAACAAATCCAGATGATTTGTATATTACAAATGAAAAAGAATTTGGTTTGGATGAAGATATGGTAAGGGTTGATAAAAACGAAGTTGTCGTTTCGTATGTAAAAAAATTAAAAATGGTTCAGACCCGTCTTAAAACCGAAAAAAATCCAAAAGAAAAAAGAAAGTTGGAAAAAATTATAGAAAATATAAAAACAGGTTTGTTTTTGGAACGTGATTTTATAGAACGTTCAAAAAAACAAAAATTTGCTGAATTTATGGCAACTTTGTCAAAATAAAAGAACGCCCGTTTGGGCGTTTTTTTTATATCTCTGATTTCAATTTTCCAAAATAACATTTATCTCTTAAAGAACCGTTTGGCCATTTGGAATCTTTGCGGATAATACCTTCTAGTTTATAACCATTTTTTTCTGCAATTTTTCTGGACGCTGTGTTTTCTGTGTCGCAATTTATTTGAATTTTATGACACCAATCACAATCAAAAGCCAACTTTTCAATATGTGGTAATAATTTATTTATTATTCCATGACCACGGGCAGATTTTTTAAGCCAATATGCAATCATAACCTTTCCTGTTCGTGGCATTATCGCAGAAAAGCCAATTTCGCCCAATAATTCATCATCTTGAAAAATCTGAAACATTTTTCTGTTTGGTGTTATTGTGCGTTTTTTATAATGCATATATGTTTCTTCCACAGATTCAAATACACCGTCTGGTAAAAAGAAAGTCATTGTTTCACGATCTGAATCAAATATGTTGAAAACTTCAATTGCCAATTTAAATGTAGGCGGTAATATTTTTAATGTGAAACCTTCGGCATTTAATTCGGTTGTTGGTATGAAATCTGGGTTCATTTGTTGTCCTTTTTTATATTATAACATATCTTTTTTATTATGATATAATTAAAATATATTTAGGAGATTATATGAAGAAATTATTGATATGGGATTTTGATGGTGTTATCGCAGACAGCGAAAAATTATGGGTTCGTGCATGGGACGAAGTTTTAAAAAGCGAAAAAAATATTTCTTTGTCTGAAAATGATAAAACGAATTTGTTGGTTGGTGTTGCGGATAAAACAAGACGTGACAGATTGCAAAATTTAATTCCAAATTTAATTTTAGATGATGAATTTATGAATAAAATCAGCGAACGTGAATTTTATCTCGGAACCAATTTTATGACTGCGATAAATGGTGTTGAAAATGTTATGAATAATAATTTATTTGAACATTGTATTGCAACGGGTGGAACGCGCGAACAACACAATTGGAAAATGACACAATTCAAATGGATTGAAAAATATATGTCTGTGGACGATTATTTTACAGTTGATATGGTTGAACATGGAAAACCAGAACCTGATTTATTTTTAATTGCTGCCAAAACAAAGGGGTATAAACCGTCTGACTGTATTGTTATTGGCGACAGTATAAATGATTTTATTGCCGCAACAAAGGCGGGTATGTCATGTATAGCATTTATTGGTGCAACCGGTAATAATACGCCAGAGTATGCTGAAAAATGTAAACAATATGGCGTTTATGCCGTATGTAATACAATGATTCGGGTAAATGATGTTTTGAATAAATGGTATGAAGAAAGGAAGTAAATATGGAAAAATTTTTTAGTTTATTTAAAAGAAATCTTGAAACAGAACGTCTCGATTTGCGTATATTGGAACCAAGTTTAGAAAACGCACAAATTGTTTGGAATGTTATGAAAAACGAAAATCCAGATGATTATAAATATATGTGGTTTTCAATGACACATAAATCACATTTGGTTGAATCTGTGGAAGAAACTTTTGACAGAATCAATGTTGATTACAATCAAAAAAATGGTTGTGCATATTATATTTTCTATGAAAACAAATTTATTGGTTATATGCGTGTTCATTATATAGAAAATAATAATTCATTACAGTGCGCTAGTGTTTGGTTTATAAAATCACAATGGGGTAAAGGATTCAACAAAGAAGTCCATAAAAAATTGGAAGATTTAGCTTTTAATGAATTACATGTAAATCGTATCTGTCGTCAAGTTATGGCAGATAATGAACGTTCCAGACATTCCATAGAATCAAGCGGTTATCATCTGGACGGTATTGATCGTCAGGCAAATAAAATGGAAGATGGAACATATATGGACCATTTGTGGTATTCTAAATTGGCCAGCGAATATAAAGGCTAGTCCTGTTCGTGTCCACCAAATTGATTTTGTATGTTAAATAAATTTTTTATTTTTATAGATGCATTATTAAATATGCGTTTTATAAAAACACGATTATATATTTTCTTTAATTTTTCATAAGAATCAATTTGTGCGTGTTCATTTGGAGTTAAAATCGCGGATATTATATAATCGTTTGTTCCGTGTTGTGTGGCATCTATTTTATTTCCAATTTTGCATTCAAAATCTATTTTTGCACGATTGAAATTTTTTACACCACCAGCTGGGTTTAATAATTGTAAACCGTTTGACATTTTAACGGCAACAATTTGATGGCCAGACAATTGGTGGCCTTTGTTTTCTATTTTCACACATGGAATAATAAATATATCTGATAAACCGATTTCTTGGGCGTATTTTGCAAACATATCGGCGCGTCCAGAACACCCAACAACATAAGACGGAATTTTATATTGTTCAATTTCATCTGCATTGAAAGAAAACATATTTTGTTTTGATTTTATTTTGTGGTTTTTGTCGTGCAACCACAAATTACGATAATAAAATTCATCATGTCCGTTATTGGAATGCGCCATTTGTTTATAAGATTCAGGAACAACATCAACAGATGCAAAAAAATCGTCTGTTTTACGCAACGTGATATTTATTTTTTCAATTGTTTCTTTATCTGTCATGGCTTTGAATATTTGCTGATGATTCTTGGGTGTCCAACATTTGTTGTATTTTTATACGCAAATCTTTGCGGTCTTGGTTTGCGTTTAATTCAAGTGGGTTTTCTTTGTATAAATCTCTGTCGCGTCTTGGGTTAACATAAAACATTTGTGCTTCTTCATTAACCGTTGGATCAAGAATAGATATGTTTTGAATATACATATCAACCACATGAGTCATTTCGTGTTTCAAATCCATCAAGAAAAGCAAAGGTGTTTTTTGATAAAATACATCTGATACATTAATATACAGTTTATTGGTTCTGGTTACACCCATCAGGGCACCTGGGACATCTCTGTTTATTACGGTGAGATTTGGTATGCAAGATATAATATCTTCACGAAAAGCCTTGTCTGCGATATCATTTGTTTTTACATAATCACTGCCATCGCGGGTATGTAATGCAACTTTGTCATTTAAAATATCAAATTTAATATTTTGCAAAAAAGCTTTTACGATTTTATCTGTGATAGATACTTTTTCATCAGGTGTTTTTTTATCCCAATTTATAAAAGAACCGAATACAGTTTTATCATTACATGCGTCTAAAAATCTTTGTGTTAAATAGTTTGCAAATTTTTCTGCTTTTTCTTTATCTATTTGACCACGGAAAACTTCGTTTTTCGCACGAACATATTTTTCCCATTTTTCTGTTGTTTCCATTGCATCAAATATTTCTGTAAGCTTTTTGTTTTCGTTAGTCATAATAAACCCTTTCTTATGCAGCCTGTTTTGCAGAACCCTTGATTAATTCAAGATTTTGTCGATAGAAAGCAAGCGAATTGTCCATAACTTTTTTTAATGTTTCAGCCAAATTTAATGCCATTGTGTGTTTTGTTCTTGCAAATAATAATCTTTCTGTCAGTGTTTTTATGTTTGCTTCTATATCTGGTGCAGGATTTTTAGAATATTGTAATTTTGCTGCTGCCAATTTTGCTTCTATTGTTGTTACTGATTTAAAAGCAGGGATTGTTTCATTATCTAATTGATTACGCCATGCCTGTTTGTTATCCAGATATTGTTGCCACAATTCATCTAAATGTTTATTAAAAGCAGGATTTGCAAATTTTGTTTCATCTTTTACTGGTTCTGCTGGTTTTTGAACATTTTTATTTTGTTCCAAGAAATGTTTTTGGAAAACCATATTTGCTGCATTTACAGATTGCATCATATCTTTCGCATTTTCATCGTTTGGATGCAGGTCAGGGTGATACAATTTTGTCATTTTCTTATATGCAGTATGAACCTGTTCTTTTGTAGCGGTTGGTTCAATGTTTAATATTTTGGCAGCTTCTGTTAAATTCATGTTTTAATTCCTTTTATGGATATATTATACCATATTTTGATTAAATTTTGTTTGATTTTTTAATAGGTTTGTGGTTTTGATAATACAAAGTCAAAACGAATACAATTATTACCAAAGACAAACTTAAAATAGAAACAGATATAATTCCGATTTCAGGTGTTTCCAATAAAACATAAATCAAATAGCATACATCTGAAACAACCCATGATGCCCACGAAGCCAAACTTAAATCATCTGCGGATTTTGTTTTGATGATTTTAACAATTTGTGGGACATAAGAAACAAATTCCATAACTGTATAAACTGATAAAAAACATAACGCAATCAAAGTTTTCGTCATAATAAATCCTTTTAAGGAATTATATCATAAATATATGTAAATAAAAACACCCGTTTGGGCGTTTTTTTTATTCGTATTTAGATAATAAATCTTTCCATTTTTGTGGGGCGTTTATTTCATCAAAATATGTTTTAAGAAAATTTACAACTGTTTGATGTCTTTTGTTTATACATTTTTTTCCAGGTTCTGTTAAACATACATCACGCAATTTTAATATTTTTTCAAAAAAATGATTTACAGTTGGTGTATAAACGCGTTGTTTATATGTTTCTGCATCTAATGATTCGCGTGGAAAACAATCTGGGTCAAAGAACGGTTCGTGAATTGAACCCGAACGATATTCTATCGCACGAATTAAACCGATTAAACCAGATGCGTCGCACATATCTGCATCAGACACAATTGCACCTTCTATGCCGTATGCTTGGATACCTTTTAATCTTTTGCTGTATCCGATGGTTTTTACAATATTTATGCAATTTTCACAAAAATCATTATCAAAACCAGAACCAGCCAATATGCGTCGTGTATTGGTTAGCAATCGTTCAGATTCAGCACCAAATAATTTGTAATCATCACAATCATGTAATAACGCAGCGGCTGCAACTAAATCACGATTTGCGTTTGGAATTTCATCACAGAAAGACATGGCATTATCATAGACACGAAATACATGTTTATCATCATGACCAACAGAATTGTTGCCCAATAATTCAGAAACTGCATTTTTAATATATTCTATGTTTGCCATGTTCTTTCCGTTTTTTATTACAGTGATGATTTGATTATTTCCAATGCTTTCTTTAATGTATCAAAAGGAATGTTTAATGCAGGCAACAAACGAACCTTGTCTTTTGCAGTTAAACATAAAACACCTTTTTCAATGCATTCTTTGACAACATCTGCTGCTTTTTTGTTTGCAGGTTTTATTCCAACCATTAAACCAATTCCAGATATTTCTGCAACATTAGAATCGCCATTAAAGAATTCTTTGATGAAATCACCTTTTTCTTTAACAGACGCTAATAATTCATCATCTATTCTTTCAACGATAGAAACCGCACCAGATGCAACAACAGGATTTCCACCAAATGTAGAACCGTGGTCACCAAATGCAAACACATCTTTTACTTTTTCGCCCAGTAAAGTTGCCCCCATTGGCAAACCGCCCGCCAGACCTTTTGCGGTGCTGACAACATCAGGTTTAATTCCATAATTCATGTATGAATAAAATTTACCTGTTCTGCCATTCCCAGTTTGCACTTCGTCTATGATTAACAGAATATCGTTTTGCGCACAATATTCTGCGACAGATTTAACATAATCTTGTGGTAAAACATTTACGCCACCTTCGCCCTGAATACATTCAATCATAATCGCAGCGGTTGTTTTTGGATCAACTGATTTCAATTCGTCTAAATCGCCAATGTGAATATGTTTGAATCCTGGGGTCAATGGTTGAAACAATTCATGATAGTGGTCTTGACCTGTGGCGGCCAATGTTGTCAATGTACGACCATGAAAACTGTTCCAAAGAGTGACGATATTATAGCAATCAGTTCCTTTCTTTTCAGCGGCATATTTACGTGCAATTTTGATGGCACATTCGTTCGCTTCTGCCCCAGAATTAGAAAAGAACACTTTTGACATACCTGTTTTTTCTATCAACAAAGATGCCAGTTTCGTGCAAGGTTCTGTATAATATAGATTTGATGTATGTTGTACCAGATTGATTTGTTTTGTGATTGCGTTTTTCCAAATTTCATCACAGAAACCAAAACTGGTCACACCAATTCCAGAACCCATATCAATATATTCTTTGCCATTTTCATCTATTGCAATTGAACCGTGTCCCGAAACAATAGTCACAGGAAATCTGTTATAAGTAGATGCAATAAATTGTTTATCTGTTTCTTGAATATTCATTTTTTTAATCCTTTGTAATCATGGTTCCTGCACCTTCATCAGTTAACAATTCCATCAGAATTGAATGAGGTACACGTCCGTCCATAATAATTACATTTTGAACGCCTTCGTTTAAGGCTTCTACGGCACATTCTACCTTTGGTATCATGCCACCAGAAATTATGCCTGCATCATGTAATTGTTTTGATTCTTCCAATGTTATTTTTGGAATCAGTGTTGTTGGGTCATCTTTATCACGTAATATTCCTGCGATATCTGTCATCATGATAAGTTTTTCTGCACCCAACGCACCCGCTATATGTGCCACCGCAGTATCACCGTTTATGTTATAAACATTACCTTCATAATCGGCACCAACGGTTGAAATCACAGGTATATAATTGTTTGCGATTAAATCAAGAATTGGTTGTGGATTTACATCTGTAATGCTTCCAACAAACCCCAATTTTTCATCTTTCTTTTTGCACATCAATAAACCGCCGTCCATACCGGATAAACCGATAGCGTTTCCGCCGTTCATTTCAAGCAGGTTAACCAAACTTTTGTTCACTTTACCTGCTAAAACCATCTGGACAATATCAACGGTTTCTTTGTCTGTGACACGACAACCGTCTATGAATTGTGGAACATGTCCCAATCTTTCCATTAAATTGGTGATTTCTGGGCCGCCACCGTGAACCAAAACAATTTTGACACCAATCAGCCACAACAGAACAATGTCTTCCATGACTTGTTGTTTTAATTCTTCGTTTATCATGGCGTTTCCGCCATATTTTACAACAACGATTTTTCCAGTGTAACGTTTAATATATGGCAGAGCCTGAGTTAAAACTTCGGCTCTGTCTGAATTTGTGAAATCTGTTTTCATCATGTTCTGTAATCCCCATTAATTTTGACATAGTCATATGTTAAATCACAACCATATGCTGTTGCAGATTCGTTTCCTGAATTCAGAGAAACCAAAATTTCAATTTCATCTTCTAATAAAATTTCTTTTGCAATTTCTTCTGAGAAAGGAACCCCAGCGCCATCTTTGCAAACATCAATTGTTCCTTTTGCACTTTTGAATGCAACATCAACCTTTGTCACATCAACATCTGCACCGCTGTATCCAATCGCGCATAATACACGACCCCAGTTTGCATCTGAACCAAACATGGCTGCTTTTACAAGTGATGAACAAATCACACTTTTTGCAACTGTTCTTGCAATGTCTTTTGTTTTTGCACCGCTTACAACACATTCAAGTAATTTTGTTGCACCTTCGCCGTCTTTTGCAATTCTGCGAGATAAATTTGTCATCAACATATTTAATGCAGACAAAAATATTTTATAGTTTTCATCTTCCGTGACAATTCTATCATTTCCAGCCAACCCATTTGCCATGATTGAAACCATGTCATTTGTAGATGTGTCGCCATCAACAGAAATCATATTAAATGTATCTTGGACAGTGTTAAACAAAGCCGTATGTAATAAACCAGAATCAATATTTACATCAGATGTTATGAACACCAACATTGTTGCCATGTTTGGATGAATCATACCACTGCCTTTCGCGATACCACCAATTCTGCATGTTTTACCATTGATGTTAAATTCCAATGCGATTTCTTTCATTTTTGTATCTGTTGTCATGATACCTTCTGCTGCATTGGCACTGCCGTTCGCAGATAATCCAGAAATTAAATTTGGAATTCCGTTTTTAATTGGTTCGATGCTCAAAGGTTGACCGATAACACCGGTTGAACCAACAATAACATCAGTTTTGTTTATGTGTAATTCATCAGATAATAATTTGCACATTTCTTCTGCAATTTCTATACCGTTTGCATTGCATGTGTTTGCATTTCCGCTGTTGCAAATTATTGCTTGCGCTTTGCCATCTGATAAATTGTTTTTTGTAACAGTCAAAGGTGCACCTTTGACAAGATTGGTTGTGTAAACAGCCGCGGCGTCTGCCTGTGTGGAAGATAAAACCAAAGCTAAATCTTTCTTGGTTGTATTTTTTCTAATTCCACAGTGAACACCATTTGCTGTAAATCCGATAGGGGCACAAACACCACCATCTATTAAATTTATTGTGTCCATTATAAATCTCCTTTCTTAAGGCCTGTGTCTTTCGCCAGACCCATAACAATATTCATGTTTTCAATTGCTGAACCAGATGCACCTTTGCCCAGATTATCAAATCTTGAAACCAAAGTTATTCTGTCAGAATTCCCGAAAACAGAAATTTCCATATCGTCCCTGTCTGAAAAAGCCAACGCAGACAAAAATCCATTTTCATCATTGTTTTCTGCGAAATGAACAATGCTGTCGTTATACATTTTTCGGTAGATATTTTTTATGTCATCTATATTTCCATTTATCGCGTTTGCAGATAACATAACAACTGTTGTCATGCCTTCATAATAAGGGGCAACAATTGGTGAAAATATAGGTTCGTTATTTAAACCACAAATTTTTTTCATTTCTGGTAAATGTTTGTGGTTTTGTGTCAAACCATAGATACGCGGTGCAGAAAATAAAAATGGTTTTTCAGCATCTTCATATTCTGCAATCATCTTTTTACCACCGCCGGAATAACCGGTCAGCGAATAACAAGACAACACAGTATCCACTGGTATAATTCCATTTTTTACAAGTGGTGCAACCAATGAAATAAAACCAATGGCATGACAGCCCGGATTCGCAATTCGTTTTGCATTTTTAATTTTGTCGTGTTGATTTTCAAGTTCTGCGAATCCATAAACCCAATCATCGTTTGTACGATGTGCGGTTGATGTATCTATTACAATAGTGTTTTCATTTTCAATCATTTTTACTGCTTCAATACTTTCTGCATCTGGCAGACATAAAAAAGCAATATCAGATTTGTTAAGGGCATCTTTTCGTGCCTCTGGATTTTTCCTGAGTTCTTCAGGCAGAGTAATAATTTCAATGTCGTCTCTGTGCGAGAGTCTTTCAAATAATTTCAGTCCTGTTGTACCCTTACTTCCGTCTATGAATATTTTCTTCATATTAACCTCTGTTTAGTGTTTATGCAGAACCACTTTTTTGATTAAATCGTATAAAGCGACTCTATTCACATTTTAGAGAAAAATGCAAATACAGGTCAAGTAAATTGCAACACAAAATAGATGTTTTTATGGGGTGAAAAATTACAAAAAATTACCCGCATTTTGCGGGTGTTTTTATTTCTTTCTGATTAAAACATGCCAATGATAACTTTCAAAAGTTTTATCATCTTTGGTTATGTATGTTCCAATGTGCTTTGTTTCAATGATTTCAAAATCGCAGAATATTTTTAATATCGCATCACGGTCTGCGTAAAAATGTGGAACCATGTATTCTGGGCCCGGTTCGTCACGTAATTTAGTGTTTTCATCAACGACAGGCCAATTTTGTTTGAATCCCCATGTTTCTTTTGATGCCAATGTGAAATAACATTCGCCACCAGATTTCAGAACGCGTTTTAATTCGTTTGCGATTTTATGAACCCCATTTGTATCGGTGTGTGAAATAACATTCATACATAAAATACAATCCATGCTGTTGTCTGTAAACGGAACATTTAACATGTCGCCTTGTTTCAATTCCAGATTGATTCCTAATTCTTTTGCCCACGCGCCGGTGCGTTCAATCGCGTTTTCGCTGATGTCAAAAGCAGACACATCAAAACCGTTTAATCCAAATAAAATACAATGACGACCCAAACCGCAACCCAAATCAAGAAAAGTTTTTTTGTTTTGCTGTTTCCAACGGTGCAATAAATAATAAGTTTCTGGGGCAGGGTTTTTCCAGACGTCTGCAATATTATCTGAAACGATTTTCCAATCCCAACCCTTTGATTCAATAATATCCGCCATTGTTATTCCTTTTTTTTGGGTTGTGGTGTGTTAACAAAATGCGAACTATTTATTCCTTCTTCTCTTGCTCTTTGTGCACAATCAGCGTTATTCATTCAATAATGTTCGCATTTATCACCGCCAACCAAATAAAACACGATGATGGGTATTATAAGAAGCATTCCAATACAGTAGAACCAGGCAAACCATGATTCTTTTTTGTATTCAGGTTGTAGCACTCTTAATAATATGCCCCAAAAAACAAGAACTAATAAAAATGCTAAATGTCCTTCTGTCATTTGTGTCTCCTTATTCGTTACTGTTATCGGCATCCTCTTTATAGGTAGCAGTGTAATAGTTTTAATAAAAAAATAAAGATAATTTTATTTATAATTTAAACTCACCTTTTATCAGGCGAGTTTAATAGCTTTATACGTTTTTTACCATTTTGATAATTATTTTTTTACACCCATAAAGTATGCCGGGTCCACAGATTTATGATTTGAAAAACCGTGTTGTATTTTTATCCCTGATACATAATTTTCATTGCCGCTGTAATGCATTTCGTAATGTAAATGTGAAATGCTTTTTTTCATGGTTGGATAATCTGTTTGTAATGTGTTTTTAAATGCCTTGGCGCCACCAGTGTTGCCCAATGTTCCAATTTGACAGCCAGCCGACACATGTTGTCCTTGTTGGACCAATATCTGATTTAAATGCATATAATATGTTTTAAAACCATTACCATGATTTATGCGGATATAATTTCCAGCGGAACTACCTTTTTTATTATGTTTTACAGTATCAACTGTGCCATCAGCCGTCGCAAAAATAGGTTTGTCGTAATGCCTTTCTGTACATCCAATATCAAATCCATAATGGTTGTCCCATTTAGGTTTGTCTTTTGTGCCAAAATTTCTTTTGCCGTATGGAGAACAAAAAGTATAATCAGATTCCAATACTGGTTTTCCAATTGGAATTTTTTGCCCCGATGGAATCGCAGGATTTTTTATTGCACAAAATGTCGTTGATGATGTGTTTGGGCCGGAATTTGATGCGCCTGTGTTAATTGTTGTTGTTGTGGAAGCAGGCGTTGTTGCATCTGTTGCTTCGTTTTGTGCGATTTCTTCGGCGGTATCTTGATCAGTATAAACTATATTTAATTGATCGTATGCACTCAAACCGGCAAACAGTGCATAATCTTCGGCTTTGAATTCTTGTCTGGTGGAAAAATCTAAATCGTTAAATGTAGATGGAAAACCCTGAGCAGATAAAAAACTGTCCGCCAATGCGATATTTGGCCCAATCAAAACAAACAAAGATAATAATACAGATTTTTTCATTATATCCATTTCGTCCTATTATAACAAAAAAAGGCGGTAAAATCTACTTGTTGTTGGACGATGTTTGGAACCAAACGGGCGTTCCAAAAGCCAAAATTAAAACGCACCATACAAATCTCTGGAATACGCACGCGACCAAAAATTAAACCACCCGCATGGGGTGGTTGTTTTTATTAATAAAATGCGAACTAATTATTCTTTAGGTTTTTGCTCTTTTTCCCATTTTTCGTATTCTGGGTTTGGAATATATTTATCTATCATTTTTAATTTTGGGACAGTTTTTAAGACCTTATTTTTAGTTGTATATTCGTAGGTGCCATCGATGATTAAACACTTTTCTTCAGAACTTGGTGAAATTATTTGTTCATCATAAAAAAGTGTGTTTTTAGGTTTTTTGAGAAATACCACCATTCCCGGTAAACAAGAAGTACTATACTCTTGTTTGCATACATATGCTAATGCTCCATTTTCATTGGATAGTGTTTGTAGTATTTCAAAAGTTTTATTGCTAAAATCTGAACATTTAGGATTTTCTATTGTTTTTGATGGTTGTGTTATAACTGCTGGTAATGTACAACCACATACTAAAACAGACAATAATAAAACAAATTTTTTCATGGTATCCTCTTTATGAGTAGCATGGTAATAGTTTTAATAAAAAAAATAAAGATAATTTTTAAAAAGAACCTTCTAATATAAAGTTTGCTGCGTCTTCTGGTAAAACATTATTATCATTAAACCAACAAAGTAGCTTAGTGTATATAGAAATATCGGCAACAATCTCAATCTTAATAGGCGCAATAAAACATTTTTTTGATATTATGTCAGCAACTAATTTTCTGTATTCTATATTATCTGTGTGGTGGTGTTTTTGATTTTTGCCAATAATATGTGACAAATCATCTTGTTTATTTGTCATTATAGCATATCTTTTGTCAATTTCTTCAGTTTTTAAACAGTTGTTGTATTTTTCAAGCATATTTGCTTCGAGTTCTTTCTGTAATATTTTTTGTTTTATTGTTAGAAGTTTATCTCTAAAAGTATTTTGTTTTACTTCCTTTACGAATTGTTCAAAATATATTTCTTCCATTATATTATTGTCAGGGAAAATACGATAAAGCAATCTATCACCAGAATTTTTAAAACCAAAAAAATCGAAAATTACAGGTACTGTATTTTTTTGCCATGCGTCTGGAAAACAATCTCTGGAAATATACGCCAAATCAGTACTTTCAATGGTGTCTTTCAAATTGTTCTGTTTTTGAAATTTTTTGTAGGCATTTTTAGAATTAGAACAATCAACCACCCAAATCATATTTTTATAAAACTTCTCTCGTTTTCGTTGTTCTTCCATTGACATAGGAGAATGTTGAAATTCTATAACAAGCCCATCTGGTGTTTTTATATCAGCTATATGTCTTTCGCCGTTTTCTTCAACTACGATTTCTTGCCAATCATTATCAAAACTATCTTGCCATTTACGATGCCATTCGCCTTTGTTTTCCCACCATGAATCACAATCTTGTACAGATTCATGAGCCCAGTGATGTGCTTTTTTTTCGCCACATTTTGCAATTACAGGATTTCCACATACTGGACATTGACCATGTAGCCCTTTATGGGCTTCTGTTTTTTTACCGTCAACAATCGCAAATTTAGTCTTCATATCAAATTAAATGATAATGGTTTATTTTGCAATTTAAAGTAAAAATCCAAATGAATACAATATTTTTTCTTATTCGTTTCTCTTGCTGTTTACATCCATTTCAAATCAAACGGACAAACCAAACCAAAAATAAAACCACCCGCATGGGGTGGTTGAATTTTTGGTTGGAGCGCACGGATTCGAACCATGATAAAGAGAACCAAAATCTCTTGTCCTACCATTAGACGACGCTCCAAGGACTGTTGCTTATTATATATACTTTCTTTGCTTTTGCAATAAAAAATTTGGGTCAATAAAATTATTTCTATAATTTATTAAATTTTTTAATGTTTTTTGCTTGACTTTGTTTTTGTTATAAATATAATCATTAAAGTTTTTAATGATTTATTTTTTGAATAATCAAAAAAGGAAAAAACAATGACCCATGCAGAAGTGTCAAAATTGATGGCTGAAAATATGCGTATAATTGGCAGATTATCCAGCAGATTACAACCTATATTTGAAGAAACATCTAAAAACAGCAGACAACAGATGTCTGTTTTGGTTCGTTTATATTTAGCTGGTAAAATTAAATTGAAAGATTTTGCCGCGAGAGAGGTTATTTCCACCGCTAATTTATGCAGTGTATTTCGCAAATTGGAACAAGACAAATTGATTGTTCGTTCTGTGGATAAAGATGACCACAGGGACACTTGGTATGAAGTCAGCAAATCAGGTAAAGTGATGGCTGAAAAATTATTGGATAAATTTTTAACCGCGCTTGAATCTTTGTGCAAGGTTTTACCAGAAGAAGACGAAGATGCGTTGGCGGAAACAGTTAAAACTATGAACGGTATTTTGAAAAAGATGGAGATTGCAAATGCGTAAATATTTATTTTGTATTTTATCTGGTTTAATGTTTTTGCCAAATGCGTATTCTATGGATTTGACATTAAATGATGTGATAAACAAAATTGTTGCAGAATCAAATGATGTTAAAACCGCTGATGCAAATATTAAAAAAGCCAAGGCACAATTACGCAGTGTCAATGCAAATCGTTGGATGTCTGTTGATGCGACTGCTACATATATGAATCTAATTGACCCAACACACCCAAGCCGTTCCGAAGGTGTAAAAATTCCATCTGAAATTGGTGCATTGATAAACAGTTCTATGCCAATCCCATTAAAAGAAATCCCAGACAATATGTTTATGGCGGGGGTGCAAATTACACAACCAATTTATACATTTGGAAAAATTGGAAACGCGGTTGATGCAATGCATGATGCAATTGATATGTCTAAATCTGCAAAAGATTTAACAATCAGAGAGGTTAAATATGCCGCCGCGAATTTATATTGGACCGCTAAAATGACAGATGGTATTGTTGTTGCCAGTCAAAAAAATTTGGATAATGTTCGTGCGGCGAAAAAGAAATTGACCGCTGCGGGTCGTGCAAACAGAAGCAATTTGATTAAAATCGAATCTGATATTGCAGCAAAAGAAATCAATTTATCTGATGCTGAATTTAATCGTGATACCGCATACAGAATGTTAAAAATTATGGCTGGTATAGATTTAGATGAAGAAATCAAATTGGTTGATGAAATTCCGTCTAAATTCTCTGAAATAGAAGCAAAAGAATTAAAATCTAATCCGGAATGGGATATTTATCAAAAACAAATTAAAATGTATGAATCAAATGCGTCATCTAAACGCGCCGGTGGGTATCCAACATTGGCTGCGATGGCGGAATATGATTATTTTTCAATGGGGACAAATATGAATAATATTTTCGCCAAGGAAGGTGATCAATCAGCATATTGGGGTTTGGCGTTAAAGGTTCCTTTGTTTAACGGTGGTCTGCATTCTGCAAACGCAACAATAGAAGCGATGAACGCGGAATCTGCACGTCAGGAATTAGATAAATCTAAAAAACTGAAAAAGGAAGAATACAATACAGCTGTGAAAAAATATAAACATTTGTGTTCTAATTTGGACAAATTGAACGAAGCATATTCTTTGGCACAAAAGGCATATGATGTTTCTGTGAATCGTTTTGCCGCCGGTCAAACATCTGCGATTGAATTGTCTGATGTTTCAAATGCTTTGTATCAAATGGATATGGCGTTATTAAATGCGAAATATAATATTTTAATGTCAGAAGAAACTGTTAAAAAATTAGGTGAATAAAATGACAAAGACCGAAAGAATAGAAAACATTGTTAAAAAATTGAAAACTCGTAAATCTAAAAATGTGATTTATACGATTATAATTGCGCTGGTTGTTGGTGCGTTTGCACACAGATTTTATATTTATGGTGTTGAACAAAATACCAAGGTATTTAATATCGCACGCAATAATATTGAAAATGGTTTGCCGGTTGATGTTTTGGAAATGCACAAAACAGACGGTGTTTTATATGAACCGTTAAATATAAAAAATAATCGTGCATTTGTTGATGGTAAACGCGTAAAGTTATTCAAAGCGGGACAAAAAATTGGTAATTGCAAAATAGTATCTGTTTCACAAAATATAGATCTTGATTATGGTATGCATGTAATCAGAACAAAAAATTGTGAAAACGGTTTGCAAAATGTTGAATTAAAGGCAAATGGTTTTTATGTGCCTGTATCCGCAATTGTTGGTAATACTGTTTTTGTTGCAGATGGCGGAATTGCCCGTGCACGTGAAATTGTTATATCTGGTCGTGATTCACAAAATGCATTGGTAAAATCAGGTTTAAATGATGGCGATATTGTCATTTTATCTGATGTTCGTGATAATCAAAAAATTAAAATTGAAAAATAGTCTTGGGGGAAAACAAAATGTTAAAATTCTTTATTCGCAAACCTGTTACAACAATTATGTTTGTTTTGTTCTTTGTTATATTGGGAATTGTTTCTTTCCCAAAGATGAATATTGAAAGAACACCATCTGTTGATTTTCCATATGTGACGGCTACATTTGTTTATCCAGGGGCGTCCAGTGAAGAAATTGAAAGTCAGGTTGTAAAAAAAGCTGAAAACGCAATGTCAGAAGTTGCGGGTGTGAAAAAAATCACATCTTCTGTTTATGAAAATTCTGCATTTGTGGTGGCTGAATTTAATTTGGGTGTAAATGTAGATGACAAGGCGAATGAAGTTAAAGCAAAGATAGACGGACTTGCTAATGATTTTCCAGATGATTTAAAACAGCCTGTGATTGCTAAATTGAATCCTTTGCAACAGGCGGTTTTAGATATTGTTATCAAGGGTGGTAATCCAAAAGATATTGAAAAATATATAGATGACACTTTGTCCAATAAATTAACATCTGTAAAAGGTGTCGCATCTGTTGATACATTTGGTGGCCGCGAAAGGGCTGTTCGTATTTCTATGGACCCAGATTTAATGGCTGCGCATGGTGTGACAATAAATGACATTGTAAATGCAATTGCAACGCGTAATTTGAATGTGCCTGGGGGAAAAATAGAAACAAATATAAATTCTGAAAATGTCAGATTTGTTGGTGAATTTCAATCTGTTGATGAAATCGCAAATCTTGAAATCGCAACAGTAGAAGGTGAAACTTTCAAATTATCATCTGTCGCAAATGTCAGGGACGAAATGCGTGATATTGAAAATGGTGCAAGATACAACGGTGAAAATGTTGTTATTATGTCTATTGTAAAAGCATCCGATGGTAATGCAATTAAAATATCAAAGGCTTTGCGTCAAAAATTGCCAGAATTGGAATCAGTAATGCAACAAAAATTCCCAGATACCACAATGGAAATTGTGTTTGATTCATCTATCCATGTTTCAGATGATACAAACGATACCATTAACGGTATTATCTTGGGTGTTATATTTACAATTATTGTTTTGTTGGCATTTACCAGAAATTGGCGTTCAACAATTATTGCTGGTGTTGTGATTCCTGCGTCTTTGTTATCAGGTTTCTTTTTAATGGACGGTTCTGGATTTACTATCAATGCGATGACTTTGTTGGCGTATGCAACGGCACTTGGGACATTGGTGTCAAATGCTATTATTTTGATTGAATCTGCATTGACTGAATTGCATGCTGGAAAAAGTCCAGATGAAGCCGCAGAACAAGGAACCAAGAAAGTTGCCGTTCCGGTGTTGGCGGGTGTTGGAACAAATGTTGTTGTGTTTTTACCATTGGCATTTATGGGTGGTATTGCCGGTCAATTTATGTTGCAATTTGGTATGACAGTTGTTTATTTAACTTTGTTGTCTTTGCTGTTTTCGTTCACTTTGACACCTATGATGATTGCAAAATTGTTAAGATTGCCACGCAAACAACAAACAAAAAAAGACATAAAAGAATTGAAAGAACACAACGACGCAACAAGATTGCATTCATGGTATGAATATCAATATAAACATCCGTTCTATGTTATCTTGGGTGCAATTGGTGTTTTAATTATGTCTGCGCAATTGATGGGTTTTGTTGGAAACGAATTTTCACCATCAACCGATGCAAATGAAATTACTATCAAAGCGCGTACACCAATGGGCAGTGTTTATGCAAAATCTGAATCTGTGGCAAAACAGATAGAAGAAAAATTAAAACAATTCCCAGAAGTTGAATCTACAACTGTAAAAATCGGGGAACGTGGTTTGGAAAACATCAATGTCAAAGTTTCTTTGGTTGATGTGAAAAAAAGAAATATATCTGATAAAAAATTGGCTCAAAAAATATTGCCAACATTATCAGATATCAAAGACGCAGAAATTCAAATTCGTGCTGGTGAAGCAATCTCTGGTTCCGCAATCAGTTCGGATATGGTTTTGAATGTCTATGGTGATGATGATGTAAAAAGAGCTGCTTATGCAAATCAAATTATAGATATGGTAAATAAAATTGAAGCGGTGCAGAGTGCAGTTATCGCTCAACAAGAACCAAGTAATGAAATTCGTTTTATCCCAGATGATGAAAAAATGAATTTTTGGGGTGTAAAAAATGCTCAGGCAGGTTCTACTCTGCGTACGGCTTTGTTTGGAAATGATAATTATAAATATAAAGAAAAAGGTGATGAATACCCGATTATTTTAGAATTTGAAAAACAATATAAAAAACAAACTATGTTTGAAAATGTTTATGTAAATTCACACAAGGGCATGGTTGCATTATCTCAATTGGGACAAATAAAAAGTGTTCCTGCAACATCTAATATCAATCGTCTGGATAAAAGCCGTGTGACAGAAATAGATATTAATATTGGTAAATCAACATTAGGACCGGTGCAGAACGAAATTCAAAAGAAATTAGATTCTATAAATTGGGAAACTGGATATCGTGCTTCTTTCGCAGGTATGTCTGAAATTCAAGATGAAACAAACGGTGAAATCGGTCAGGCATTCTTGCTGGCCACAATTTTGACATTTATGTTGTTGGCTGCAATTATGAATTCCTTGATTCATCCGTTCACAATTGCAACATCTATTATAACCAGTTTTGCCGGTGTGTTTGTTGTGTTGTTCTTGTCTGGTGCTTCGTTAAATATTGGTGCGATGTTGGCATTTATTATGTTGGTTGGTTTGGTGGTTAACAACAATATTTTGGTGTTGGAACCAACGGTTGCGCGTGTCCAGTCTGGCGAAGACGCAAAAACAGTTTTATGGCAAGAATTGATGGATAAAAAACGTATGATTTGGATGACTACGATTGCAGTTGTTGCGGGTATGATTCCACAATTATGGGCAAATGATGGTATGAAGGTCGCAATGGGTGCTGTTATGATTGGTGGTATGTGTGCATCTTTGATATGGACTTTTTCATTAACGCCAGCGTTATTCTTTGTCATGGAAAAATTGCGTATGAAATTGGCTAAATTGAAAAGATAAAACGCATACTTGATATTTTATCTTTTTAGGTTATATTTTATATGTGAATAAAATCGGGATAAAATGAAAAAAGAAACAGTTATAAATGATATTAAAACAGCCGGTGTTATAGTTAGTGCTGCGTTGGTATTGAATTCCTGTGATGGGGATAAAAAAGCATTGTCTGAAAAACAAATGCAAACTGTTTGTCATAAAACAGACAGCGTGGTTAAGACAGACCAATATTACAGGGTTGCACACAGTATGAATTATTTGGCAGATAAACAAGTAAATGAATATCGTGCGAAAAATAAATCTTTGGTAAAAAAATATTCTTCATCTTATATAAAAAAAGAAATCAAAGAAGAAAAATTGTATAAATTTATGATGTCTTCTTTGAAATATGAAACAATGGCGTTGGATGATAGTGATGTTATAATTGATGCCGAAGATTATGTTGATCACAGTGAAAGAAACGATAATATAAATTATATTCGCAGAAACGAAAGATGGTTTAATGATTTGATGTTGTATTTGTCTGGTAAATATAATGACAGACAATTGTTAAACAGCGAATTTTTCAAAATCATCAAAGATAAAAATTTAAGACAAAGTTTCGAACATAACACAAAACAAATTGAAAAGTTGTCTGCTGTTGTTCATGATACAGACAGTGTTCAAAACAGTATTTACACAAAATATTTTAATGAATATAAATCAGAAGAAATGAAAACAAAAAAGAGATAAAATATTATGTTACAGAAAGTAAATGTAGTGGTTTTTGATTTTGATGGCACATTGTCAGCAAGTGATTCTAATTATGAATTTGGAAAATATTGTTTTAAACATTCAATTCGTCCTTGGTTTTTTTTGCCAATGATTTTTGTTGCACAAATTGGGAAAATATTGAATCCAGATGGAATTTGGTGGCGTCAAACTATGCGCAGATTTTTAACAGAAAACATGGTCAAAGAATTGTCTGGAAAATTGATTGTTGAACATAAACAGAGACGTTTTGGTTGGGCAAAAGACCAAGTTGCAAAAGAAAGAAAAAACGGCAACAAAGTTGTTTTGATTTCAGCCAGCACAAATTATATGATTCCTAAATTGGTTTCTGATATGAAATTTGATGCGGTTTTGACTTCTCAAATGGAACAATCAAAACCATGGAAATATAAATTTTTGTGTTGGGGAAATAATAAAGTAGTCGCATTGGATAATTGGGCAAAAGAAAACAAATATATTCCAAATGTGGTTCGTGCTTATTCGGACAGCAAATCAGATTTGCCAATCATGGAAATCGCAAAAGAACAGGTTTGGATAGATAAGAAAACAGGTCTCAGAAAATAATTGAAAAAAGCCACTTTTTTGTGGCTTTTTTATTTTCTTGCTTAACTTGATATTTAGGTTTTTTGGTGTATAATTCGGCAAAAGAGGTTTTGTATGGATATGGTCAGTTTTTTTATCGGTGGCACAATAGGATTAATTCTCGGGATTATGGCTATTTTGTTGTTTCGTAAAAACAGCAATAATTCTGATGTCGAATTAGAACGAGCCAAGGCTATTGTCATGACGCAAAAACAAGAATTGGATAAATTGCGTCTTGATAACCAAGAATTAAATCGTGAAGCTGCTGCAAAAAAACAAGAAGTTGCGACTTTAAATAATGTTCGTGATAAAATGTTAAACGATTTCAAGGCAATATCTGCGGAATTAATAGAAAAACAGAAAGAATCTGTCATTGGAACACAAAAAACCGTATTGGGACCAATGCAGGAACAAATGCAAAAATTAAAAGATGGTTTTGAAAACAAGATTACAGAAATTCTTAAAACAACTTCTGCAAATAAAGCAAGCATTGATGAACAAATTAAAAATATGTTATCACACAGTGATTCTTTACAGAAAGAAGCAAATAATCTTGCAAATGCTCTTAAAAACAAAAAGACACAGGGTTGTTGGGGTGAATTGTATCTCGAAAATATTTTGCAAATGTTGGGCATGGTTGAAGGGGTAGATTACACCCGCGAAGAATTTTTCCGTGTTGAACAAGATGATGATGAAAAAAAGAAAAATATTCGTCCTGATTTTATTGTGAATTTACCAAACAATAAACGCATTATTATTGATTCCAAGGTTTCTATGGAAAGTTATCTGAAATATGAAAACGCAGAAACAGATGAAGAACGTGAACAATATGCAAACGAATTTATTCAAGCAACTGAAAACCATATAAACGAATTATCAACAAAAGAATATCAAAAGAAAGTCAAAAATAGCGGTCTTGATTATGTGTTTATGTTTATGCCGTTGGAATCTGCTTATATATTGGCTATGCGTAAAAAACCAGATTTATATGCCAGTGCACAAAAAGATGGTGTGGCATTAATTACATCGTCATTGTTGTTTCCTATGTTAAAGACTGTCGAAATGATGCTGAAAATGGAAAAACAAAGCAAAAACATAACAGAAGTTGTAGATATAATAAACAAACTGTATGAAAAATATGTTTTGTTCACCGAAAATTTTGCAAGTATAGGAAGAAGTTTGGAATCTGTGTCCAAGACATATGACAAGGCACGTGGTCAATTGGTCGATGGAAATAACAATATGTCTAAATTGTTTAATGATGTTAAACAAAAAAGTGGTATAACAACAAATAAAAACATAGCATTGGAATACAAAGATGAATAAATTAGAAATGAAAGTTTGTGGTGATTTGGTTTTGCGTGAAAAATGCGAACCTGTTGAAAATATCACACAAGAAATCTTGGACGATATGAACGAAATGATTAAGATGATGCAGGAACAAAGTGGGGTCGGTATGGCTGCGCCTCAGGTTGGTATTACAAAAAGATTCTTGGTCATGATGGATCCAGATACCAATGTTATTTATCGCATGATAAATCCTGAAATCATTTCAAGAAGTGAAGAAACCTGTGTTATGGAAGAAGGATGTTTGTCCGTATTGGGGGCAGATGGGTTGCCTGTTTATTCAAATGTCAGACGTCCAAAGACAGTAGAAGTTAAATGGACAAATGAAAAAGGCGAACATTGTCAAAGTGTTATGACAAATACATTGGGACGAATTGTTCAACACGAAACAGACCATCTGGACGGGATTTTGTTTATAGATTATTTGTCCGGGGTAAAACGTGAAATGTTGATGCGCAAAGTAAATCGGAGACATTAAATGAAAATTATTTTAATGGGAACAAATTCATTTGTTGTACCTGTGTTTGATGCGGTTGCGAACAAACACGATGTTGTTTCTGTTTTTACGCGTGCGCCAAAACCAACGGGACGCAAACATATTTTAACACCATCACCGGTTCATCAATGGGCTGAAAAACGTGGTTTGACGGTTCATACATCTATCAAAGAATTTGATGCAGAACATGAACATGCAGATATGATATTGGTTTTTTCGTACGGTGTTATTTTGCGTGATAATGTTTTAAATGCTGCAAGATGTGTAAATATTCACCCAAGTTCTTTGCCAAAATATCGTGGTCCATCACCAATTAGAACCGCTATATTAAATGGTGATAAAAATATGGATGTGTGTTTGATGGCTATGTCTGCGGAAATGGACGCGGGCGATATTTATATGCGTAAAACCATAGATATAGACGAAAACGACACAAATGAAATTATGGAATCTAAGGTTTCAGATATCGCAATAAAAATGTTAGATGAATATATGGAAAATCCTGAGGGTTTTATTGCGGAACCACAAATTGGTGAACCTACATTTACCAGAAAATTCGAAGGAAACGATGAAATCATAGATTGGACAAAAGATGTACATCAAATACATAACCAGATTCGCGCATTGGGTTGTGGACGAACAAAAATAAACGGTGTTGATGTCAAAATCTTGGAAACCAAAATAGAAAATAACGAGTTGAGAATTGTAAAAATTCAACCTGCTGGTAAAAACGCAATGGATTGGAAAAGTTTCCTTAACGGATTACACACCAGCGAAATTAAATATGGAGAATAAAAATGGCTTTTTTCTGTAAAGTTCAACAATGTCTTGTTCGACCAAATGTATATAATGGCAATGCTGATTCTCAAAAAGAATGTATCAATTTTAATGCACAAAACCAAAATATATGTAATCAATGTGTCCAATGGGTCAGGGAAGCAATCACAGTACAATCAAGATAAATAATGACACGATATAAAATAAATATTGAATATGACGGAACAAATTTAATTGGTTGGCAAGAAAACCAACAGGGACCATCTGTACAATCTTTGTTGCAAGATGCAATTTACAAATTTTGTTCCGAAAACACAGAGGTTTATTCTGCAGGCCGTACAGACGCGGGTGTTCATGCCGTGTGTATGTCTGCCCATTTTGATTTAGAAAAACAAGCAGAACCAGAAACCATTTTGCGTGCGTTGAATTTTTATTTAAATGGCGAACCAGTTGTTGTGTTGTCTTGCGAACGTGTTGATGATAATTTTCATGCAAGATTTGATTGTGTAAAACGTTGTTATAAATATGTTGTGTTAAATCGTCCTATGAATACGGTTTTGCAAAATAATCGTGTTTGGTGGGTTCCACAAAAATTAAATATAGACGCAATGAAAAAAGCTGCGAAAGATTTAATCGGAAAACATGATTTCACATCTTTTCGTGCAGCACAATGTCAGGCTAAATCCCCAATAAAAACTTTAGATGTTTGTGAAATAACACAAAATGGTGATGAAATAGTTTTTTATTTTGAAGCGCGTTCTTTCTTGCATCATCAGGTGCGTAATATGGTTGGTACATTGATTGATATTGGTCGTGGTAAAGATTTAGATATAAATAAAATTTTTGATGCTAAAAATCGCAGCGCTGCGGGTATAAATGCACCGGCATCTGGGTTGTATTTTATGCGTGCGGTTTATTCCACGGACGACGATAATAAATCTTTGTAATTTTTCCAGACGGATAAATAAATATTGCGCCATTTAAAATTTTTGCATTGCATTTTGGTGCGTTTATTTCAAATGGTGAAATAATAAAATTAATATCTTCGTTTTTACACATTGTTGCTATGTTATTCATAATTGATGTGAAATTATTCAGATAAACCAAATTCCAATTTTTCGTATTATATATACAGATTCCTTTCTTGCATTTATGTGTTTCATTTGTCGTGGTTGCTGGTTCGCCGTTTAATTCGCGCCATGAATTAAACGCAAAATAATGTGATGAAAATTTAGCCCTGTTGAATTTTATATGATTATCATAAACCATACCAATTAATTGATTGTCATATGTAGAATAAAACAAAGGTTTTTGATTTGTTGTATATATTGTTAGTGATGAAATAATTAAAGCAGATGCGATAATATAATTTATGTTTCTTAACCAGAAATTTTTCACATCTGTTTTAACATATAATACAACACACATTAAAGCCAAGATTGATAATATTAAAACAGTATTAGAAATATGATATGTATAAATATTTGCATATGGCAAATTTGTTATTTTGTCTGCGATATTTAATGCGAAGTTATAAATGTTATCTGTTAAATGTAAAAGATAATGACCATTAAACAATGCGCATATTGTTCCAACCATAACCAACGGCATAATCAGGAAAGAAAATATTGGTAAAATAATCAAATTACCAATCACAGAATAGACGGGAATATTTCCAAAATGTGCGATTACAAAAGGCATGGTAAATATTGTTGCGATAAATGCAGTCTGGAAAGAAGCTTTTATGAAATATAAAAATTTTTGAATAAAATTTCTTTTCTTGTATTGCGTGTCGTTAAAGAACCAAAGCAACCCGAATATAGCAGCAAAAGATAATTGGAATCCAGCGTTCATTACAAAAAATGGATTTATAAAAAATAAAATTAAAAATGCCAATGCAGCGTTTCGCAATGATAAAATATTTCGTCCAAACAAAGTCGCAACAAATATCAAAGTTGTCATTAAAAACGCGCGAATTGTTGCGACACTGATGCCCGATAAACATAAATAAGATATCAGACCAAACCATGAACAAATAATGGCTGGATATTTTGCAGGTATGCGTTTTGTTATGTATGAAACAGAACGAAATAATAAATAAAATAATGTAAATAACCAACCACCGACCAATGTCATGTGAAAACCGCTGATTGACCAAACATGTCCCAGACCAACGGAACGCCAAATGTTTGCTTCGTTTTCAGGTAAAGATTTTTTATATCCCAAAACCAAAGAATCTGTTAAAACGGAATTTGATTTTTTATGAATATAATCTCGTAAATTATTATTATATTCAGTTGTTTTTGTTATTTTATATGAATCTATGAAACCAATACCAGATAGGTTGTTAAAATATGACCATCTTTCAAAATCAAAAGAATCTGGAATATATTTTTGTGTTGGGTGAAATACATTTGCGGTTGCTGTTATTTCATCATTTATTTTTATATCTGTATCATTTTTAACAGAAAACCGTATGTTAAGATTTTTGT
Organism: uncultured Alphaproteobacteria bacterium; assembly: GCA_946623825.1. Taxonomy (GTDB): domain Bacteria; phylum Pseudomonadota; class Alphaproteobacteria; order Rs-D84; family Rs-D84; genus Enterousia. Next base: position 63,478 of record CAMORN010000001.1, read on the forward strand.
TGTCTTGAATTTTAGAATCTATTTGTTTTGTTGGCAGATTTATTGTTATAAATGATGATTTTTGTGAATAATCTATATTTGTTACAATACCAGATATATTTATCTTTCCAAAAGAATCATGAATTTGCGGTGTATTAACAAAATGTGTAAAACACATTGCATAAAAGAAACCAAATGCAAATAACATTATCGCGCGCAGAAATACATTTTTATATTTATAAATAATTGCCCCAATTAAAATTGTAATAAGGAAAGGAAATTGAATATCTGGTTCAATTCCTAATGAAAAATAAAGACCTGCACCGAAAGCCAATAAAAACGGCACCCACAAAAACAGATTTTTATATTGATTTTCTATGATTTCTTTCATATTCAGATTATAGGATTTTATTTTGTTGCATCGCAACCAATAATTTTTTAATATAAATTTACATAAGGAGAAAAAACTTATGTCTAGATACATTTTTGTTACAGGTGGGGTTGTATCAAGTTTAGGTAAGGGCGTTTCAGCGGCTTCGTTGGGCGCCCTTCTTCAATCCCGTGGATACACTGTTCATGTTCGTAAATTTGACCCATATCTTAATGTGGATCCGGGAACTATGTCCCCATTACAACATGGCGAAGTTTATGTCACAAACGACGGTTTTGAAACAGACCTTGATTTGGGATATTATGAAAGATTTCTTGGTGTGCATTTATCAAGAGATGATTCGTGTTCCGGTGGTCGTATTTATTGGGAAGTTTTAAATGCAGAACGTCGTGGGGATTATTTGGGTGCAACCGTCCAGATGATTCCACATGTTTCTAATAAAATTAAAGAACACATTTCAATTCCAACAAATACTGATTTTGTGATTTGTGAAATTGGTGGAACAGTTGGCGATATTGAACAAAAAATATTCCTTGAATCTATTCGTCAATATGCAAATGATGTTGGGCGCAGAAATGTTATGTTTGTGCATTTGGCATTGGCACCATATCTTGAACAGAGTGGGGAATTAAAAACAAAACCAACACAAATGTCTGTTCGCAGATTGCTTGAAAACGGTATTCAGGCAGATATGTTATTTGTTCGTTCGCCAAGAATGTTGACCAACGAAGAACGTGCTAAAATTGGTATGTTCTGTAATTTGCCTGCGAAAAATGTTATCACCAGTATCAATGTAGATAATATTTATAAAATTCCATTGGTATATGATGAACAAGATGTATTTAACATAATGGCACAACATTTTGGATTGCCAGAAGCAGCGGGCGATATGTCTAAATTTAAAAAGATCGAACATTATCTGAATAATGATTTGCCAACATGTACAATTGGTGTTGTTGGTAAATATTTTGATGTTGCAGACGCATATAAATCTTTGAATGAAGCATTGTTCCATGCGGCTGTGCAAAATAATGTGCATTTAAAAATTAAAAAGATAGATGCTGAAAAATTCACCCCAGAAGAATGCAGTGATGTAGATGGTATTTTGATACCTGGTGGTTTTGGTTCGCGTGGGGTTGAGGGTAAAATCGCTGCTGTAAAATATGCGCGTGAAAACAATGTTCCGTTCATGGGAATTTGTTTGGGTATGCAAACAGCGGTTATTGAATTTATGCGTAATGTTGTCGGGGACGAAAATGCTAATTCAACAGAATTCGCAAAAAATTGTACGCCTGTGATAAACATTATGAATGATTGTGATTCTGAAAATATGGGTGGCACATTAAGATTGGGTGCGTATCCATGTGTTATTAAATCTGGAACATTGGCTGAAAAGATTTATGGCACAACAGAGATTTCAGAACGTCATCGTCATAGATACGAAGTTGATATAAAATACAAAGATGAATTAGAGAAAAAAGGAATGATTATATCTGGAATGTCGCCTGATGGAAAATTGCCAGAGATAATTGAAATTCCATCTCATAAATTCTTTATTGCGGGTCAATTCCATCCTGAATTCCAAAGCAATCCATACGATGGACACCCAATGTTTAATGCGTTTATATCAGCCGCAAAAAGAAAATAAAAAAAAGTCCCAAATGGGACTTTTTTTATTCTTTTATTTACCAAAAATGAAATCTGGGTTTGATGATATTTTGATAATTGCATCAATATCATCATTTTCAGATGAATGTTGTTTAATTGTTTTTCCACATACCAGACATTTATGAATAATTATAAAACCGTCTTTTGTTGGTGTTGCGGATATTGGTTCCATCAAACCACCGCAATTTGATTGGCGGTCGCCGGGGTTGTTATCAACGTGTTTAGAATATAAACAATTTGGGCAATGGTTTGTATATCCATTGCCCGAAACCTGATGACCACAATGTTCACAGGTAAAATTTTCAATGCGTTTTGTGAATCTTTTCATTTATAATCCCAACGCGGTACGATACATTTTGGTCAATTCGTCTGCTTCGTCAATTTCGTCTTGGTCCATTTTACGCAAACGTATCATTTGACGAATGTATTTAGGATCAAAACCTGCTGATTTTGCTTCCTTATAAACTTCTTTGACATCAGCGGCGATTGCGGCTGCGTCTTCATTTAATTTTTCAATTCTTTCAATAATTGTAATCAATTGATTGTTATCAAGTGCGCCATGATTTTCTATTTTCATAATCCTTCCTCTTGTTTTTTAGGTTGTTTATATGATATATTAAAGATTGGAAAAATCAAATATTTTTACAAATAAAAAAAGAGAGAATAATCAAATGACACGTTTTACAAAAATTACAGCATCTATCGGTCCAAGTTCTGAAAGCAAAGAAGTTTTAACAAATATGATAAAGGCGGGCGTTAATGTCTGTCGTTTGAATTTTAGTCATGATACCGGTGATATTCAGGGTGCAAAGATAGATATGATACGTTCTATTTCTGCGGAATTGGGAAAACCAGTTGCGGTTTTAATAGATATTCAGGGACCAAAACACAGAATTGGTATTTTCGAAACAGAAAATCATTATCCATTAAAAATTGGTCAAAAATTTATATTAGATTCAGACCCAACACCTGGGAATGAAACACGTGTTCAATTGCCTGATTCAGATGTTATGCGTTCGCTGTCTGTTGGGGACAAGATTTTATTAAATGATGGTAAAATAGAATTGCGTGTTGATGCAGTATTTGATGATAAAATTGAAACAACTGTTATTCGTGGGGACGAAATTTGGTCCAGACGCGGTTTCAATTTGCCAGATACAGATATAGACACAGAAATTTTAACACCAAAGGACAAAGCCGACCTTGAATACGCAATTACAAAAAATCCTGATTGGGTGGCGGTTTCTTTTGTGCAAAGGGCGGAAGATATCGCGTTTGTTCGTGATTTTATTGCACAACGCACATCACACCCAATAAAAATTATTGCAAAGATAGAACGTCCAAACGCAGTTCAAAGAATTGTTGATATTGCGACAGCGGCGGACGGTATTATGATTGCGCGTGGTGATTTAGCGGTTGAAATGCCTTTTGAACAAGTGCCTGCGATTTCCCGTCAAATTATTCGTGAATGCAGAAAATTAAATCGTCCAGTTATAATGGCGACACAAATGTTGTCTAGCATGGTACACAGTGAATTTCCAACACGTGCTGAAATTTCAGACGTTGCAAATGCTGCATATTTGAGAACAGACGCAACAATGACATCAGAAGAAACAACCATCGGTGATGATCCAGTGAATGTTGTAGATACTATGAATAAAATCCTGACATTTTCAGATATGGACACAATCGCGAATCCATACGATTGGTCACGTATAGATAATGTTCCTGAAAATGATTGGTCGCGTTCTGTGTCATCTATGGCGTATTTGAACAAAGTAAATGCGATTGTTGTTTTTGCTCGTGATACAGATATTGCAATACAAATATCTTGCCGTCGTCCAGATATTCCAATTATTGCGGTTTGTGGGGACCAAGTTATTGCAAACCAATTGGCATTGGTTCGCGGTGTGTTCCCAATTTATGATGACTATTTATTCGGACAAAGGGACGCGTTTAATTCGGTTCGTCAATTTGGTATAGGAACCGGAAAATTGGTTATCGTAGATGATGATAAGATAAGTTTAAGAACACTTGATTAAAAAATGGGTCATTTGACCCATTTTTTTATATTTTTGTTGTTGACCAATTTGTGTAAATTTTACTATCATTTTAAATTATGAAGAGAATAATCAGCTTTGCTTTTTTAATATCTTGTTTTTTTGGTGCTGTATCTGCAAAAGATTACCGTGCGGCATTGGTTGCAGATATAGATTCTGGTCAGGTTTTATACCAAGAAAACGCAGAACAATTAAATTATCCGGCATCACTTACAAAGATAATGACTTTGTATTTAACTTTTGATGCGCTGGAACATGACAGATTGAAATTAGATGATTATTTAATTGTTTCTCAATATGCTGCAAATGCACAGCCTGTGAAATTGGGGCTGGCTGCGGGCAGCAAGATAAAGGTTGAAGATGCAATCAAGGCTGTTGCGGTTCATTCTGCAAATGATGTTGCGCGTGTGTTGGCTGAAAATTTAAAGGGTGGTAAAGAGGGCAGTTTTGCAACCATAATGACGCGTGTCGCAAAAGAAATTGGTTTGGAACATACTAATTTTGAAAATTCTTCGGGATTGCCAAATGAAGACCATTTATCAACTGCGCGTGATATTGCAATGTTGTCTATGGCGGTGTATAAACATTTCCCACAATATTGGAAATATTTTGGAATCAAGACATGGACTTATAACGGCAAAACATATACAAATGGAAACAGATTATTGGGAAATTATGCCGGTTGCGATGGTATGAAAACAGGTTTTACAAATAAATCAAAATATTCGTTGGTTGCAACTGCTAAACGTGAAAATACGCATTTGATTGCGGTTGTGTTGGGTGCTGAAAATAAAGATGTTCGTGCAGATGTTGCGCAAAAAATGTTAAATCTGGGATTCAGCAAATCTGGTCAAAAAATAACAACGGTTAAAACTGTACCTGCACCAAAAAACAGTCCTGTGACGCGTTACGCACAAAATTATGAAGAATATAGCGAGCCAGTCAGATATGAATACGAAAACACCGAAATATCTGCACGTATGACAGGTGATGCCGGTGTTCAATTTGGTGCGTTTTCCGTATATACTTCTGCACAAAATCAGGCAAAACGAGTAAATGATTTATTGGGTGTAAAACCTGAAATTGTGTATGGTGAAGAAAACAGAGTTTATCGTGTTCGTGTAAATGGTGTGTCGGAACAAACTGCACAAAAACTGAAAAATTCTGCTGCACAACATGGAATAGATAGTTATGTTTTTCATTAAAGAAATAAAAAGATGAATGTAAAGATAGAAAAACTTATTAAACAATTTGCAAAATTGCCACGTGTTGGTAATCGTGCCGCGACGCGTATTGCATTGGGTTTATTACAGGACAAAAACGGACGTATTCAAATGTTGACGGACGCATTAACGGATGCCGCAAACTGTATTCATCCGTGTTCTTGTTGTGGTGTATTAACAGATATGGATTTATGTGAATATTGTTCTGATATAACACGTAAAAATGGACAATTATGCATTGTTCGTGATTTGTCTGATGTGTTGGTCCTTGAAAAATCTGGGGTTTTTCATGGGCGCTATCATGTGTTGGGTGGAAATTTAAGCGGTGTTTCTGGTATCACACCAAATGATTTAAATTTAGATAATATTAAAAACAGAATAGAAAAAGAAAATATCAAAGAAATCATTTTTGCTTTGCCAAATACGGTAGAAGGAAAAACCACACAACAATATATCATGTCAATTATTGGCGATAGAGACGTTGTTTTTTCTGAATTGGCATCGGGCGTACCATTGGGCGGTGATTTAGATTATATAGATGATGGCACTTTGACATTGGCCTTTGGGGGACGTAAAAAATTATGACGGATAAAATTGCTTCTTTGCCACCGGTGTCAGAAATGATGCGTGAATGCGGTTTGGAACCAAAAAAACAATTTGGTCAAAATTTTTTATTTGATTTAAATTTAACATCTAAAATTGCTAAAAATGTTCCGAATATTGAAAATATCACGGTGGTAGAGGTTGGACCGGGGCCAGGCGGTTTAACACGCTCAATTTTAATGTGTGGTGCAAAAAAATTAATTGCAATTGAAAAAGATACAACAACAGAACCTATATTAGATAAAATTCAAGATGCGTCTGACGGAAAATTAGAAATAATTTTTGGTGATGCATTAAAAACAGATTTATCAAATTTGAACAAAGGTGGTTATGCAATTTGTTCTAATTTACCATACAATGTTGGTACAGAATTATTAATTGGTTGGTTGCATCAAATTGCAAATGGTGTGAATATTTTATCTTTAACTTGTATGTTTCAGAAAGAAGTTGCACAAAGAATTGTCGCAAATGTAGGAAACAAGCAATACGGCAGATTATCTGTGCTTGCGAATTTAATAGCAGACACGAAAATTTTATTTGATGTTCCAAATACTGCATTTGTTCCGATGCCAAAGGTTCAATCGGCAGTTGTTCAAATTATTCCGAACAAAGATAAAATTAAAAAAATCAAAGATATATCATTGCTTGAAAAATTAACTGCGAAATTGTTTGGACAACGCAGAAAAATGATACGCGGAATTATAAAAACAGATTGGGAAGAATTCGGGTTGACGGGTACCGAAAGGGCCGAAGAATTATCGCCTGAATTATTCTTAAAAATATCGGGAAATATAGATAAAAATCTGATATAATATTCAAGAGAGAAGGAGAGAGAAATATGTCAATTGCGACACTTATATTTTTTGCAATCGCTTTTGTTGCGGTGTTTTTTATGCGTTTATTCCGTATGGGGACTTTGCTGGCGTTTTTATTAACTGGCGTGTTGGCGGGTGAACATGTTCTTGGGTTGTTTGAGTTGTCTGGTACTTGGAATTTTCTGGGTGAATTAGGCATAATGTTTTTGTGGTTTAATATCGGTCTGCAAATTAATATGCACAGATTATGGCAACTGAGAAGAACTATATTCGGACTTGGTGCATCTCAGGTTTTAATGGTTGCAATTATGCTGTTCCCAATATTATTTAATTTAACCCAATGGTCTTTGATTGGTACTGTTATGATTTCTTTAATTCTAGCAATGTCCAGTACATCTGAAGATTTACAAATTTTGATGGATAAAAACCAATTACAGACAAATATGGGTCGACAAACTTTTTCTATTTTATTATTCCAAGATTTGTTATCAATTCCATTATTGGCTATGTTGCCGGTTATGGCGGGAAAATCTATAAACCTTGGTGCATCCGCGATAGATATTTTTGTGATGTCTGTCGGTTTAATTTTGGGTGTGTTGGTTGTTTCTAAATTCTTGATAAACCCACTTATGCACGTTGTTGCAAAGGTACAATCTAACGAAGCTTTCGTATTGGCAATTATGGTTAATATTGCTGTTTGGGCAGTTGTGTTGGGATTGATGGGGTTGCCACCTGCGTTGGGGGCGTTTTTGGCCGGTATGTTGATGTCTGAAACAGTTTATAGCCATCAGGTAAATGCCCTGATAGAACCGTATGCAACATTATTCTTGTCTTTCTTTTTCATAGTGTTGGGTATGGGAATAAATTTACCTTTCTTGGCGGATCATTGGAATATGGTTTTAATAGGTGTTGTTTGTTTGATTGCTATTAAGTTTTTTGCTTTATTTATGGTTGCACGTGTTCGTCATGTAGGAACCAGAGAAGCAACATTAATGTCATTAATTTTAGCTCAGGGTGGTGAATTTGGTTTGTTAATTTTACAGACCATGAAAACAAATGGAATATCTGCAATACCACCAGCCCACCAAGAAATTTTAACAGCTATCATAATTGTTTCTATTATGATGACACCTATATTGGTTTTGATTTATGATCAATTTTTGAAATATGGATTAATATTTAATGGGGATAAAAATAAAAAAATATCAGAAGCAATTGTTGATAATACCCCGTCTGTTATAATCTGTGGTTTTGGTCGTATGGGACAAATTATTGCTCAGATGTTAGAAAGCGAAAATATTTCTTATGTTGCAATAGATGCAAATGTAGATGAAGTGGTTATGGCACGCGAAAGTGGTTATAATGTTATATATGGTGAATCTCGCAAAAAAGCTATTTTGTTGGCTGCTGGATTTAAATCAACAAAAACAAAAGCAGTTGTTATCGCTTTGAATGACGAAGTTGTTGCCCAAGAAGTTGTTCATACAGTTAAAAGTATGTCAAATCGTACAAAAATATTTGCACGTGCACATAATTTAAAATCTTCACAAGAATTACTCGATTTGGGTGTAAAATCTGCAACACCAGAAATAATAGAATCTTCATTTACAATTGGTGAAAATTTAATGGCTGGGTTGGGATTGTCTCAGAATAAAATCAGTAATTTATTGAAAGATTTGCGTGCAAATAATTACGCGAAGGTCAAAAAACCAATTGATACAAAATAGATACATATCATTTGATTTTATGATGTCTAATTGCTATATTTTAAGAAACATAGGGAAATTAAAATGAAAAAGTTTCTTAAATATATAGCAATTATTTTTTCTGTATTTCTTATAGATTTAATAAGCAAGGTTGCTTTGTTGCATTTTCTTGCGCTGAAATATGGTGATATTGTTTATAACCCGAATGTGGTTTGTGCAAAATGTCATATAGAGGGAATCTTTGTTCCATGGCAATATATAATTGGTTCTGATTTTGGAATATCTCATTTGTTTAATGTTATTTTTGTTTGGAACAAGGGTGTTTCTTTTTCTGCTTTCGCGGGTATTATGCCAATAATAATATCTTTGTTAACCGCGTTAATTATTGCTTGGTTGATATATTATTTAATCAAGAAAGCGGCCAATTGGGAAAAATTACCTTTGGCAATTATTATAGGTGGTGCATTGGGTAATCTGGTTGACAGAATTCGTTTCGGCGCAGTTGCTGATTTTATACATTGGCATATTGGTAAATTGTGGACTTTCCCCGCGATATTCAATGTTGCAGATATATTTATAACATTTGGTGTATGTTTATATTTAATAAATTTTATCAGAAACAGAAAGCATAAATAAAAAAAGGGTAAATTATGGTTCAATATATGAATAATTCTGGTTTTAATCAATGGAATTCAATGCGTGAAAAAAACAATGCAAAACCACGCGCAGGATTTTTTACATGGTTGATAATGTTTTTAATTGCTTGGTGGGTTATTGGTTTGTTCGTACCGTCAAAACAAGACGCAACAAAAACAATAGAAACAACACAAATTGAAAAAACAAATGTAAAATCACAAACCCGTGTTGATGAAAATATTTCTTTTGATGTTCAGGGATTGCGTATATCAAAAATAGATTTATTGAAACACAAACAATCTGCAAAATCAGATGAAAAAGTTTCTTTGTTAAACGGTGAAAATAATTTCATAGAAATTGGTTTAATTTCATCTGATGTGAAAACACCAAACATAAACACAAATTGGGAACATAAATCAAATTCATTGCATTGGAATTCTGAAAATGTTCATTTTGTTCGTGATATAAATGTTAATGAATATGTTATAACAATTACTGATACAATCAAAAATAATTCAGGCAAAGAAATAAGTATTACACCATATGCAAATATTGTTCGCAATGGTGTTGACGCTAAATCTTCTGTGGTTGAAACGGGCGGTGTTGTTTATGCAAACAAAGATTTAGATTATGCAAATTGGAATCAATTGGATAAAAAATCTTTTGCATATTCTACGGTTCGTGGATCAATTGGTTTTGCAGATCAATATTGGGAAACAATATTATCGATTGACGCAAACGACCAAACAATGAGTGTAAAGAAAAACGGTGAAAATTATTTTGCACAAACAAACGCTGCGCCGGTCAAGGTTGCCCCAAAATCAGAATCAAAAATAAATACTTATATTTTTGCGGGCCCACGTTCAAGTGATGCGTTAAAAAATGCAGAAAGTATTATTCCGGGTATAGATGAAACAATCGATTATGGTTGGTTCTGGTTTTTCGCACAACCAATGTTGTGGATGTTGAATTGGTTGTTTGCGTTGGTTGGAAATTATGGAATCGCAATTATTTTGATGACTTTAATTGTCAGATTGTTGATATGGCCATTAACACGCAAATCATATGTATCAACAATGATGATGCAAAAAATGCAACCTGAAATGCAAAGGGTTCAAAAATTATATGCAAATGACAAAGCGCGTCTTCAAATGGAAATGATGAAAATTTATCAAACACATAAAACATCGCCTATGTCTGGATGTTTGCCAATGTTGATTCAGATTCCAATCTTTTTCGCGTTGTACAAGGCTTTATTGATTTCCGTTCCTATGCGTTCAGCGCACTTTTTATGGATATCAGATTTAGCGGTAATGGACCCATATTTTATATTGCCAATTGTTATGGGTTTAACAATGTGGTTGCAACAATATTTACAAACCCCAATCAAAACAACCGGTAATGATGTAATGGCATCTACACAACGTGTTATGAAATGGATGCCTGTGTTGTTCACAGTAATGTTCGCATGGATGCCGGCGGGTTTGGTTTTGTATTGGACGGTGTCTAATTTATTTGGAATATTGCAAATGTATATTATTAAAAAGACCACCAAATAAAAAACAAAAACACCGACAAAATGTCGGTGTTTTTTCGCTTTTTTCAAGACCCAATTTTTGGTATAATATTCGTATCAAAAAAAGGAAAAAGAGAGATGAAAAATAAAATATTTTTAAGTTCTATGTTGATAATGTCTGTTGCACCGGCAATGGCGGAACCAAGTAATACGGGTGAATTTCCAACCGGTGGTTTAATGCAGGAAGATTATACATATACCAATGCCGCAACATCAACCAACATGGACGGCGTATATGAAGGTTCAGTCAACGCCACCGCAGAATACGAAGATGTGTTATATCAAATCGCCGCTGGACAATATTTACCGGCGGGCGCGGAATCGCCAATAGATTGTAATGTTGCGGGTTCGTTTTGTGCTGGGGTGCAAAATGGTGTTTATTATGATGCAAATAATAATCAGGGTTTAACATCATGTTCGGATGCGACAAACGGCGCATATACATTATCCGCCGGAACTGGTGACAGCGTAAATTCATGTTATCGTGAATGTACAAACGCGGATGTTGCACATTCCAAGGGAACATTAAATGGTGGTTATTATTACGGTGATAATAACCAATGCGAACCAACAGACTGTTTTGACGGTTGGCATGTGAAAGCGGGTGTAAACGGTTCCGCAATTGCAACTGCAATTGGTACCGGAGAAGGTGAAAACAGAGCAAGTATAAACGGCGCTGGTACATTCAAGCAACAAACATATGGTGGAACCGATCGTGCCCAGGCATTTTATGGCTTAACCGATAACAACACATGGGCGGTATATTACGACAGCACCCATGGAATGTTGACAGGACAAGCGCGCTGCAGCACACAAAGTGGTAGCCTAGGAGAAATGTCAAATGGTACATATCCAGATATAACCACATTCGCATCTTTAACCGATGAAACTGGACAAGAGGGTGCAAAATATTGTTATTGTAATGTAACCGGATATAAAGATACAAATGGCAACTTGCAAAGCTTGTCCTCCCCTTGGGTGTTCCGCAGCGACCTCTTCGGCGTGTCGGGTTGCGCGAACAGCTGCGCTGACTACTGTGCGTCTTACATGCGTGGCGCGAACTCGGGCAACCTCGCGTATCGTGCTGCGGTGTTTGGTTCAATTGAATCAAGTCCAGCCATGTGTGAAGCCAATACAATTACAATTAATTGGTCAAATGCAGATGCGGCTGATATATCTGCAAACAATGCGGGAACCGCGACATACGGTTCTGACGTTCGTACCCCAGTTAAGGCACAGACAATTAAGGGTAAAACATTCCGTGGTTGGCGTTTCAGCAAACCACAACAAACAACAACTGGTAATTAATTTTAATGTTTATAAAAAAAAACGCCCGTTTGGGCGTTTTTATTTTATGTATTTATATAAATCATCGGGGCGTTGTATAAATATGTTTTTTATGCCACATACATGCTTGGTAAATTGAACACAGGTTAATGATGTTGTTTTTGTTTCTTTTGCGTGTTGTGGGGCAAATTTAGCGTTATATTGAATAAATTCCCAGCCATGTGCAGATAATATTTTTAAATCACGTCTCGAAAGCTGTATTTGTACAATACGATTTCTTTTTTCAAATTGATATAAAATAAAACAATCTTTTGTTTCAATCATTGGTGCGCAATGTTTGAAATGTCTGCAAAATATTTTTGCTGATAATTTATGTGAATACATGGAAAAAGCGATATATACCATTTTAAATACCTCTTTTTAGGTTCTGATTTATTTCAAATAAATCAGAACCGATAATTATTCTATTGTCCATCCTTTCTGCAGAGTGTGTTCACCCAATGTTTTCATTGCTGTTTCCCACAGGTGTGCAGATTTATTTTCAGAAAACACATATTGACGTGGTGCATGGCGTTTATCACCAAATTTTTTCATTGTTTCAAGTTGTGCTTCGGATAATTTTCCAGACAGATATAATTTCGTAATCAATACTTCTACATCAAGAAGTTCACACGGTCTTTTTGTAGAAGAATGGTGTCCCCTGAAACCGTTTTGTACAGATTTACAATATAAAAACCAAAACCATAATTGTTCCGCGTTTTGGAATTTTTCTGTGGTGTTTATATTTTCAGCTTTGACTGTGTTTGTCATTTTTTGTTCTCCTTTTTTTGTTATTTAGTTTTAATTTTTTATGCATATTTTTTTATGCAGGAAAAAGTATAATAAAAATTGATTGGTGTAAAATAATACAACTATAACTAGAAACTCGAATCGGAAAACCGATTCGAAACAGGTTTTTATTGTTTTTAATCGAATCGGTTATAAATAAAAAAATCCACATTTGTGGATTTTTTTACATTGTTATAATCGTTGTGTTTTTATTGTATTGGTGGGAAACAATCGCCACCGGTATCTGGACAACAATTAAATCCGTCTTCGCCCATGTCGGTATATGTTTCGCCCGCACAGCAACCATTTGCATCTGGGGCAGAACCATCATCACAAGTGATTGTTTCTTCTATACCAGGTGTATTTGATTCTATTTTTGCGAATGGGTCAACAATTAAACCTTCGTCATCATATGTTAAACCTAAAATATCTGTATTATAGGCTTTTGTTTGTTCATCACTTCTGGTGCCGTCACCCGCGCCATATTTGTTAGTGAATTGTTGTTGTGTTTGTGCACTGAAAACCTCATTCTTTTTGTTATTGATAGCTTGGTAATTTTGTGATTCACAGAATGCAAGAACACTTCTGTAATCTTGTCCTGAATTACCGTTTCTCCATTTTTCTTCATCAATTGTCCATTTACCGTTTTTCTGGGTACAATAATTTTCCATATTAAATGAACGAACCTGACCAATCCAAGAAGAATCGGATTTGTTTATTGAAACCTTGCCTTTCAATGTTTCCCATGAACGACGTTGGTTATCAGAATATGCATGGAAAGCACATTTGCGTTTATCACCAGATTTATCACCACATGTTGCAATCAAATCAACCGGTGAAAATACATTGATACGTGTACCGGCTGCAATTGAAAATGGTGGTGTTGTATTATCCAATGCATCAACCAATAATTTTTGAGCAACCTTGTTCCAAGTGCTGATTAATTCTTGTTTTGCCATTTCAGATGAACGCATTGTTCCAGATTGAACAATTGTGTTATTATCCAAATCTATTTGATTTACAACCGTGTCTGCAATTGGCGCAATCATATTTACAGCGGCAGGAACCATAGCGGTCAAAATAGGCATAACCATTTGTTCCACATAATCGGTGCTGCCATGACCCGGAACACCAACACGACCCTGAGCATCACCAGAATAAGGGTCTTGACCGTCTGTAAAATTAAATTCAACGCCATCTGGTCTGATGAATTGATACCATTTAATATTCATACGGCCATATGTTTGATATGGGCCTGGTAAATCACCTTCGAGATAACCCATTAACAAAGTACCTGTTGGAATAATGATTGTGCGTCCATTGTCCGAATAAACATTTCTATCAACTGTTGCACGAACAGGTATGCTGTGGTTTTTTGAACTGTCGCATTGTCCATTTGATGTGGCTTTGCAACCATAAACACTTGGGTCTGCGCGAACTTCTGAAACGATTGTTGCAGGAATAGGTTTAAATTGACGCAATATAAATGTTCTGTCGTATGGACGTGATGAATATACAGATTCAGCCTTACCGCTACCCATTAAAGCATCTTCATCATCTTTTTTCTGCCATTTTTCATAGTTAGCAGCAAAATCAGGATTTGAAAAACGTTGCATACCATTTCCTTGAGCGGTTCCTTCTGTATCCCATACAGCATTTTCAAATGTTCCGTCCGATGCAACCGTTGCAGATGATTTTGGTGATGACAGAGATGGCATTTTTACATTTCTGTTTTTTATACCACGATAACCAATGTGTTCAGCATCTGTACCCATTTTAGAACCATCTTCAAGTGATGTGATTATACCGGTTGCAAAATCATATTTACCAGTTGGATTGGAACAATCTTTGTCAGAAAATGGATGAAAATAATTTGCACCACGTTCTGGCTTTATCCAACCGATTTGTTTCCCAGAAACATCGTAACCCGCAATTGCGAATTCAGAACATTTTTCAGATGGTAAAATAATTTCTGGTTCTGGTTCAAAAATATTTGTTGGTGCAATTGTTGAAATTGCTTCTTCTATTTTTTCTTTTACTGGTTCTGGTTCAACAATTGGTTCTGGTTCCGGTTCTACAACAGGTTCTGGTTCAATAATTGGTTCTGGTTCCGGTTCCACAACAGGTTCTGGTTTAGGTTCTTCCTTGGCAGAATAGGAAACAGAAACGGTTTCAGTTTGCGAGATATCTTCTTGGTCTTCGCTGTACCATGTTATAGTAAGTTTTGCATTCGCAGTTTTTTGAACAGATTTTGGTTTGTATATAACATTAACAATACAAGATTCCGTTAAATCTGCACAATCATTTGTAGTTGTAAAATCTGAAATTTCAAGTCCATCATTTGATAAAACTTTTATATCTTGCACAACAACAGGTGCATTAACAGAAATATTTAATGTTTGATTATCACTTTGTCCAACAAAAATATCTGTAAATTCAATTGATTCAGGTTCTATATCAAAAGTTATTTGTTGGTTTGCTTCTGAAACAGTTGTGTTGTTTGATTTTTTTCCTATTACTAATGTCAGTAATATTATAACAACAACAAAAGCAGCACCCAACAACAACCATTGTAAATATTTTGGTGTTGTAGAACGAAAATCTAAAATCTGTTGTTTAATGTTTTTCATTTTTTACTGTATTCTTACTACGTGGCAACTTGTTCCGCTGAATTTTAATAATTGATCACACAATTTTTGTGCTGTATCTATATCAGATAAAGGACCAATTCTTAAACGATACAAACGTGCAGTTGCAGATGCTGCGCCTAAATCACCGACACCCTGTTCATCGACAGCAAAAAATACACTGTTTTTATATGGTGTTAATAAACCGACGCCATCATCACCACTGAATTTTGCCAACAAATCTGTCCAGTAATCATTCAAGGCTTTAACCGAAGTATCGGATTTTAATTCGATTGCAACACCTGTTTGATTGCTTGGGATAAGTGGTATATTTGTTTGTGGTAAATAAGAACCAGCAGTAACACGTTCTGTTGGCATCATAACAACACCACCAGTACCAACTGAATTTGTATTATAACCAATTTGTTGATTATTCATATACATTGGTGTTGTTGTATAATTGTTCACAGAAGCATCCATTGCATATTGTTCATTCATATATGCAACATTGTTTAATGATTGGTTTGACATCATAGATTGTGCAACATTTGCCTCTGCCAATGCCATAACAGATGCAGTATCTGCAATCAAGAATGGTTTTTCACGTTTTTTGATACAAACAATTCTTTGACCGCTGCGCAATACCATATCACCAACAGCTTCTACAATTAATAAACGACCATCTTCACCATCTGTGCGGAAACCAACAGGGCTTTCGCCACCTTCGACCAATAATGATACAACCGGACGTTGTGTCATAGAAATAACTTTGTCGCCAAAATCGATGTATGTAAATATTCTGTCGCGCCATACGCGTTCAGGTGCGATAACATAATCATCTGGATTTGGAACAAATATATCTAAATCAAAACGGAATTCAGATGGGTCAATTTTCATTGTTTTTATCCAACCATAATCTTCGCCATCAACACCGATAACTGAATTTGATTTTGCTTGTTTTTTGAATATAGAACCCATAGATGCAGGGGCAGCAGCAGTGTTTGTTGCGCCAGCAACCGCACCACCATTACCCAATGTTATGTCAACCTGAGAATAAGAAATTTCACTTGAATTGATAGGGTAAGCGCGTAAATAGAATATGTATTTATTACCAGATTGTCCAGTTACAATCATATTTGTATCATTTCCATTGTTCCCAGATTCAGGCGTGATGTACATTGTCTGACCGCCTGGTTCTGCGTCAACAGTGAACAAACCTGCATTACCAACAACAACATCTGCAATTTTTTCACCCATTGGCAATGTAACCAATGTTGCCATACCTGCACGTGTTTTTATTGGCAGTACGGTGCCGGTACTCCATGTTAAATTTGCATATCCAGGTTGACTGGACCCAGCAGCCATATTTGCATTTGGGTTATCCCACGCAGTTTGAACCGCCGCATTTGCATTAAAAGCACAGCAAATAATTGCGAGTAATGATATATTTAATTTACATATTTTTATAAAAGTCATCTTTTATAATCCTTACCTTTCAAATCTTTACCAAGATTCCACATCTGAATTTAATGGATCATCGCCGCCCTTGATTGTGTATTCAACAACTTGTATACCCAGCGGATTATCGCGCATTTTTTCAAGTTGATTGACCAATCCAGACAGTTTTTTATCCAAATCAGATTGTATCCTTATTCGTATCTTATAATTTTTTTGGGTGGTCTGTCCACCAATATTTTCATTTTTACAAACCCATGTGAATTTTACTTCATAAGTATCGTCGTTTGTTTTCAATATCGGTTGGTCATTATTTACATGTTGGAAATTTACCGCACATGACATTGTTGGCACAAAATCATTAAGACGATATTGTTTATAAAGACTGGTTTTAGTAAATTCAGATAATACCTTTTTGTCAGACCAAGGTCTTACAATTCTGTCCCAATTGTTTCTTGTAATGATTGCTTCGCGACCAATTCCCAATGTGTTTCGTGCAATGATATATTGACGAATGAAGCCTTCCTTGTATGTTTCAACAGTCAATTCGTTTGTTGCATCTGGTGTCATTGGTTCGATAACAACATTTGTTGCACGGGTAGGGGTGAATAAAAAGAAAACCTCTGGCCGTTCAAGTGGAATCATTTTTGCCAAAGTAATCACCAACGCGCCCAATACAACAATTGACGTTGCGAGCACGAACGTCAGTATTCTGGATAATAAAACAGGTGGTTCAACGACCTTTGCCAAAATAATCCCCTACATTATGTATGTAGATTCTAGACAATTTTAATAAGGTAGTGCAAGTAAAAAATAATAAAATATTTACTTATATAATATGTATCGTGTTTTTTTATAAAAAACGGTGGCGCTTTTCTTCTTGCGAAAAAAACAAAAAAAGATTATAATATTTTCGCTTGATTTTTAATATAGGTGTGCTATGCTTTCACCGATTATCAGTATAAAATGGCAGAAATGCTGGGGTGTGGTTATGGAACAGATTAAAAAGTGAGTATTTTAGGGGCTTAGTTCAACGGTAGAATATCGGTCTCCAAAACCGCGGATGAGGGTTCGATTCCTTCAGCCCCTGCCAGAAAAATGCTGATAAACACAAAGAAAATTGGGAAATTTTATGAGAAAAGTAATAGAATTTATTAAATCGGTGCGTTCAGAATGGTTCAAAATTGTTTGGCCAACACGTGAAACTTTATTCAAGACTACTGTTCAGATATTGGTTTTTTCTGGGGTTGCAGCCTTGTTCTTTTTCTGTGTTGACGGTAT
Organism: uncultured Alphaproteobacteria bacterium; assembly: GCA_946623825.1. Classification (GTDB taxonomy): domain Bacteria; phylum Pseudomonadota; class Alphaproteobacteria; order Rs-D84; family Rs-D84; genus Enterousia. The sequence goes on from CAMORN010000001.1 coordinate 81,613, forward strand.
TTTAAATGCGCTGGTTGGATGGATTTTCTAGTAAAATACAAAGGAATGTAGTATGGAAGAACAAATGCAGTGGTTTGTCGTAAATGTTCACACGGGTTGCGAAGATAAAGTTGCACGTGAATTGCGCGAACAAATTGATAAACGTAAATTAAATGCTTTCTTTGGGGAAATTTTAGTCCCAACACGCGAAGTTTCCGAAGTTAAGGCTGGAAAACGTGTTAAAACAGAAAAGAAATTCTTCCCTGGATATATCGTTGTTCAAATGGTTATGAATAATGAAACATTTTCTTTGGTAAAATTAATGCCTCAGGTTGTTATGTTCTTGGGTCAGAAAGTTAAAAATCAGTCAAGACCTATTGCTATGAAAGAAGCAGAAGCTCGTCGTTTGTTGAAACAAGTCGAAGAAGGTTCTGTTGTTACAGAAGATACTGTTTATGAAGAAGGTCAAGAAGTTCATGTTATCGATGGACCATTTGCAAACTTTAATGGTGTTGCGTCCAAGGTTGATAATGTAAAACAAAAAATGACTGTGACAATTTTAGTATTTGATCGTGAAACAAGTGTTGATTTAGATTTCGCGCAAGTAGAAAGAGTTTAGTCTTGATGACTAAAAACTGTGGTAGATACGCCATATCGTACCACAACACTAACCAGATGTGAAAACATCGTAAAAAAACGGAGTGAAAAATGGCAAAAAAAGAACTTAAAGGGATTGTTAAATTAGTAGTCCCTGCAAAACAAGCAAATCCTGCGCCTCCTATTGGTCCGGCTTTGGGTGCTGCTGGTGTTAACATCGCAGAATTCTGCAAACAATTTAATGACAAGACAGCTGATAAAGAACCAGGAATGCCAATTCCTTGCATAATCACTGTTTATACAGACCGCAGTTTCGAATTTATTATGAAATTGCCACCTGTGTCATATTATATTAAAAAAGCATTGGGCTTGAAAATTGGTTCTCATAAACCAGGTCGTGATTTTGTAGGCACTATTTCTAAAGCTCAAATTGAAGAAATCGCAAAAGCAAAAATGCCTGATTTGAATTGTGCAACTGTTGAATCTGCAATGAATATTGTTGCTGGTCAATGCCGTTCTATGGGTGTAAAAGTGGGGGACTAAGTCATGAAAGTTACAAAAAGAAAACAGACTTGGAACTCTTTAGATTCCAAAAAAGTATATACTTTGAACGAAGCAATTGAAACATTGCGTGGTTTTTGCTCTTCTAAATTTGATGAAAGTTTAGAAATTGCTATCAAATTGGGTATTGATGTAACAAAAGCTGATCAAAACATTCGTGGAATGTTATCTTTGCCAAACGGCACAGGTAAATCAGTTCGCGTTGCAGTATTTACTGTAAATTCCCAAGAAGAAGCTAAAAAAGCAGGCGCTGATGTTATCGGTGGCGAAGAATTGATTGATAAAGTAGCCAACGGATTTTTGGATTTTGATCGTGTTATTGCAACACCTGATATGATGCCAAAAATGTCAAAAGTTGCTCGCGTTTTGGGTCCAAAAGGTTTAATGCCTAATCCAAAATTGGGAACTGTTACAAATAACGTAGCAGAAGCAATTGCCAGTGCAAAAGCAGGACAAATTGAATACCGTGCTGAAAAGAATGGTATTATCCATGCTGGTATTGGTAAAATGTCTTTTGCTACAGACAAATTGGTTGAAAATGCAAACGCTTTGATTGACCAATTGAAAAAAGTTAAACCTGCATCTGCCAAGGGTCAATATATCTTGGGTTGCAGTGTTGCTACAACTCAGGGCCCAGGTCTGAAAGTTGAAGTAAAATAATCTATGGTGGGGCAACCCACCATAAACAAGATTTCTGTCCAAGACTGATGGTGTGATAATCACTTAATTTCCATCATAGACAAAGAAAAATTCTTTGGGGCAGGAACAAAAGCCCCACCGGTGGGAAACCACAGTGGAAAGTATAACAAAAGCTTAAAAGGATATAGAAAGATGAGACGCGAAGAAAAATCAGATTTGATTTCAGCGTTGCAGTCGTCCTTGAAAGAAGCAGACGGTGTTTTCGTTATTGAAAACCATGGTTTGACAGTAAAAGAAATGGAATCTTTGCGTAATGAATTACGTCCATTGGTTTCCGTTTTCAAAGTTGTTAAAAACCGTTTGATGAAATTGGCATTGAAAGATACCAATTTTGAACCTGTATCTGATTTGATGAAACATCCAACCGCTGTTGCTGTTGCAACAGATGCTTTGGCTGTTACAAAAGTATTGGCAAAATTTGCTGATGAACATCAAAATTTGACCATCGTTGGTGGTAAAATGGATGCAGACCTTCTTGATAAAGACGGAATTGTGCAATTATCCAAGCTTCCATCCCTGTTGGAAATCCGTTCTACTATCGCACGTATATTGGTAGAACCAGCATCACGTTTAGCACGTGTTTCAGCAGAATATGGAAAAAAACAAAATTAAAAACTCACAAGGAGTATTAAAATGGCAGATATTCAAAAATTAGTTGAAGAATTGTCAAAATTAACTGTTCAAGAAGCAGTTGAATTATCAAAAGCATTGGAAGAAACATGGGGCGTAAGCGCTGCTGCTGCTGTTGCAGTTGCTGCTGGTCCTGCTGCTGGTGCTGCAGCTGAAGAAAAAACAGAATTTGATGTTATCTTGGCAGATGCCGGTGCAAACAAATTGGCTGTTATCAAAGCTGTTAAAGACATCACAGGTTTGGGTTTAGGCGAAGCAAAAGCTTTGGTTGAATCTGCACCTAAGGCTGTTAAAGAAGCAGTTGCAAAAGATGAAGCTGAAAAAATGAAAGCTACATTGGAAGCAGCTGGTGCAAAAGTAGAAATGAAATAATTTCTATTTTCTAGGAATCGAAAGATTCCAATAAAAAATTGATTGCAGAAATGCAATTTTCGCCGCCCGCTGAAGATGTAAAAATCTGAGGCGGGCACACAGGCGTAAAAAGGTTGTTAAAACTTTTTTCGTTTGCAAAACACAGAAGAGAAAAAATAAAAGGATTCAGAAAATGGCAGTTATCCAGAAACTTAGAAAATCTTTTGGTAAAAGTTTTTTGCAAACTCCGCTTCCTGATTTGGTTGAAATTCAATACAATTCTTACAGAGATTTCTTGCAGGCAGACGTGGCCCCAGAAAACAGAAAAAATATGGGGTTGCAAAATGTATTTAAATCTATGTTTCCTATCAAAGATTATGCAGGAATCGCAGATTTGGAATTTATCGAATATACATTGGATAAACCTGTGTATAATGTTCAAGAATGTATGCTGCGTAATATGACATATTCCAGCAAACTGAAATTGAAGCTGAGATTGATTTTATGGGATGTCGCAGAAGATGGAAAGAAAACTTTGCGCGATATCAAAGAACAAGAAATATTTATGGGTGATGTTCCTTTGATGACGGAACGCGGCAGTTTTATCGCCAATGGTGTTGAACGTGTCGTCGTATCTCAGATGCACAGAACCCAAGGTGTGGTATTCGATACAACAAAAGAATCAAAAGCATCTGGAAACAAGGAATATACAGGCCGTATTATTCCAGAACATGGTTCATGGATTGATTTTGAAGAATCTAAAGGCATTATTAATGTTCGTATAGACCGCAGACGCAAAGCACCTGCTACAACATTGTTGCGTTGCTTGCCATCTAAGGAAGACGAAAAGAAATTTGCCGCAGATCCTCATAAAACTACAATCAATGGTATGTCTGCAGAAGAAATTTTGGAAAATTTCTACAAAAAGATTCCATTGAAATTTGATGGTAAATTGTGGGTCGGTGAAGTTTCTGTTTTTGATGGTTTGGATAAATATCGTTTGAATTATGATATTATTAATCCAAAAGACAAAAAAGTTTTAGCATCTAAGGGTGATCGTTTGAATGCCAGACGCCTTGAAAAAATCAAAGCGACATCAAAAACATTTGGTATTGAAACATCATCTTTGCTTGATGAATATTTGTTCAGTGCTTTGACATTCGGTGAAGACAAAATCACAGAAGGTTCAAAAATCACAGAAGAAATTTTATCCAAGATTGAACAATTTGGAATCAAAGAATTGTCTTTGGTTTCCATTGATAATACAACAATGTCTGCACATATTTGCAATACATTGGTTGCTGATAAAACATCTAATCGTGAAGAAGCTTTGTTTGCAATTTATGATTTGATTCGTCAGGGCGAACGCACAACATTGGAAGCGGCAATTAATATGTTCTTGCGTCAAGGTTTTGACCCAGATTATTATGATTTGTCCGCAGTTGGTCGTTTCAAGATGAACAAACGTTTGCGTATAGATTCTGGTAAAAAACCAGAAGATGAACGCACATTGTCAAAATCTGATTTCTTGGCAGTGTTAAAGACATTAACAAACATCATTGATCATAAAGATACAATTGATGATATTGATAATTTGTCTAACCGTCGTGTTCGTGCTGTTGGTGAATTGTTCGAACAAACTTTCCGTACAGGTATGTTGCGTATTGAAAGAGCTGTTCGTGAAAATTTAACATCACCAAACATTGCTACAATGCAACCACAAGATGTTATAAATGCAAAACCTTTGATGTCATTGGTTTCTGAATTCTTGGGAACATCTCAATTGTCTCAGTTTATGGATTCTTACAACCCATTGGCAGAAGTTGAACACAAACGTCTTATTTCAGCGTTGGGTCCTGGTGGATTAAACCGTGAACGCGCTGGTATCGAAGTTCGAGACGTTCATCCAACACATTATGGCAGATTGTGTCCTATTCACACACCAGAAGGTGCCAACATTGGTTTGATTTCACACTTGTCTTCATATGCACGTGTGAATCCATATGGATTTATTGAAACACCTTACTATGAAGTGAAAAACGGTAAAATTACTGACAAAATGGTATATCTGACAGCAGATGAAGAAATGGGACATAAAATTGCTCAGGGTAATACCCCAACAACATCAGCTGGTGTTTTGTCAGAAGATATGGTTACAGCACGTGTAAATGGCGAATTTACAATGGTGCCAAAAAACGAAATCGATTTAATCGACGTTGCCCCACGTCAGGTTGTGTCTATTGCAACTGGTTTGATTCCATTTGTTGCTAATGACGACGCGAACCGTGCTTTGATGGGTTCAAACATGCAACGTCAGGGTGTTCCATTAATGCGTGTAGAAGCACCATTGGTTGGAACAGGTATCGAACGCGAAGTTGCTCGTGATTCCCGTACTGGTAAAGTTGCAAAACATTCTGGTATTGTTGAATCAGTCGATGCAAACCGTATCGTTGTTAAATGTATGAATTCTCGCAATGTTGTAACAGGTGTAGATATTTATAACTTGGAAAAATTCGAACGTTCAAATGGTGAAACTTTGGTTCATCAAAAACCATTGGTTCATGTTGGCGACAGAATTTCCGCAGGTGATATTATTGCTGATGGTTCTTCTATGAACTATGGTGAATTGGCATTGGGTCGCAATGTATTGGTTGCCTTTGTGCCATGGCGTGGTTACAACTATGAAGATGCTATCGTGATTTCTGAACGTATTTCTCGTCAAGATGCATTTACATCTATCAAGATTGTAGAAAAAGAAATCAAAATGCGTGATACACAATTGGGACCTGAAAGCTTTACACGTGACATTCCAAATGTTGGTGAAGAAGCACTTAAAAACTTGGACGAATCAGGTATCATTTATGTTGGTGCACGCGTAAAACAAGGCGATATTTTAGTTGGTCGTGTTTCTCCTAAATCAGAAACATTGATGACATCTGAAGAATCTTTGTTGCGTAATATCTTTGGTGATAAAGCTTTGAATGTAAAAGATTCATCATTAAAGGTTGGACCAAACGAAGAAGGTACTGTTATCGGTGTTAATGTTTTGACACGTCATGGTGTCAAGAAAGACGACAGAACACAAATGATTGAATTGCAAAAAATTGAAAAAATCAATAAAGACCGCAAAGAAGAAACGGATATTATTGAAAGAGGTTTTGCAGATCAAGTGTTCCAATTGGCTGAAAATGCAACAATTTCTGGTGTAAAAGGAACAAAAAATTCTTTGAATCCATTTATTGGTAAAAAACTTAATGCAGAAGTGTTTGAAGCAATCAGACCATCTGATATGAAGAATTTGATTGTTGCTGATAAAGAAATCCAAGCAAAATTGGATGAATTATCCGAACAACAGAAATTGAAATTAAAAGAATTAAACGAACGTGCCGATGCTGAAATTGCAAAAGCAACAGAAAGCAATACTTTGGGTGCCGGTGTCTTGAAAGAAGTCAAGGTTTATATTGCACACAAAATGAAATTGCAACCTGGTGATAAAATGGCTGGACGTCACGGAAACAAGGGTATCGTATCCCGTGTTGTGCCTATCGAAGATATGCCACACATGGAAGACGGAACACCTGTTGATATCGTGTTGAACCCATTGGGTGTGCCAAGCCGTATGAATATCGGTCAGATATTTGAAACTCACCTTGGTATGGCTGCTAGAGAATTGGGTAAACAAATCGGCGAAAAGCTCGAAGAAATAAAACAAAAACGCGCTGTCACAGACGATTTGCGTAAAATTATGGGCAAAATCTATGGAAAATCTGTTGCTGAAAAGTTAGATAAAATGACAGATACAGATGTCCGTGCTCAGGCCGCATTGTTGAAAGACGGTGTACCAATGGCAACACCTACATTTGATGGTGCAACACCTGAAGAAATCAAACAAATGTTGAAATTGGCTGGATTACCAGAATCAGGTCAATTCACATTGTATGATGGTGTTACAGGTGAAAAATTTGCCCGTCCAGTTACTGTCGGTGTTATGTACATGATGAAATTGCATCACTTGGTTGATGAAAAGATTCATGCTCGTTCAATCGGTAATTACTCTTTGGTTACACAACAACCTTTGTCTGGTAAAGCACACATGGGTGGTCAGAGACTTGGAGAAATGGAAGTTTGGGCATTGGAAGCACACGGTGCCGCACATCTGTTGCGCGAAATGTTAACGGTTAAATCTGACGATATCGTTGGAAGAAATAAGATGTATGAAGCTATTATTTCTGGAAACAATGATATTCAGATTGGAACCCCAGAAGCCTTTAACGTACTTGTACGTGAATTGCGCGGATTGGGTTTGGCGTTAAATACAAAGAAAAATGATTAGTGGCTGGGCCAACAGGCGTATAAAAACGCCTGCCGGCCACAAGCACTTTTAGTGACATAAAAGGAGCAAAAAAATATGGCAAAAACTCTGCAAAAAATATTTGGACAGTTGGAAACCAAGGAACAATTTGATGCGTTGCGTATTTCTATTGCGTCACCAGAAGAAATTTTGTCTTGGTCGCATGGTGAAGTTACAAAACCAGAAACAATCAATTATCATTCCTTGAAACCAGAAGCAGACGGTTTGTTCTGTCAAAAGATTTTCGGTCCTGTAAAGGATTATGAATGTGCCTGCGGAAGATATAAACGTATTAAATTCCGTGGTGTTGTTTGTGAACGTTGTGGTGTAGAAGTTGGTTCTTCTTCCGTTCGTCGTGAACGTATGGGACATATTAAATTGGCTATACCTGTGGCACACACATGGTTCTTGCGCGAAGGTAAAATTGCAACATTGTTGGATAATTTACCTCAAAAGAAATTGGAACAAGTTATTTCTTACGATGCTTATATCGTTACAGAACCTGCGTTGACAAGTTTGAAAAAATATCAAGTTATCAGTGAAGATGAATACCAAAATGCGGTTGAAGAATTTGGTGAAGACGCTTTCCATGTTGGTATCGGTGCAGAAGGTATTCGTGAAATCATTTCTAAATTGGATATGGGTGATGAAAGAACTCGTTTGCGTGAATTGTTAAATGAAACAAAATCTGACGCAAAACGCAAAGGTATCATCAAACAGTTAAAATTGGTAGAATCTTTCTTGGAATCTGATACAAAACCAGAATGGATGTTGCCAGATGTTTTGCCTGTGACACCACCTGATATGCGTCCATTGGTTACATTGGATGCGGGTCATGTTGCTGCATCTGATTTGAATGATTTGTATCGTCGTGTTATCATTCGTAACAATCGTTTAAAAAGATTTATGGAAATGCACGCACCTGAAATCATCGTTCGTAATGAAAAACGTATGTTACAGGAAGCTGTAGATTCATTGTTTGATAATGAACACAAGGCACGTCCTATGGTTTCACAAAACCGTCGTCCTTTGAAATCTTTATCAGGCTCTTTGCGTGGTAAATCTGGTCGTTTCCGTATGAATATGTTGGGTAAACGTGTTGATTATTCAGGTCGTAGTGTTATTACACCTGGACCAACATTACGTATGCATCAGGTTGGTTTGCCAAAAACAATGGCATTGGAATTGTTTAAACCATTTGTTTTCGCAAAATTAATGGCTGGCGATTATGCTAATACAATTAAAGCAGCCCGTAAAATGGTTGAAAACGGTGATGATAAAGTTTGGGAAATTTTGGAACAAGTTATTTATCAACATCCTGTGTTGTTAAACCGTGCTCCATCTTTGCACAGATTGTCATTGTTGGCTTTTGAACCAGTTTTGATAGAAGGTAAAGCAATCCGTTTGCACCCATTGGTATGTAAGGGCTTTAATGCTGACTTTGACGGTGACCAGATGTCTGTTCACGTTCCAATTTCATTGGAAGCTCAACTTGAAGCACGTACATTAATGTTGGCAACAAACAATGTTTTGTCACCTGCTAATGGTGAACCTATGACAGTTCCATCTCAGGACATGGTTTTGGGTGTTTACTATATCTCTTTGGTAAACGGGGATTGGGATGAACAAAAATCTCCAAAATTCTCTGGTATGGACGAAGTTAAATTGGCACTTGAAAACAAGACAATTACATTGCATACACCAATTTATGCCCGTGTAAAAGGTAAAAAATATGCTACAACAGCGGGTCGTATGATTTTGGGTGAATTATTACCAGAAGGAATGCCTTTTGATTCTGTGAATAAAAAGATGCCTGTTGGCGAAATCAAAAAATTGTTGGCAAAAACATACGAAGTATGTGGCGACAAAGCTATGATTTTGTTGGCTGACGCTTTGAAAGATACTGGTTTTGAACAGGCTGTTCGCAGTGGTATTTCAATTGGTTTTGATGATATTGTTATTCCAGAAGAAAAACAAAAATTGATTGAAAAATCTGAAAAAGATGCCGCAGAAATCGAAAACCAATATCAAAACGGTTTGATTTCAAGTGGTGAACGTCATAACAAATTGATTGATTTGTGGCAACACACAACTGATGAATTAGGTAATTTGTCATTTGCTGCATTGGGTAAATCTAATGGCGACAATTGGAATTCTATCTATATGATGGCTGATTCAAAGGCTCGTGGTTCAAAAGCGCAGATTCAACAGTTAGCTGGTATGCGTGGTATGATGGCTCGTCCAGACGGTTCTATTATTGAAGTTCCTATTATTTCGAACTTTAAAGAAGGTTTGACCATGTCTGAATACTTTACATCAACCCACGGTGCTCGTAAAGGTATGTCGGATACAGCTTTGAAAACTGCAACTGCTGGTTATTTGACACGTCGTTTGGTTGATTTGGCTATCAACAATGTTATTACAGAACATGATTGTGGCACACACGAATGTATTACTGCAAAACCTGTATATCAGGGTGCAAATGTAAGCATTCCTTTGGGCGATGTAATCTTGGGCAGAACCGCTGCAAAAGATATCGTTGATCCAACCACAAATGAAATCATTGTGAAAGAAGGTGATTTGGTTACAAAAGCAGCAGCTCGCAGAATTAATGATTTGCATGATGCTGGTTTGCAAAGCGCAGATGTTCGCAGTGTGTTGACATGTCAAAGTGATGGTTTGTGTGCAAAATGTTATGGTATGGATTTGTCTCGTAACGCATTGGTTCACGTTGGCGAACCTGTCGGTTTGATTGCTGGTCAATCCGTTGGTGAACCTGGTACCCAGTTGACATTGCGTACTTTCCATATTGGTGGTATTGCGGAAGCAGGAACATCTGAATACAGCACACCATCTGCCGGTGATATCGTGTTGAAAGATATCAAAACTGTCGTGAACAGTTTGGGTCAGGTTGTTGTATTTAACAATGATGGTGAAATTTTGCTTACAAACGGTGATGCAATCGTTCGCAGATGGAAAGCAAAAAAGAATTTAATATTGTCTGTTGCAGACGGTGCCCATGTTGAAAAGGGTATAATCGTTGCTAACGAAGATAATATGAATGCTATCGTTGCTAATGAAGATGGTATTGTTTCCTATAACGATTTGGAAGAAAATGTTTCTTATCAAGAAGAAGTTGATAACACAACAGGTATTGTTTCTGCAAAAGTTATAGATTGGAAAGGCAAAACTAAAAAATCTTTGAATCCTGCTATCAGATTGGTTAACAAAGATGGTGAAATTATCAGTTCTGGCAAAAAGAAAGCAGAATATTTGTTGCCAACATTTGCAACAATTATCGTTAAAAACGGTGATGAAGTAAAAGCAGGGGATGTGTTAGCACGTGTACCTGTTCAGACAACAAAGGCGGGCGATATTACAGGTGGTTTGCCACGTGTAGAAGAATTATTAGAAGTTCGTCGTCCTGCTAATCCTGCTACTTTGGCTGATAAAGAAGGTACAATTGAATTAGAAGATGCAAAATCTAAGACAATTATCCGTATTGAACCAGATGATGGCAGCCAGCCTGTTGAATATGCTGTACCAAAAGGAACAAATATCTTAGTTCGTTCTGGCGACCATGTTAACAAAGCTGATAAATTGGTAGAAGGTGAAGAAGTTCCACAAGATATCTTGAGAATCTTGGGACAAAAAGAATTGGCCCAATTTATGGTTGAAAAAGTACAACAGGTTTATCGTTTGCAGGGTGTGTCCATCAACGACAAACATATTGAAATTTTGATACGTGAAATGACTCGTCGTGTTGAAATCAGTAATCCAGGTGATACTGCATTTATCAGTGGCGCAGTTGTTGATCGTGTTGATTTTGAAGAAGAAAATGAACGCGTAAGAAAATCTGGTGGTCGTGTCGCAGAAGCCTCTCAAGTTTTGGTTGGTTTGACACGTGCATCTTTGACATCTCGTTCATTTATATCTAATGCTTCGTTCCAACAAACAACAAAAGTTTTGGTTGACGCAGCAATCAGTGGTTCAACAGATAGATTGTTGGGTGTAAATGAAAACTTGATTGTTGGTCGTTTGATACCAATTGGAACAGGTGCATATGTTCGTCGTGTTCGTGAAATTGCCAAAGAAGAAGAAAAAGCTGATAAATTGGCACGCGAAGGTGGCGAAAAACAACAACTGTTGGATGTTTAATAACAAATAAATAAATGCCTGGAATTTGGTTCTTTCCAGAATTCAGGCATTTATCATGGTTTTAATATATTATTTTTTTACTTGCAAAAGGGTAATAATTTAATAGAATTATGAACTGTAAATAAAAGGAATATAAAATGGCAACACCAAAAAGTAAAACAAGTAAAGCACGTTCAGCACAACGTCGTTCACATGATGCTTTGTCTGTAATGCCTGTATCTGTATGCAAAAAATGTGGTGAAAAGAAACGTCCTCATCATGTTTGCCCTGCATGTGGTTCAAAATAAAACTTGTGTAAAATAAAAGGAAATTAAAGGGCAGGGAAAACACCCTTGGCCCTTTTTTTATATCAAAATGTCAGAAAATAAAAAAATTATCTCAGTAGATGCAATGGGTGGTGATCATGCGCCCCATGCTGTGTTGGGTGGAATTAATCAGTTTCTTTATCAATATGGTGAAGATTCTGTGTTTTTTCGTGTTTTTGGTAATGAAAGAATATTGCGTAAATTGTTAAAGAAATTTCCACGTGTTGCACGTAATTGCGAAATTATCCATGCAAACGAGGTTATTTCCGGTTCAGACAAGGTTCGTGATGTTATTCGTCATGCACAAGATACATCTATGTATATGGCAATAAAAGATGTCAGGGAAGGTAATTCTTCTGCGGTGGTGTCTGCGGGTAATACTGGGGTTTTGATGGCTTTGTCAAAATTGGCATTAAAAACAGTTGATGGTATTTCAAGACCTGCGATAACAACTATGTTGCCATCTGGTAATGGTGATACACGTGTTGTTGGGCTTGATTTGGGTGCAAATGTTCAATGTGATGAAGAAATTTTATTTGATTTTTCTATCTTGGGCAGTGTGTATGCCGAAATTATCGGTAATATGGAAAGACCAAAGGTTGGTATATTAAACATTGGTGAAGAAGAAACCAAGGGCAGCGAAACACTGCAACGTTTAAATAAAATATTAATCGAACATAAAGAAGAATTGCCATATGAATACATTGGTTTTGTAGAAGGAAACGATGTGACTGCTGGAAATGTTCAAGTTGTCGTCACAGATGGCTTTACAGGCAATGTTATGTTAAAAACGGTAGAAGGAACCGCAAAAATGATTTCACGCATTGTAAAGGCAAATTATAAGCGTTCTTTCTTGGCTATATTGGGAACATTCTTTTTAATTCATTTGTTTAAGAGATTAAAAAATAAAATAGACCCACGTTCATATGCGGGTGCTGTGTTTTTGGGGTTAAATGGTTTCTCGATAAAAACACACGGGAATTCTGATGCGCTGTCTTGGACACATGCGCTGGAATATGCTGTGAATTTATCTAAATCAGATTTCTATGGCAAAATTCGTGAAAGAACAAATTCTTTATCGAATATAAAACAAGAAATCAAGAACACAGAATCAGCAGATTAAAATATATATAAACAAAAAAACGGGCTTGTTCCCGTTTTTTTAATTATTATTGATGTTTATATCTAAAAAAATAAAACCACCGTTTCCGGTGGCTTTATTATTATTGTGATACTGGTACACAGAATAATGTTGGTGTGCCGTCTTCATCTTCGTCGTATTCAACACCACGATATCCTGTTGGACAATGACAAGATGTGACCTGACCACCTTCTGATTCTGTTGGAACAGCGGATGGGTATGCATCGCCTGCACCCACTGTAGGATAACCATCTGCATCCAATTTCTTTACTTGTGCAGTTGTACATTTTTTACAAGAAATTACACCATCATTATCATTCAAATATTCGTTTGCGTTGCAGACCTGTAACATACTTGCAACCCAATCTGACATAGAACGCAATGTTAATGTTGAATTATCTTTTGGCATATATCCACCAACAGACATACATGTTGATATATCAGCACGGCAAGCATTTACAGCAGTTGCAGAAGCTGTTGATTGTGGATTTGTTTCATCATACCCATTTGTGGACAAACATGATGATACATCGCTGCGGCAATCTTCTGCATAATCTGCCAAGATAGAATCTTGTTGTAATTTAATCTTGGTCAATGCAGCAGCCAAATATTGACGGATAACTTCGTTATCTGGTTGGTATTTGTCGCTTTTATAAGTATAATTCTGGCATTGTTTCATAACAGATGCGCACATACCATGAACTTTGTTATTGTCGCTGGAATCTATATAACCAATTTTGCGCAACAAATATACAGCAATGTCATCTGTTGATGATGTTGATGCATAATTATTAGATTTTGACCAATATTTTGTCAAAACAGAATCTATATAAGAATTAAGATTTTCAGATTTGCCACGACCCCATGGATTCAATATGTTTTGATCAGAAGAGCTAGCAAGTGCAGGCCCGTTGGTTGTTGTATAATTCCATACAGAATATAAATTATACATACCATGTGATGTCCAACCATTCAAATCTACTGATACAGAACTGCTGGCTTCTGAATCTTCTTCATCACCACCTTGAGGTGAACCAATTGGTGTTGTGTTAACAACAGAACCACCGGAAACACCAGGTGTTCCACCTTTTACGAGTTCGCCATTAGCAAGATATTTACCAGTTGGGTCCAAACATAATTCATAATCTGAACCACATACATATTCATCTTGCATACAAGAATCTATTGCAGCAACACAACCACGAACATCATAAGTGTTCTTGCTTTGTGCCAAAACAAGACGTGCCTGTTTCAAGATGGTTGTTGCATTTGAAACATTTTGTCTCATTTCAGAATTTGCATCATTTAAACTGCGTTCATATGCGATACATTGTTTATCAATTTCCAAATCATATGAATTTGTTATAACATTAGCGTCAATTCCCTGAGATACACAAGAATTCAACACAGCTGTTTTACAACGATTTGTAGCTGTTTTATATAATTGTTCGCCACGTTGGTTAGAAACGCTGGATGTGTTTGAATTGTTACCAAGGAATGCGTTTATATTAAATCCACCTTCTGTATCAAAATTGAATAATCCAGACGCGTCCATAGAAACGCCAGAATCATAAGAAGATGATCTTGGTGAAGATGCTTCAATGATGCTTTTCTTGATTTTTTCAAGGCTGTTCTGCAAATCAGAAGAATCGTTTCTTCTTTTGTTCATTGTTTGTTCAGCAATTGTTTCATCAAACAAAGAATTGATTTGATCTGCGCTTAAACCAATGTATTTGATTTCTTGAACAACTTTTTGGAAGTTTTCAGTAGCATCTGCCAAGGCTTGTTCTACTCTTTCATAATTTTTTATGTTTTTAGAGCAAGAGCATCTGCCCTGATTATCATCCAATACATTACAATAATTATCCATACATGCAGCATATTGAGCCTTGCAATAATCGGTCAATTCTGCAATTGCAGTCAAATTAGATGTTGTTGTTGAAATGTCTTCTTCGGTGATAACTGGTGCTGCTACAGATACACTTGCCAAGCCGGTTGACATACGTGCGGTTGCACGACGGTTGCTGGCTGCGCGGGCGCTGCCAGTTGAATTATATGTTTTGTTTGTATCGTCTATATATGCAGCGGTTGCACCGTTGTTCTTTAAAGCACCCATTGCTGTACCAGTTACGCTTGCGCGTGCGGTTACAGCCTTTGGTGTAGTTGTACGGGAAGAACGAGATGTAACATTTGAATTACGCGATACAGATGCACGAGAAACAACATTTGATGGACGTGCAGTCGCGCGTGAAACAGTTGTGCGTGCAGTTGTTGCACGGGAAGATGAAGCCATCGCACGTGAAGATGCGCCAGAACGCTGTGATGTTTGGTTCCCAGCAGCAGATATAGCACGTGATGTGGATCTATTTATTGTTGTACGTTGTGCAACATTTTTTGGTGCTGCGACTTCTTTTGCTTGTGCTTCTTCGGCCTCATCAGCGGCATCAAGCATTTCATCTGTATATTCGACGATTTCGTCATAGTACACAGGTGCAACCTCTGCAAAAGCAGGTAATACAAGCAAACTACTTAATACAGTAATAAATCTTTTCATGATATTTTCATCCTTCCTTATGAAACAATTTTATCATATAGCAAGGACTTTTACAATAAAAAAAAGCAGATTAATTATTGATTTTTATGCTTGGACGATTTTTTTGCAATTTAGATAAAGATTTTTCTTGGGTTAATGCGAAATCAGATGGATTCCATATTTGAAAACTGTTGCCACGACCAACAAATAAAGCAGTGTCTGTTATGTTTGCGTGCTTTAATAAATCTTCTGGAATAATTATACGTCCGGTTACATCAAATTGCAATGGACGGGCGTCTGCAAAAACAAGTGCGGATAAATCGTCAAGTTCACCATCAAACATTTCCATTTGATCGGTTGCGTTTGCAATTTTTTCCATGCGGGACATAGAAACACCCTCAATACAATTATGGGTAAAAGAACGATATAAAACAACGCCAGAAAAATTTTCGTTATTCAATGAAGAACGAAAAGCAGCAGGTACAGAAATACGTCCCTTTGTATCCAAACGATTTTCATAACAAGAAAGAAATAAACCCATCTTTATTCCCTATAATTTTATTACTGCTTTAGGTTCTTCATTTTGGAATCTAGCACTTTGTTTTATGGTTGTCAATGACAACTTATAATTATTTTATGGGATTTTATGGTTTTATAAGTAAAATCTGCGATTTTTAAAATAAAATGAAAATAAATAAATTTTGTGCTTGACGAACGAATCGTTTTTGTTCTAAGATGTTTGTATAGACAAGGAGAAAGTTAAACGAAACCGGCAGAAATCTGAAGAAAAGCAGAAATCTGGCGAAAAAATAAAAACCGAAAAAATCATAAATAAAAATTTGTAAATACAATCGTAAATACAAAAATAAAATGATTTTTTCTACAAACAACAATGAAAGGGGGGATAACCACATGCCAAAAAATATAAAAGAAATTATGATTGCCCTGAACAAAGTATTAACAACAACAGTATGGGTGAACGCAGATAGACAAATCATTTCTTTAAGCGATGAATTGCATATTGGAAACAATAATGCACCACGTTCTATTGAAGATTTATCTCGTGCTGCTTTGATTGGTGCTTATGTTTCATTGCAAATCAGAACAGATAATTTTGATGTGGCTGCCGAATCATTGGAAACATCTAAACTTGCACTGCGTGTAAAAGAAATGGTGTTTTCAGAAGCTAAAAAGATTATGGATTCGGGCGAAGTGAAAGAATCAGATCGCATAGCTGCATAACACAGTTTCCGTATATCGGAAGGAAGGGAGTCCCGCCACAGTAAAATGTGGCGGACTTTTTTTATCTGCCGTTGTTTAATAATCTGACATCATCAAATTCGGGGTGGTTTTTGAATATGTTTGATATATATGGACATATAGACATTACTTTGCGGTGTTGTTCGCGTGCCATTTGTATTATTTGTTGAAGCATATTTAATTCAATATCTGAATCTTTGTATGATGGGTCTATTTCTGATTCTGAAATCATTATTTTATCTGTTCCAATTTTTACGAAAAATATACTGCCAACAGATTTGCCATCACATATTGCATAAATACGACAATCGTTATCTGAAATTTCGAAAGTAATATTGTTGATTGTCATATAAAAAAATCCTTTGGCTTGTTGTTAAAATTTACTATACCAAAGGATTTATTTTTGACTATAAGATTGATTTCTTTTGATTAAATCGCATCGTAATTTTTGCGAATTATTTTTCCGCTTTTGCGCAACAGGGCGGATTCATTTGCACTCAATTTTGTATGCAGATTCATCAAAACGCCTTTTTCACCGATGACGCGTGGCATGGACATAGCAACTGCATTTTTACCAATGCCATCAACGACAGATGTTGTTAAAACACGTTTTTCATCATTTATTATTGCGTGCAATAAATCAGCAACCGCACCACCAATGCCGTCCCATGTTGCGCCGCGTCCGCGTATGATTTCATATGCTGCATTTCTGACACGATGTTCAATAGTGTTTCGTGTTGTTTGCGGTAATGACAATTTTGCCTGTTTACAGAAATCGTCTAATGCAATTCCGCCAACATAAACCGCAGACCAATTCAACACAGATGAATCACCATGTTCGCCCAACACATAAGATGTGATAGAACGTGTAGATATTCCCAATTGACGCGCCAATATAATTTTGAAACGCGCTGAATCGAGCATTGTTCCGGTTCCAATAACACGCGATGCAGGCAATTTAGATAATTTTTGTGCCAACATAACCATAACATCTAATGGGTTTGTGACGATTATCAATTTAACTTTCTTTGCATCAACATTTTCCATAACCTTTGGTACAATGTCGGAAATAACAGCTGCGTTTTTATGTAATAAATCTGTTCTGGTTTCGCCAGGTTTTTGGTTTGCACCGGCGGCGATAATAACAATATCAGAACCGCGTATTCCACGATAGTTGCTGACCGCACTCAATTTAATATCGTAAGAAAACGCAGATG
This sequence comes from uncultured Alphaproteobacteria bacterium, assembly GCA_946623825.1. GTDB lineage: Bacteria > Pseudomonadota > Alphaproteobacteria > Rs-D84 > Rs-D84 > Enterousia. The sequence continues at coordinate 99,395 of CAMORN010000001.1, forward strand.
CATGTCCCAAATCTTCAGCGGCAGCGCGTGCGCGAATTCCGTCGCGGTCAAACAAAACGATTTCATGTGCCAATCCTGTATTTTGCACCGCAGTTGCAACCGCAGAACCAACAGAACCAATACCAATAATTGCTATTTTCATTTTCTCTCCATTTATTTTGATGAATATATTATATCATAAAATTGATATAAAAAAAACTGGGTTTTACCCCCGTTGATTTTAATGTTTAGATAATTCGTTTATCAAATCTTTTATTGTGTCTGAATAATTATTTATATCCAATGTATTTGGTAAATTGGTTGTGTCGTAATTATTTACACGATATTTTACTTCGATTTGATTTTGTGCCATATTTTTTGCAGAAACGATTAAACGAATTGGTGCAGAAATTAAATCTGCATCTGCAAATTTTTCACCAGCACGATTATCACGTGTATCAAGTAAAACTTCCACCCCAGCAGATTTCAAATTGTTATAAATTTCTTCTGCCTTTGGCAAAGTTTTTCCTTCTTTATCTGTTAAACCGATAACTTCGACTGCAAATGGTGCGGTTTCCATATTCCAAATTGGTCCGTTATCATCTGCGCTTTCTTCAATAATGGCAGCCATAACACGTGAAACACCGATTCCATAGCAACCCATGATAGGTGTTTTTTCGGTGCCGTCTTCGGCTGTATAAGTCATGTGCATAGAATCAGTATATTTTTTACCCAATTGGAAAATGTTTCCGATTTCAATACCACGAACCTTGTTCAAAGTTTTTCCACATTTTGGACATACGGTTGAATCTGTTTCTTCAAGTTCTTTGTTTGCACGGAAACCACAATCGCAGATATACAAAGTATCTTCGCCCATTTCGTTTATCAATTGAAATTCGTGTGCGATTTTTCCACCCATATCACCAGTTGCAGACATAACATCTGTTACATTTTTCAGACCGCATCTTTTATATATTTTATAGTATGCGTCAAAACAACGTTTATAATATTTTTCCAAATCTTCTTGTGTTTCATGGAAAGAATAACCGTCTTTCATGATAAATTCACGTGTTCTGATTAAACCAGCACGTACACGCAATTCATCACGGAATTTAGTTTGTATTTGATAAACCATGAAAGGCATTTGACGATAAGATTTAATTACAGAACGTGCATAATCTGTGACAACTTCTTCGTGTGTTGGACAAATTACATAATCTGCACCAGAACGACTTTTGAATTTTGCAATATTATCCATGGAATCATAACGCCCCGTTTCTTTCCATAAATCAGCGCCACAAACAACAGGCATCAACATTTCTTGACCGTCAATTGCGTTCATTTCTTCTCGAATAATATTTTCTATTTTACGAACAACAGACCAACCCAATGGTGTTAATGTATAACCGCCCTGAAAGGTTTGATATATATAACCACCCTTAACAGCGATTTTATGTCCACGTGTTGTTGCGCCTGCAACATCTCCGTATAATCTATCTACGCATAAATTTTCAATTTTCATTTTTTTACCACTCTATTTTTTTATTTGTCTTGAATATATTTGTCTGAAATTATTTTGTGCAGAGTATCTGCCATTTCTTTTCTGTCCATACCCGTTAAATCGGGAATAGGTAAAATTTCTATTTCAACCAAAAATCCGCCCAGCATCATTATATGAAATACCTGCATAAATGCACTGCGTTCTATTTTGCAATATGGACCGCAATCCATTTTTTTATTATCAAAATAAGCAAAATGGTTTGCTAAATCTTCATCATTAATTTTTGTGCCGTCTTTCAAACGATAATGAACAACAACAGGTTGAACACTTACACCTGTTTTTTCAATGACATCAAACATAGAACTTTTGAATTGTTTTACATATGCACCGTTTGTAGATGTTCCTTCTGGAAATATAAACAATGGGTAATCAACAGAATCTAATTCGTGTTTGATTGCATCTAAAGCTTCAACCGCATGTGATGGTCGTCTGTCAATAAATACAACACCGAATTTTTTTGCCATCCAACCAATTAATGGCCACGATTCAATATCTTTCTTTGCAAAGAAAGAACCACCCAGTGCAGCAGCCATTGTTGATATTTCAAAAACAGAAATATGATTGCATACACAAAGCAATGGACGTTCAGAAGACAATTTGCCTTTTATTTTATAACTGACACCCATAAACCAGTTAAAATAACGCATGAAAAATTTCATGTATTTTACAGAAATTTTACCACGTGGCATAAAACACAAAATAATTGCGTTTATAACCACATATGTCCATGCAACGATGAATTTGACAATTGCCCAAAGCGTATTGAAAATATTTTGTTTTCTTATTTTCATTTTTTTTATTCGCCTTGTTTTTCAGATTCTTCTTCTGAATTTTCTTTGTCTATGTATTCGACATCATCTGCATCTTCACGCATAAACAATTCAGCGAATGCACGGATGGCTTTTGCAGCACCAGTGAAAGGTGATGCAACAATTTTACCCAATATTTGCAATGGTCCCGCTTTGATTCCAAATTCATCAAAGGCATTTTCAGAACCTGCAAAATGTTTCTGGTATGTTTTATCAACATTTTTTGTTTGAACCATAACGAATACATCGCAGGTACCAAAACTTTTATCAATAAACACACCACGACCAAATGTTGCGCCCAATCTTAAATAACCCTTTATCAAAGGTGTCATTTGTTTCTTTGCTTCTTCTTCGTCAACAAATGCGCGTGGCAAAATATTCATTTGTGTCATGCGTGGGTCAACCCCAGGTTCAAGTTTGTCTTTCAACACGGTTGCGCGCAAATGCAATGGTGATAAATTGTTATAGTATAAATAAGAAATTGCCTGAGCAAATTGTGCAGGTTTGCTGCCCACCCAAGATGGAACACCAAACAAAATAACAATTTTACGTTTTACAACATATTCACATAAACCCGCCCACAACAAACGCATAACCAAACCGTTTTCACGATATTCAGCATCAACGCACGCACGGGACATTTCTGCAATGTTGCCTTTCACTTTTTTTATTTTTGATAAATTGTATTCGCGTTCTGTATAGAAACCGCCCATTTTTTCAGCGGCGTCTCTGTCAATGATACGATATGTTCCAACAATTTTATTGTTGTGGAATACAGCCATATAATCAGCATATGTATCATAAGAATCATATTCTTCGCCAAGATTTTTTTGTTCTTCTGTTGCAGAAGCTTCTTCTTCCAAACAGAAAACACGATAACGCAATTGGCGAACCTGTTTGCGTTCTTCTTTTGTACGGGTTAAACGGACTTCATAGTCACGAACTTTTATTGCCATAATATATTTCCTTTATAATAACATATGCTAAATGGTATCAAAGAAAAAGCATATAAGCAATAAATTTTATTTTTGCTGGACTTTTTATTTTTTTAGTGTAAGAGATTTTTTATTTTAATTTTTCAGACAATTCGCCAATGGCAATTGCATACCACGAAGAATTGTTCCATTTCTTGATTCTGTAAAAATTAGGATAGGTTAAATACCCATAAATCACAGGTTTTGGTGCAATGTCAACATCTGGATCTAATTCGGCAGATTTTGATTCTAAATCCATTTTTGCGATTTCTTTTGTGTCCGCAACAAGACCAACAATTGTGTCATTTGGAACCAATTGAATTGAATCATTTGTCATTATGCCTAATTTTGCCCATTCGGTAATAGATTTTTTTACATCGCCATTAAGAATTTTTCTGTCTATGTCCGCAGGTATAATTACGCGTTGAATAATTTTTTCGTCTTTATTCCACCCCAGTTTGCTAAGGTAATTTGCAGCACTGTACATTGCGTCGCCAATACTGTTTATGATGTCTATATGTCCATCATTATTGCCGTCAACACCGTATTGTTCCAATGTTGTTGGTATAAATTGAAAATGTCCCATAGCGCCAGCCCAACTGCCGTGTATAGAATTTATTTTCAATTTATTTTTATCCGCAGTTTTCATCAAAGATAATAATTGTTTTGTGAAAAATTCTTCACGGCGTCCGTCGTATATCAGTGTTATAAATGCATCACGCAATTGATATTTAGATTTGTTTTGACCGTAATTAGATTCCATTCCCCAAAACGCAAGAAGCACGTTTTTTGGAATTCCAAATTTTGTAAAAGTGCGATTTAATAATGTTGGATATTCAGATTTCTTTTTTATTCCATTTTGTATTCTGGTTTTGCTGACTGTACGATTGAGGTATTGTTCCAATGTCAATGTAAATTCAGATTGATTTCTGTCTGATTTTATAATGCTTGGAATAAAATCTGGTGTTTTTAATGTTTCGTCTATGACTGATTCAGAAATTTTTTGTTGTTGTGCGCGATTGCGTATATTAGAAATCACATTATCCCAACGTTCATAATCAAATGCACCACGATCTGCAAATGCAGAATTAACAAAAATGCTGCACAAAAAACATATACTATAAAAGAGAGTATGTTTTTTCATCATAACATCTGTTTATTTCGTTATTAAAATGCGTATTTAATTCCGATATGTAATCCATAGGAACGCCATGTTGCATTTTTCAATGAATCTGTGACTTTTTCAGTATATGCAGGTTGGGTTTGCACAACCCATTCGCCTGGGTTTGTTTCGCTTTCTACATATATTGTTGATTCAGCAACATACAATTCGCCACCAATTTTACCGATGTGAAAATAGTCTGTGTTTGCAGTCAAAGATAATTGTAAACGGTCAGACAATTGGTATGTGTATTCCATTTCTGCTTCGTAAGCGAATGCACCATTGTCACCTTCGTCAAGGAAACTTGGGTCTTGTTGCCAATCATCACGATTTGGCCATGTTCCTTCTGATGAATATTTCGGCATACTTACCTGTACATAAAAACGCAGTTTATCAGCCAATGTCATTTGTTTTTCAAATTCCAACCCCAGATAAAAACCAGACCATGTTGTATTATAAATGTGTGTTGTGCCATTAACAACAATCATACCATCGCCACCGATTACGACACAGTCACCTTCGCCGACACCCCATGGAATATCACCCAGACTTGAATTCCAATCAACGGTTGTTAATGAATCTCCAATCAAGAATATGCCACTGCCACTGGACGAAGCAGGAACAATTTTTATGTCTTCTGGGGACATACAAATCTGATATAAACCAGAATCATCGGAAACGATTGTATCTTGGGAAACAGCATAATAATTTTGTTCCATATCACCAAAAACATAATCGCCAGATGTTGTCATCAATGGTAAATAAACACCTGGGTTAGGGTAAATATGGTTGCTCATTTTCATATTGTGTTTGAAAATTTCATAACCAATATGAGGGGTCACTTTCCAACCGCCAAGATCCCATATGTGATGTGCACCAATACCGAATTTCAATTTACGTGTAGATGCAGTTTGATCACCGATAGATATTGTGAAAATACCATCCGTTGGATATGCGTAATCATATGGTTCAAGGTCATAGTCCATAGACAGACCGCCTTTTTCAAGTTTTCCATATGAATATTCAGCATACGCAGCCAAATCAAAACCGTGCAAATCAAACACATGTTTGATACCAACACCAATTTCATTGAACATCATGTCATCCCATTCCAAAATGGAATTAACACCAGTCTTGAATTCAAAATCAGCAAAACGACGCATATATTTTGCATAAACAGATGTTCTGTAATCATTGCCGTTTGCGATGCCGTTTGTTGTCATTGCACCGCGATCTGTTTTTTGAACGCGTCTTGGAACCTGATAAGAATAAGAATTGGAAGATAAAACCTGTTTTTTGCCAGTGTTTCCGACATAATTTGTATAACCAAATTCTTGATATTTAGGATAAGCCTGACGATTTGCATTAACAATTTTATTTTGTCTGTAAAATGAAGGTACCCCCTCGTTAGAGGCCATAGCCATCAACGGGGCAGAAATCATGCACAAAATAGACAAAAATCTACTTCTCATCTTTCCTTTCGTATGACTATTATATCATAAAAATCGTCTTAAAAAAAGTGTTTGTTTATATTGAATTTTATTTTTTGTAATATATCATTTCTTTTATGAATTATCCGCATAATCTTTATATTCATGTCCCGTTTTGTTTGTCTAAGTGCAAATATTGTGCATTTTATTCGATTGCGTGTGAAAAACCAGATTGGAAAGAATATTGTCAAAATATATGTGCTGAGATTAAATTTTGGGCGGAAAAATTGGGAAAAATTAAAATTCCTACGATATTTTTTGGTGGTGGGACCCCGTCTTTGATGCCGGTGAATGTTATGGAACAAATTTTAAAAACTGTTTCAGATAATTTTGAAATAGATACAGATTGTGAAATAACCATAGAATCAAACCCAAAGACAATAGATTCTGCAAAATTATCAGATTTTGTTTCAATTGGCATAAACAGATTATCCATTGGTATCCAATCGTTAAATGATGATGAATTAAAATTTTTGGGCCGTCGTCATAATGTGAAAGAGGCACTTGATTTATTAACAACGGCACAAAATATGAAAATCAGGGTTTCAGCCGATTTTATTTATGGATTGCCGGGGCATAATGTAAAATCTGTGGTGAATTTGTGTGATGAAATTAATAAATTAGGACTTGAACATGTTTCAATGTATGAATTAACAATAGAAGAAAATACACCTTTTGGAAAAATGAATTTAGATATGCCAAATAATGAAACAATGGCACAAATGTACACTGAAATTCCGAATGTATTAAATTTACCACGATACGAAGTTTCTAACTATGCTGTTTGGGGTCAAGAATGTCGTCATAATAAAAATATATGGAATGGCGAACCTTATATCGGAATTGGCAGGGCTGCTGCTGGGCGTATTTATATGAACGGTGTGTGGTATGAACAAAAAGGCAATAATGAATTTTTTGAAAAAATGCCAAATGATATGCGTGCGATTGAAAAAATAATTACTGGAATGAGAACAGTTTCTGGTGTAATGTTGGATTCAGATATAAAATCTCAATTAAATACAAATTGGATTTTAAAACATCCTGAATTGGTTGTTATGGATGAAAAATCATTGCGGGCAACTGATGCAGGAATGTTGATTCTGGACGATTTGATAATGGAAATAACGAAATGAAAAATAAAATATTAAACTTAATCGGAATAATTGCGGTTGTTGTCGCTTTATTTGTTGCGTTTTTTGTAATTAAAAAGGGGAATGTTATGAACGGTGGAATAAAAATTGAAAATATGGATTTAAATGTAAAATATGGTGATGATTTTTATGAATATGCAACTGGTGGTTGGTTAAAGAAAAATCCTATTCCAAGTGATTATACAAGATGGACTTCTTTTCATCAATTAGACGCGATGAATCTTGAACGTGTTCGTGATATCGCAGAACAAGATAATGGCAAGATAGGGTTGTTATATAAAATTGCGATGAATACAGAAAAATTAAACAGCGAAAAAACAGTACCTGTGAAATCTTATCTGGAACAAATAGATAAAATTAAATCAGTCGAAGATTTAGCAGAATATTTGGGTAAAAGTCATCGTTATTCTTCTGCGTTTTGGGGTGATGGTGTTTTGTTAGATGATACCGACAGTACGCATTATATCTTTGTAATCGGTCAGGGCGGAATCGGTTTGTCCAGAGATTATTTTTTTGATACCGACGAAAAATCAAAACAGGTCAGAAGCGAATATAAAAAATATATCAAAAAAATTATGAATAATTTTGGAATTGATGTTGATGTTGATAAATTGTATGCACTGGAAGAAAGAATGGCGAAATCTTTCTATACAAAAGAACAAGAAAGAAACCCATTGTTGAATTATCACAAAAAATATGTTTCTGAATTGAAAACAGAAATGCCAAATTTTGATTGGGAAATTTTCTTGAAAGCGCGCGGTGTTAATGCGGAATATATAAACATAGAACAAATTGAACCTATTGCAGAATCTATCGCAATTATGAATGATACAAATATAGATTTAATTAAAACATATCTGAAATACAGAATTGTAAATTCTGCGACTTCTTTGTTAGATGACAAAACATATGATATCGCGTTTGATTTTTATAACAGAATATTGTCTGGTCAACAGGAAAAAAAGCAACGTTGGAAAAGGGCTGTTGATATTCTTGACGGTTCATTGGGTGAAGAAATTGGTCAATTGTATGTGAAAAAATATTTTTCCAAGGAAGCAAAACATCGTATGGAATCTTTGGTGGAAAATTTAAGACGTGCATTAGAGGTTCGTATAAAAAATCTTGATTGGATGAGTGATGCTACAAAAAAACAAGCGCTTGATAAATTACATTCTTTCAAAGCTAAAATTGGTTATCCTGATAAATGGCGTGATTATTCTAAACTTGAAATCAAAGAAGACAGTTTATATGCAAACATGATGCGTGTCGCAGAATTTGAAGATGAATTTTGGTTGAATAAAATTGGTAAAGAAAAAGATCCAAGTATATGGTATATGAATGCGCATGAAATAAATGCGTATTATGACCCATCTACAAATGAAATTTGTTTTCCAGCAGGAATTTTGCAATATCCGTTTTTTGATGTGAACGCAGATGATGCTTTTAATTATGGTGCAATTGGTTCTGTTATTGGACATGAAATGACACACGGTTTTGATGACAGTGGTCGTCATTTTGACAAAGACGGTAATATGCGCGATTGGTGGACCAAGGAAGATGCAGAGCAATTTGAAAAACACGCAAATATTATGAAAGAACATTTTAATAATATTCTTGTTGCACCAAATTTACATGCAAACGGTGAATTTACATTGGGTGAAAATCTTGCTGATTATGGTGGGGTAACAATATCTTATACTGCGTATAAAATGTTTGGTAAAAAATCAGAAGAATATCTTGGGTTTGATTCAGACAAAAGATTCTTTCTGGCGTTTGCAATGACAGAAGCAGGCAATATCAGAGATGCAGAATTAATTCGTTTAACAAAAACAAATGAACATTCTTTATCGCGTTGGCGTGTAAATGGAATATTGCCACATGTTGATGCTTGGTATGATGTGTTTAATATATCTGAATCAGACAAATTATATATTGCGCCTGATAAAAGGGTGAATTTATGGTAAAATAAAAACCGTCATTATGACGGTTTTTTTATAATCTTATTTACCTGCAACCTGTTTTCTGAATTCCGTGCTTGGGTGGAAAGTAGCAACGCGGCGCGCGGATATAATTGCAGGAACACCTGTTTTTGGATTGCGTCCAATACGTGCAGATTTAGATAAAATTTTAAATGTACCAAAACCAGTGATTTTGACATCTTCGCCATGAATCAGAGATTGTTCTATTTCATCAAAAATAATATCTATCATTTTATAAGAATCTGCGCTGGTTAAACCGAAACGGTTTCTTAAAGCATTTGCCAATTCTATACGTGTAATGGTTGCCATAATATTTCACCTGTTTTTTTATTTTGCCTTATTATACAAACACTTTAAAATATTGCAATCACTAAATGTTGATTTATTTTTTTATTGGTGTAGAATTTGGGGCGTGTCCTCATAGTTCAATTGGATAGAACAAATCCCTCCTAAGGATTAGATGCAGATTCGAGTTCTGCTGGGGATACCAAAAAAGAGGTTTAATATGAAAAATAAAGCAGTAAAAATCGGTGTAATAGCGTCAATATTGCCACATTTGTTTTGTTGTGTTTTGCCAATCGTTTTGTCTGTGGTTGGTTTGGTTGCACCGGAAATCAGTCATACTTCTTTTATTCCAGAATGGATAGAACCATGGTTGTTTGTGTTTTCTGCTTTGATGTTGGGATTGTCTTGGATATTGGTTTTACAAGATTGCCCATGTGCCGAATGCAAAGATGAAAAATCGCATCGTACACAAAAAATAATATTGTGTGTTATAACAATATTATTTGTTATCAGTGTGGTTTTACATTTGTTTGCACACGGACATTAAATTTATTTCAATGTAAATTCAGCAGATTCGTTTTCAATCGCGTGTTCACGCAAGGTATCAATTATCCCACGGTTTCTTATCTTGCGAAAAGCAATATACATAGGTGTCACAGGTTGGGTTACATTAGCATCGTGTGAAGAATTTTTAGAACGATATATGCTTTTGTACACCATTTCGATTTCTTCTTGTTTGAAACCGTTTTTCTTTACAGTGCGATAATCGCGCATAATATTTTTATATATTGTTTGTGCTTCGTGTTTTATTTTACGAAATTCTGAATTTGAAACAACAACTGGTGTAAAAATCCAATTGTTTTTTGTTAATGAATATATTGCACCGGTTCTGAAATGCTTTCTGTGGTTCACATTGTTCACATTTTCAAAAGAAATATCAATTTTTCTGCCGTAAATACTGCAATGATGTGTCATTGCCCAATTATAATAAAACAAAGTCATACTTTGTTCCACGCGTACATCAGGATTTCTTTCTGCGATTTTATCTAAATCTAGCAATATGCACATATCCATATCAGATTTACGGTTGTAAAAATAGTTTGTGATTGAACCGTATAGAAATATTTCTTTGATATCAGAATTATAAATTTTTACACCCATTTTACAACGCGCATTATCGATATATCCCCATGCCATGGACAATAACATTTCGCGCACTTCGTTTCGCAAAGAATTATCTTTGTTCCATATTTTTGGTTCAAGATGTTTGTGTTTCACGATTTTCATTTTTTATTATCCATTACATATTTACAATTTTTAAGAACCAGAATAAAAATTTATATTTCCATGGTATATATGTTCCAGGGATTTTTTTTGCGCAATATTTTAAACTGCTTTTATCATGTTGATAAATACCCGCATCTATTATGCGTGGAATTATGTTTGCAAAATACATTTTCCAGAATTTTTTATTAAAAGAATTTTTGTTTTCTTGGAAATTATCTATCAAATATTTATATTCAATTGCAGCGATATCAAGATTTCTGGTTTCTTGTAATACGCAAATTAAACCCGTTTTAACAATTGCGTCTGTTTTTGCAAGTATATTAAATATGAACAATTCTTCTGGGGTGCGATAAGTCTTAGATTGTAAAAATTCGCGTTTAAAACAAAATTCAGACAAAGAATCAAACATATTTTGCATTATTTTTTCTTTTCTGACCGTGTAACGGAAAGAGCATTTATACATTATGTTTTCTAATTCAGGTCTTTTTTCAGCAAATAAAGTTGAATATACGATAATGTCTGCCATTGTTGGTTCAATCATCTGGTTTATAAAATCAAGTGCGTTTGGCACGAAATAATCATTTGAATTTAATATGATTATATATTGTCCAGATGTTTGGTGTATCGCATTGTTAATGTCATCAGATTTATTATTCGTTTCATTTATGATGTGAAATCTTGAATCAGATTCGACAATTTTTTGAATGTCATGGTGTTTGTTTCCGATAATAAAACATTCCCAATTTGTGATTTGTTGGTGTAATATAGAAACTATACAGTCGATATAGTTTGAATCTTTTATAATAAAACTAAATAATTTATTGGTCATAATAATGTGAAGATGGTGTGTAAGAAGAGGTTGAAGATGGTGTGTAAGAAGAGATTAATTTTTGTCCTTTCAGAATAGCTGTTTCTTCGTCTGTGTTGTATTTGCATTGTATTGTTTTATTTTCATAATCAACATAATTAAAAGATCCCGTCGTATCTGAAAAATCTTCTTTATAACAATCAGCGATGGTATAAAATTTCCATGTGTTTGCGAGTATGGAAAAGCTGTCGTATTCATATGTAGTTGCATCAACAAGGCCACCTTCACATGGTGCACATTCAACATCGCTCGTACATAATAATGTTAATAAATCACTAGCAACTGTATAAGGTATTTTTTCGCTGTCTTTTAATGTTTCTCCATTTCCTTCGCGACGATTTATTTCAGCGTTTTCAGAATCTGTTTTTGTTATATCTGCGTCGGTTATGTTTTTTATAATACCGGTTTGTCCAGCTGTGCTGAGTATTGAATCAGGACCGGCCTGATCAAAAAAATATCTTAATGCTTTAATTTTTTCTGCGTGAAGTGCTGATAGTTCTTCTGTTGTGGCGTCTTCCTCTAAATCTTCATAGTATGAAGGAATTGTTAATGCAGGTATTTTTTTCCCTTGTTTTTCATCGGCGGAAAAACGTCCACCTTTTAACCAATTTGTACCAACAGCATAACCACTGCAAGATTTTACATATTGATTTTTTGGGCATATGGTTTTTGTGTATCTTATTTCTTCTGCATCAGAAGGTCTGTGGTAAAAAAATACCACAAGAGCACAAAATAATCTCCATAAAAAATTCCCAGTTTTTGACATCTTTTTCTCTTAATCAAGATTCTATATATTTTAATCTTTTTAAGCAAGAGAAAAATCAAAAAATGCTTGCTTTTATATGGCTGTTATTTCTATAATCTTGCAAAAGGAATAAAAGGAGCTTGTTTATGAAATTATCTAAAATTTTTGGTTTTATGTTATTTGCTGGTTTTGTTGGCAATGCAATGGCTGCAGATATAACAGTGTATTATTCGCCAACATGTCCACATTGTCATCATGCACGTGATTTTATCAAAAGTGAATTGATTTATGTTTATGATGATTTAAAGGTCGAAGAAGTTAATGTTATGGACACTTCAAATCGTCAAAGATTTTTTGATACCGTGAAAAAATGCGGTTATGAATCAGGCGGTGTTCCTGTGTTGGTGATTGGTGAAAAATGTTTCCAAGGATACGCAGATTCTATGCAACAAGATATTCGTGATGCAGTAGAAATTGATTTAAGTGCAGAACAAAAGAAATCTGCTGAATTAAACAAAAAAGAATTGGACAAAGACAGACAATCTTTTGTTTCTTCTCATTCAGACAGATTAAACGCAATTGTTGATAATGGGGCAAAAAAAAAATTAAATAAAGCGTCCAGTGATTACACAAATATTGCATTATTTGTGATAATGATTTTGTTGGTCGTTGGATTGGGTACTTTGTTATTCAAAAAACAAAAATAGGCAAAATAAATGTTAGATTTAACAATACTTGATTATATTTATATTGTGATGGTGATTGGTTCTACCATTTGGGCAACTGTGCGTGGTGGAATATATGAAACAATTGCGACTTTGTCTTGGGTGGTGGCTGCGGTCAGTGCGCGTTTTGTGTCGCCACATCTTGATAAATTATTGCAATCTTGGTTTCATGTGTCTGAATCAACAGTCGTTACATTATTGGTGTCTTATTTTATAGTGTTTTTTGCAATTTTGATAATTGTTGGTTTTATCAATCAAAAATTGCGTGAAAGAATCCAAGACAGTATTTTATCTGTTACTGATAAAACATTGGGTGTTATTTTCGGAATAATTCGCAGTGTTGTTATTATGGGATTTGTTTATTGGGGTGTGTTGTGGTATTATTCAGATATGCCACGTGGTTTGCCTAAATGGGTTGCAGATGCATCTACACGTCCGGTTATGCAATTAACAGCTGTGAAATTAGATGAATGGTTTTTCTTTGGAAATAATAAATTGTTGCAACGTGATATGACCGGTGCCAAGGAAGCCAAGGAATTATATGATAATTTAATAAATCCTGTGGTTGAAAACAAAGAAAAGAAAGATACTGAAACCGGCTATAAATCATCAGAGCGCGAGGCATTGGAAAACCAATTATTACAAATAGAATCGGTTGCCAACGCAATTCAGGAAAAAGAAAAATAAAACAAGGGTCGCAAACGCGACCTTTTCTTTTGGAAAAGTGTCCTGATGATATTTTATTTTTTATTGCATATAATGTTTATATGCGAAAACTAAAAATTGTTTTAAGTATTTTGTCTGTGTATGAATTTGTTGCGGTTTCAATATTAGTAATACCGAATTATTGTATGTGGTTGTTTAATAAAAATTTTTGTGAAATTGGTTTTTATAAATATTTTCTGGTTTGTGTGATGTTGCCGGTGTTTGTTGGGTTGTTGTTTTGGTGGGGAAATGATTTAAGGAAAAAGCCTGAAAATGATAACACAAAATTTATATATGCGATTTTATCATTATTAATAAACAGATTTATAAAAAAACACCCAAACATAAGACAGATTATAACCGATATTTCCAATATTATGAATAAATAATTGACAAAAATAATATTTTGTATTATATATCATATATAAAGGAAATATTAAATGTCTGAAAAATTTTGTATATTTTGCGGTAAAAAGCCTGAAAACAAGAATTTGGAACATGTTATTCCGCAATGGTTGATACGTCTTGCCGGTCAAGAACGCAAAGATGTTTTTGCTTTTTTACCGAAAGAACACAGGCATTTAACCTTTTTGAATTATAAATTCCCAGCCTGTACAAAATGCAACACAAAATATGCAGATATGGAAGCACGTGTAAAACCAGTTGTAGAAAATGTTTTATCTGGTGGTGCTATCAATGGTGCAGAGACCAGTTTATTATTAGATTGGTTCGACAAAGTGCGTGTTGGTTTATGGCTGACTGAAATGTTTTATAATCCAAAATTGAAAGACGAAGTTGAACCGCACTTTTTCATAGATTCACGTGTTGGAACCGCAGACAGAATGTTATCTATTAAAAAATTAGATATTGGTGCAACGGACGGTGGTATTTTGTTTAACGGTACAAACAGCGTTTTGTTCACATATTGCCCCAGTGCGTTTACCATGGTTATAAATGATTATTATTTCTTTAATGCATCAAATACAAATATTGTTTCACCACGAATTGGTTTTCCAATTGTTCGTCATGCGGTGGTTGAAGATAAAATAACTGGAAAATTTTCCGGTGATATAGATTTTGGTCGTCAGAAAATTTTAAGTCCAGTGATAAAGGGATTTTTGCCAGACAAAGATTCAATAACTTTTTATCAGCCAATTTATAAAGATTTTATTGGTGTTCAAATGCCAGATGCAACCGCTGAATATGTTGCACAACACAGTTATGATATCGCAAACGGAATTGGTGGCGTCTTTGTCCAGAAAGGTAACACAAACAATATTAGATATTTGCAAGAAACAGATAAAACAAATATAAATATCAAACCAATAAAATTTCCAGATATCGCGCGTGATGTTGTAAATTTTCAAAATACGATTTATGAAGTGTCTCCGGTGAAAAACGCAGAAACACAATTGGGAATGATGATAAATAAACAGTTCCTTGAAAATACAAAATAAAAAACGCACCATTCGGTGCGTTTTT
Source organism: uncultured Alphaproteobacteria bacterium (assembly GCA_946623825.1). Taxonomy (GTDB): domain Bacteria; phylum Pseudomonadota; class Alphaproteobacteria; order Rs-D84; family Rs-D84; genus Enterousia. Next base: position 114,597 of record CAMORN010000001.1, read on the forward strand.
AATTTCTGGTGCCGGTTGTCGGACTTGAACCAACGACCCTCTGATTACAAATCAGATGCTCTACCAGCTGAGCTAAACCGGCGATGCGAGTTATATATTATATGTATTTAAACCGTTTTGCAAGAAAAAAATGTATTTATTTTATATCTCGTCTATGTGTTGAATATTTTCCATTACGCATTGTGCCAAATACATATCTTTGACACGTTGATATAATTTAACATAGTTCGGTTGCTTTGAGATTGGTATATTCAATGTTTCATACAATACTTTCATTTGATCGTGTCTTTTTATGCCGTATTTTTTTGTTGTTGGGTTATAACCAATTTCATATAACAAAATTTCCATGCCAAAAACACGATATGTTTCGAAATTCTTGCTTGGGTTAAAAACAATATTTGTGTGTGGTAATGTTTTGTTAAACAGATTATCTGGGTTTTTGTCTTTTGTTGTGAACATTTTATAAAATTCATATTGGAAATTTACCCACGAATATAATTCACCCGGTTCCAATATAAGTTCTGTATCCAAATTTCTTTTCTTATATTCATCCAATAACAGAGGGCTGCGGTCTATTTCATATTCGCCACAGAATTTGTCATAATGAATATCAAATAAAACACCGCTGTTATTAAATACGAAAAAATGATTTTTTTCATAATGTACGCCAGAAACCAACAATAAATCTTGATACATCTTTGTCATTTGTTTCGAAATTTCGTTGTTGTTCATAATCGCACCTTTTTAATGTTTTCTGATTGAATTTTCATGCAAGAATTTTGATATAGCAATTTCTTTTCTGGTCATATTTGATTTAAATGCCCCATGTTGCAGGGCATTTTTTTCTGCGAAATGTGCGATGATAGTCCATATAAAATAATTGTCCATAAATTGTTCTTCTGTCCGTGCGAGATGGTTTATATGTGCAAAATATTTATTATTTATCATTATTGTTGCACGTGGAAATTCTACATCAAAGACATCTGCAGACATCAATAATTTATTTTTTTCACCGAATAATTCATACATAAAATGTTCATTAGAAAATTCGGTATATTTTACCGTATTATGTTTTATGTTATATAAAATATCTTGTAATATTTCGTGTGTCATAGTGTTTTTATTTTTGCACAAAAATATGTATTGTCAATATTTTTATAACAATACCTTGAAATTTGGTTTTTATTTGATAAAATTTCACGGAAAAAACAAGGGATAAATGATGACTAAATTACCAGAATTATTGGCCCCAGGTGGAACATTAGACGCGTTTAAAACCGCTATTTTATACGGTGCAGATGCTATTTATGCGGGTTTGCCGGGGTTTTCTATGCGTGCGCGTGCTAAAATCACAGTTGAAGAAGTAAAGCAGGGTATTGATTTTGCGCATGAACATGGGAAAAAGGTTTATTTAGCATTTAATTTATTCGCACATGACCGCGATTATGCAAATATGCCGCGTGTCAGCGAGGTCTTGAATTATCTGCGCCCAGACGCCTTGATTGTGTCTGATGCGGGGGTTATTATGTGGTTGCGTGAAAATCATCCCGATATTCCAATTCATATTTCAACCCAAGCGAATATTTGCAGTGCGTCTACGGTTAAATTTTGGCAAAATGCTGGTGCGGTTCAATGTGTTTTGGCAAGAGAGGTTTCGCACCCTGAATTTATATCTATTCGTGAACAATGCCCAGATATAGGTCTTGAAATATTTATTCATGGCGCAATGTGTATGTCTTATTCGGGGCGTTGTTTGTTGTCTAATTATATAACGGGTCGTCCGTCTAATCGTGGTGCGTGCGCGCAATTATGTCGTTGGAAATATGATGTTATTTTGCGCGAAAAAGAAAGTGGCATTGAAATGCCATTGGAAGAAGACGAACGCGGTGCATATATTATGAATTCCAAAGACTTGTGTTTGATGCCTCGTTTGAAAGAAGTTATTGAATCACACCCAGATACATTAAAGATAGAAGGTCGCAACCGCAGTGAATATTATGTTGGTATGGTAACTCGTGCATATCGTAATGCGCTGGACGCATATGCTCGCGACCCAGAACATTTTGACCCAACACCATTTATGGAAGATTTGAATTTGTTGGAAACACGTGGTTATACGACGGCTTTCTTTGATGGGCCATTGCCAGTGGATGCACACGATTATGAACAAACACATTCTAATTCTGATTATTGTGTGGCGGGCGTGGTTAGTGATGTGAACGATAAAGAAATCACACTTGAATTACGTAATGAAATCAAGGCAGGGGACACAATTAATTTTGTTTTGCCTTTTATCCAAGACAAAGTTCCCGTCGTTCTGGACAAGATTATAAACGCAAAAACACGTGAAGAATTACCAAAGATGTCTGCGGGTCAGAAAAATTCTTTGATTATTCCAATGGAAAAGATTCCAGAACAATATCGTTCTAAAATTGAACCTTTGGTTTTGTCTTATAAACATAAATAATATGAAAATCGAAATAAAAAATTTTAATCTGAAAAATGCGCTGCCAATTATGGGGCAGGCGTTTGATGTTATAAAAATAAATAGACAAAGATTAGAACCATGGTTTTGGTGGACCAGTGCCAAGGTTACTCCAAATAAAACAAAGACAATAATCTTTATGTTGCTTTATTTATTAGATACAAAACGCAAAGAAATTGCACATAAATTAGATTCCAAGAAAGAATATGATGAACAATTTTTGATATTTGTTGATGGTAAATTTAGTGGAATGATGGGATTGGATAATATCAATATTACAAAACGTGATGCAGAACTTTGGTATTTTGTATCATCTGAAAACGAAGGACGTGGTATTGCTAGTGAATCTATACAATATCTTGAAAATTATTCATTAAATGAAAATAAATTGAATTCATTATATGCGAAAGTGAATACAGAAAATACAAGAAGTAGAAATTTGATGGAACGAAATAATTATGTTTGCACAGATATTAAATATAAAACTCGTACATCAAAACGAAACCCAAAAATAGCAGATATAATGACATGGGAAAAAGTTTTGACTAAATAAAAAAACGCCGTTCGGCGTTTTTTTTATTGCTGTTGTTGTTTCTTTAAATCTGGAATTTCAACATAATCGTTATATTTAGCCAAGAATCGACCACCAGTCATACAAACAAAGTTAGACAAAGAATCATTATATGTACGGACTGCTTCGACCCAACGTTGTTCCAATTCTGTTTTTGCACCCTGATATCCGGCAAATCCACCCAATGCACCACCAGCAGCGGTTCCGATTAAGGTTGCTTTTGCGCGGGCTTCGTTGTTTATATCAATCAAGCCACCGTCTTCGGCATCTTTCGCGCTTGGTTGGAATTCATATTGTTTTTCGTCTTTTTTTTCTGAATCATCTGATTGTTCTTCGGTTGCAACAGCAGTGGTTATATTGTTTTTATAAAGCAATTTACCAGTCTTTTTATCGTTATTGCGTGCATATGCAACATAATTTTGTAAATCTGCATCTGTGTTAAAATCATTAATTGTATAACCAAAAGCAGGTTTTTTTATGTGATTATCATATACTGCGAACGCCGGTGTATAAGATGAAATTGTGTCTGCTCTCTTAACGATAAAATACCCACCGTTTTGAGATGTTGCAGAAGAATCAAGTTTAAATTTTGATTTATTATTTTCAGTAACAGGTCTGTATACCACAGAGATATCGTGTACCTTAGATTTTTCTTTGGTAATCATTGAATCATAATCAATGTCTTCGCCACCGTCACCGTTTAATTTAATGTGCAATAATCCGCTGGCTGTACGGCAGTTGTGGAAATTACCTTCTGTTTCAGTGTTTGTTGTGTTTAGTTCGCATTTCAACAAATCGCCAGACATATTAATCAGATAAACATCTTTTGCTGTATCAGAATATTCAACAGGTTTACCCTTGGTCACAAGATTACCAATGATACAATCTTTTTCAATGTCGGAACCATCAGGAACACATTTTGTGAAAGATAACACACTGTTTCCACCAGCCATCCCAGCAGCCATATTTCCAACCAACATACCTGCTGTTGCGTTCACAGCCGTAGATTTAATTGTATCACCAGCCACTTTGCCAGAATATGTGCTGGCCGCCATGATTCCAGCACTGGCAGTCATACCAAGTGCGGTATCCATTATCTGTGTTTTGCTGGTTCCCATTAATTTTGTGTCGCCATAACTTTTTGGTGCCAACATATTGCCCGCAACACCACCTATGATGGCGGCGGCTGCAATTTTCAGACCAGCATTTTGTTTTTGTTCTTCATTTAAAACTTTTTCAACATCCTGCATAGTAGGTGGGGTGTCGTTTGGAACTTCTACCTTTTCAATTGCAGGCAACAACCCAGATACTGGAAACATATCTGCGTTACAACGCATTGAATCGCCCGCTGCAACAGTTGTAACCGCCAACACAGCATTTGTGTTTGCGTCAATCAATTTAACAATAGAAACGCATTGTGGAATTTGATTCATACGAACGCCAGATTCCGGAATAGACCATTTAAATTCGCCGTTTGGATAAATCATTGAACACAATTCCAAATCGGACATATTAACAGAATCAGACGAGTTATTTAAGATTGCTTCTGCCAGATTTTTATCATCAACGGCAACTGGTAAATTTGCAGTCTGGCTGGCTGTGGTTACATTGGTTGCGGTTGCATCATAATAGGCCTGTTGTTGTTGAATTGCAGCAACCTGATTATAAGCATTTGCATAACTTCTGTTAGAATTTTTTGTTTTGATAGCGGCGTCCACCGGCGTATTTGCTATACACGCCAACATTGCGGAAAATAAAGATATTTTACATATTTTGTTTTTCATTTTATGTCCGCCAATCCCAAATCTGGTTTAATTAGAATTCAAGTCTCAATCTGACACCAACGTCCAAATTGCTTAATCTGCCACTTTCATACCAATTTGTATAATGGAAAACGCTGTCATAAGGGGCTTCGTATTCATCGCCAGCACCATCACTTAACCATTCTGTTTGTGAAACGACGATTGAACCAGATGTTTTAATTTTACCCAAATTTGCGTAACGAACAAAGAAATCAAGTTTTAAACCTTCGTTCATTTCTGTTGTAACACCGGCTTCTAAACTGAAAGCCAATTGTTCCATCGTTCCGCCATTGTGGTATGCGTAAACATCACTGATACCGGTTAAACCACCCGCGGGAATATCCCCAGGAACACCACCGCCGGTTTCATCATAAAATGTTCCATCAAATACAACATAGTCTGCAATTGTGTTTAATGCCAAACCAACACCAGCGCCAACATAAGGACGCAAAGCACCGCCCATCATATAACCGGTAAATGAATCAATGTTGTAATAAACATTTAACATTGTTGAATTAGATGTGATTGCGCCACCGGATACGGATGCTTCTGTATAAGAATCACCAGTAAATGTTTGAACATTATCAGCATAAGACAAACCCGATATACGCAAGAACGAGAAATCAACACGGATATCGCTGTTGATAGCTGCACCAACAGAAACCTGTAAAGGAATAACTGTGTCTTTTTTGAAATCAGATTCACGGAAAGAACCAGGTGCAAAGAATGCCTTGTCTTCGTTGGCATAATCTGCGGACATACCGCCACTTATCATTGTGCTGTATGCAGCGGAAACACCGATATAAAGCCCACTTTCAGCCAATCTGTTATAATCAGCAGCCTGATAATATTGACGGCCCGCGTTTGTAGCAGAAGAACCCACGCGTGGCAGGGAACCCGTAATACGATTAGGATTAGTTTGTGCGACATTCAACATTGGACGCCCGTTTGTTACGGATGCAGCCTGTAATTGTTGTGGCGTAATATTAGTTTTTTGTGCCTGTTGTACATAATACCCGTTGCCATTCATAACAAAACCATTATTTGCCATTGCCTGGGGATTATATACAGGATACGCGGCACCTGCCACGACGGGCACAGATGCTATAAATCCAGCCAAAATCGTAAGAAACTTGGTCTTTCTCATCTTTCTTCAGACTTCCTTTTGTTGTTATTATATCATAAAACGGGGTCTAAAAAAAGTGTATTTTTATATAAAAATTATAAAAAAACACCCGAAAGAAAATTCGGGTGTAATTGTCCAATATAATTTTTTGTTTTTTTAGAAACGTGCGTTGAATCTAAAGCCCGCTTCTGCTTTGATGTCGGTTCCATTTTGAGAACCAGAATGGGAATCATCAAATGTGTATTCCGCGAACATAGCAATTTGCATATCGTCAGAAATGCTGTATGCAACATTTGCCTTTAATACATATTCATCCCAACCATCTTTCATGTTTTTGGTTGCTGCTAACAATTCTTCAACTTTTTGTTGTTGAGCATATTGGTATGCAGGGATGGTGTGTTTTTTTAATTTTGTATGAATACTTTTTACACCATTATCTGTGTGTTCAATGTATTCAAAACCACCACCAAATGACCATTTGGAATTCATTTGATACATTGCATCAAAACCCGCAACCGTTTCATGTGTAGATTTTAGGTTTACAGAAATTTCATCTTTACCAAACAAATTTGCTAAAGCTGGAATTCCGATGCCAATTTTGTTGTTGTGGTTTCCGAATGTTTGTAAATATTCAACATGGGCGGCCAATGTGAATTTATCCCATGTTTTACCAAAACGTGTTCCGGCGATTATACCATAACGACCATTTGCATAATTATCAAACTTAAAACCGTCTAGTTTATATGTGCCTTTCATTGGGGAAACGCCTGATAAATATGAATCAACATATAAATCAAGAACCAATGGTTTATCTTCGGTCAATGCACGATACATTAAACCAATACGACCGCGGTGCATACCCTGACGGGAAATGTCTTCGTCATGTGTATAACCAAAATGTCCATGGATATCTAATCTGTCGGTGATTCCGTATCCAATATCACCCGCAAAACGCCAAATTGGGTTTTCTACATCCCCATCCATGTGTTTTTTTCTTGTTGCTTCGGTGCTGTCTGCTTTTTTATACATAAATGCAGCGCCTGTTTTAAGGTAGACCTCTCTGTTCTTAGGCATATAAAGAGGATTTTCCATGTTTGATGCAGCGAACGCAGTTGCAGAAACAACAGATGCAGTCAATGCAATCAAACTTACCAAAGGACTTTTCATCTAAATTCTCCTTTCTATTAAGTGATGAAATAACCAACCCCCATTATTGGCAAGATTGGTGTTATATCCATACCACCCATTATTGGCAATAGTACGCTTTGCGATATAACAAACATATTTTTATACATTATTTAAGTGATGTCAAAAAATAAATTATCTTGACATATCACTTGAAATATGTCAGACGCAACCTATATCTATATCAGAGAGATGTGGGAAACCCAATAAAACCAAAGGGGTGCGCCATGATACAGCCATTATACACAGACAAACAAAGACAAGAATTGCGCCGTCATCAAATTTTGATGCACGGTGGCAGAACACAAAAAAATCAACTTTCTCAGGAAACAATTAAACAAATCAAAAAAGATTATTATGAAATGTTTATCGGTTTTACATCTGTGAATTGGTCAAAGCGTGATACAAAACTTGGCACAGCATGGCAAAAGGCGTTGGGACAAATGGAAACATATATCAAAACCAAGTCAAAAATTCAAAACAACCCTGTCTATGAATGTTTGGTTGATATACACAAAAAATTCAGCAAAAGAATTTCTGAACATATTATGAAATGTCGTGGTCGTGAATCTGAAACGGTATTGCCAGAAAGATTGCATAAAAAATTTGCCCAAGACGAAAAAATGATAGTTGAAGGTAAAAGTGCGCTGGACAGTGTTTACACACAATATATGCCAAAGCAAACAATTCAACCGAAAATGGCACCACAAGATATACGAAAAATATTGTTGCAAGAATATCTGGCCAGACAAAGGGCTGCTTAAAACAAATAAAAAAAACTGCCGTTTGGCAGTTTTTTTATTTTGCATATTTTTTATTGGTTAACGATTTCAAGAACACGTTTTACAACATCTTCTGATTTAATTCTTTCTTGTTCCATGCTGTCGCGGTGTCTTAATGTGACAGTGCCGTCTTCCAATGTTTGGTGATCAACGGTTATGCAAACCGGGGTTCCAATTTCATCATGACGACGATAGTTTTTACCAATATTTCCAGAATTTTCCAATTCTATTTTGCCGATACCTAATTTTCTTAAATCATCAACAATTTTATTGGACAAATCTACGATTTCAGGAACATTTCTGACCAATGGAATAACTGCAGCCTTGACCGGTGATAACCATGGTTTCAATTTCAATACAACACGTGATTTACCATCGCCCAAATCTTCTTCGTCGTATGATTCTATCATCACAGCCAACATCGCACGATTTACACCCATGGCGGTTTCAATTACATATGGAATGAAACTTTCACCGCTTTGTGCATCGCTGTAAGACAATTTTGTTGTAGAATCTTTATTTTCCATGACTTTTGCAGCCAATTTGAATTCTTTTTGAGATTTTGTATGTGAACCCAAATCAAAATCTTGACGGTTATGGACACCTTCTACTTCGTCAAAGCCGTCTGGGAATGCGTATTCAATATCAACTGCAGCCTTGGCATAGTGTGCCAATTTTACATGTGGTAAAAATCTCAATTTTTCAGCAGGTATTCCCAAAACATTTGTCCACCATGCAAGTCTGTTTGCTTTCCAATATTCAAAATATTTTTCATCGTCGCTTGGGTTAACAAAATATTGCATTTCAGCCTGTTCAAATTCACGCATACGAAATACAAAACCACGTGGGGAAATTTCATTACGAAATGCCTTTCCGATTTGTGCAATTCCAAATGGTAATTTGTGTGGTTTAGAATCAAGAACATTTTTGAAATTCACATAGGTTGTTGTTGCAGTTTCAGGACGCAAATAAGCATTTATTGCACCGTCTGCCATTGCACCAATGGATAAACCCATCATTAATTGGTATGCGCGTGGTTCTGTGATGTCAGTGCTGCCACAATTATCGCATTTTGTTGGGTCTTTCATTTTATCTTGGCGCATGCGGGCACCACATTTTTTACATTCAACAAGTGGGTCTGAAAAACTTCCTTCGTGTCCAGAATATTTCCACATTAAACGATTGGAAATAAGTGCGGCATCAAGTCCTTCTATATCATTTCTTGAATAAATCATTGCGTTCCACCATGCGTTGCGAATATTACGCATTAATTCAACACCGTATGGACCGTAATCGTATGCACCACCAAGTCCGCCATAGATTTCAGAACCTGTGAAAATAAAACCACGTCTTTTGCAAAGTGCTACGATATCATTTATTGATTTTGCTGGCATTTTTCTACCCCTATAATTTTTTTGCCATTTTTATCTTATTTATTTGTTGTTGGTTTTGGTGTGTCTGGTACATCTGGTGCGATAGCAGCCATTGGACATACAGCGGCACATGTTCCGCAACCCATACATTTTTTTGGGTCAATTACACATTTTCCATCTGGTGAATCAGATATTGCCATTGCAGGGCAAACACCCATACATGTGTGACAACCGATACATTTTGCTGGGTCAATTTTATAAGCCATTTTGTCTTCCTTTTTTTATTTGTTTTTTTTATTTTAATCTCTGTTGTTCAATAATCCAAGTATATATTCAAACAAAGCGACAAATGATATATACATGTGCAAAGCGCCCAATACAGCCAATTGGTCCCTTTGTGTGTCGTCGCTGATAACATTATAAGCATTTTTCAATGTCTGCATATCATATGCTGCGAACAAAGCAAAAATCAACACACCCAGTAAACATACAACAGAACTGAATGTTGCGCCAAATGGAACAAATATAGATACGATTCCAACCAATATTAAACCAATCATACCCAAGAATAAAAATACGCCCAAGAAAGATAAATCTTTTACCGTTTTATATCCAAACAAAGTCATGCAACCGAACATCAAAGCAGCCAACACCAACGCCATCACAACAGAAGCGCCACTGGATACCAAAACCATAGGGCTGATGATGATTCCCATTAAAACAGAATACAGAAATAATAATATAGTTGCGGTAGATGCCTGCATTGAAAATGCGCGTGCCTGTGCCCACAGGGATAATCCCAATGCGCCAAACGCAATAATATAATATGCAACAGACAAACCGCCGTTGCTGATTAAATTCATAACAGAATCAGTTGCGATCATTGCGAATGTTGTCAGGGCAGTTAAACCAACCGCGCCAGCCATCAAACCGAATATGCGTTTGAAGTATAATTCAATTCCGCCAATTTTATTTACTTTCTTTGCAATAGATTTTGTTGCAACCATTTTTATTCTCCTTGTTTTTATATGACAGAAATATAATACACTTGTGTTTGCAATTCAAGATTAAAGCAAATATATTTTTTACACAAACACTTGACAAATGACTTTTTGTCAATTATATTATTAGCATAAAACACGACCAAGAGGGGTTAGATATGGCTAATGATGCAGTAATACCAAAAGATGTTTACAAAAAACAATGTGAAGAACGTCTTGCACAAAAACGCAAAGATATAGAAGTATTGAATAAAAAATTGAAAACTTTGGTTCCGGGTTCTGCTGAATATCAACAATGTCAAATTGATTTGGCAAAGGCTGAAAAGAAAGCGAAAGAATATGTTCAATCTATTTATATTATGGATGTTCAAATGAATGCGAAAACATATGCAAGATTTATGGGTATTCCAATGATACCTAACGTTAGATAAATAAAAAATTAAATAAATAAAAAAAGGGAAATAATATGAATTTGGAATGTAAAGTATTGCCGGGTATCGGTTGTGCTATGGCAACAAAAGAACGTCTTGGACAACAATATATTGAAATGACAAAGAATTTTCGCAAAGAAAGAATCAAGGGCTATATGTCTGACAAAGTTATTGCGAATTATGAAAGAATTATCGCAGAGAAAAGACGTTATTTCCCAGATTTTATAAAGGGCAGAATAGAAAAATTGCAAATTCAGATTGATTGTTGTTCTGACAAAAGATACGAAAAACAAGTTGCTTTGAATTTCTGGTTGAAGAAACAAAAACAATATGCTTAAAAAGGGAATATACAAATGAAACACGAAGATCCAAGACAAAAATATTTGCGTGTACGCCAATCTATAAGACAAAGCGTGGAAAGAGAAGTAGCATTTACATGTGTTATGAATTTTCCTGCTAATCAGACTGCAAATATTGAAAAATGGAAACAAAAAATTGTTGAAATCAAAAAAGATAAAACATTGAAAACCGTTGAAAAGAAACAAAAAATAGAACGTTGTAATCAAAAAATTGCAGAAATTGCATCTTCTATTGAACTGTTTTATGTTCAACATCCTTATGTTAAAAGAGAAGTTTTAACAAAATAAATTAAAGCCACGAAATGTGGCTTTAATTTTTAGTTGAAAGATAATTTGTTTTAATAAACAATAGCGATAACAAAGAAAGGTTTGAATTATGGCTGTTGTTGTAAATCCTATATCTTCGGTTGCGTTCAGTATTTTTGGTTTGCCTGTGCGCTGGTATGCGTTGGCATATATAACCGCTTTCTTTTTCGGTTTTTATTTTATGAAAGATTTAACCAGCAGAAAAGACGCAGAAATTCAATTGTCATCGAAACAGATGGATGATTTGCTGACTTATTTCGTGTTGGGGGTAATTATTGGCGGACGTTTGGGATATATATTGTTCTATAATTTCAATATGTTTTTGCATAACCCATTGGAAATATTCGCAGTTTGGCATGGCGGAATGAGTTTTCATGGTGGTTTTATCGGGGTTATCGTTGCAACTGTGTTATATGTTATGTCGCAAAAATTCAGCGGTGGTACGGTTAAAAATTCTTTCAAGATATTAGATGTGTTGTCTGTTTTAACACCAATTGGGTTGGGGTTGGGACGTATCGCTAATTTTATAAATATGGAAGTTATGGGGCGTGAAACAACTTCTGAATTTGGTGTTGTTTTTGCAGGTGGTCAATATATTCCACGTCACCCAAGTCCAATTTACGAAGCAACATTGGAAGGATTGGTCTTATTTATAATTATGTGGTTGTTGTATTCCAGAACAAATATCAGAAAATATACGGGGGCGCTGTCCGGTGTGTTTTGTATGTTATATGCGATATTCAGAATTATTTGCGAACAATTCAGACAACCAGATTCACAAATCGGTTTTTTGACATCATGGGGATTGACAATGGGGCAATTGTTGTCGATATGTGTGTTTTTAATCGGGCTGACCGTTTTTGGTTGCGCAATCCGTAAAAATAAAATATAATTACAGTGAATAAACAAAGGATATATGAAATGGAAACTCCTATTGTAGAAGGCTAAAAAAATAAATTGACTTTTTGTTATGCAAAATATAAACTACCTATGCTTATCTTAAAAGTTTAGGATGGGTGGCAGAGCGGTCGAATGCGACGGTCTTGAAAACCGCTGAAGTCGCAAGGCTTCCGGGGGTTCGAATCCCTCCCCATCCGCCACAAAAAATTAAACACCCAAACGGGTGTTTTATTTTTTGTTATGTATGTGTCGGGACAAGAACGCACGGAACGGGGGTCGACAACAAGTAGATTACACAAACAAAGTGCAGTGTAATCGTCACGGTTGCCCCGCAGACACAAAGTGGCGAGGGAATACTCCCCATCCGCCAGAAAAAACTTGACTTTCATATATCTGAAAATTAAACTGGTTTCGTAATGAATCATTTAGAACATAAATTTTTTGGTTTGTTTTTTGCCCTGTAGGACAGGGCTGATTTTTCATACATTTTTTTCAAATTAAATATACTTACTTATTTTATTAACAAAAAACAATAAAAGGATTTTTTTATGATAAATTCTAAATATATACCTATGTATGTAAAATATTTCTGGCAACCGTCAATGTCTTACAGATGTCCAGACAAACCATCGCCGGAACAAACAGAGGTAGAAAAAATACATGCCAGAATATTATGTTTGGATACGCGTAAACGGAACGAATTATTCAAAATGATATCTGCAAATTATGAACTTAAAATTATAAAGAAAAAAACATTTTTATCTTTGGTTCAAAAAACAAAAGAAGACTAAAAACACACACCCAAACGGGTGTGTTTTTTATTCTGTTTATCATGATTGACAAATTTGGTTTTTATGCTAAATTTACTTCACTATAAAAATGGATAAATGTATGAAACCAGATATTAAAACAGCAAAAGAATGTTTGGAAAATTGGGGTTTTTCAGAATATTCCAAGGCATATATTATGACAAACGAAGTTTTGCGTTTGTCTGTTAAAAACATTCCAACAAAATCTGATATTTTAACTGTTGCAGGTTCTGGGGACCATCCGTTGTTTTGTTTATTACGGGAACCGAAAAGTGTTGATACATTTGATGTTTCTTATAATGCGAAAGTGATTATGGATATAAAAACATCGGCTATCCCAAAATTGCCGTTTGCTGGATACAGAAATTTGCTGAATGGTTTATACGAAGAGTATGATATCAAAGATATTTATGAATTACCTGAAATCATAAAAACTTTACCAGCAGAAGAACAAGAATACATAGAACAAATCAATGGAAAAGGATTCATTCGTTCTGATATGACTTTGTTTTTCAGCCCTTATTTGTTTATGCAAAAAAAAGAATATGAACAAATCAGGAAAAGATTACATGGACCGTTCAATTTTATATGGACCGATATTACATCATTACACGCTAAATTAAACAAGACATATGATTTTATGCATTTATCAAATATATTTGATTATATGGGTATACAAAAAATAATATATGTTTTGTCATCGTTGGTTCCGTATGTAAATAATGGTGGAAAAATATATTTTGAATATGGAATGAATTCTGAACCAAAACCAAAAAATTTCCATAATTTTTGCAGTGATGTTTCCAATAAATATAATCAAGAATTGAAATTCAGAGTTAAATATGACGGAAACAGAAAAAAATGTATATTGCAACGAACAAGATAAAAACACCCGCAATCGCGGGTGTTTTTATTAATGAGACAATGGGATTGTGCTGATTTGACGACCGTGTTCATCAAACACATATACCCAATTACCACCGCGTGTTACGGAAACGGTTGAACCCGTGAATCCGTATAATTGTCCCGCGATAGTTGTTATTTGACGACCGGATTCGTCATAGACGTAAACCCAATTGCTGCCTCTTTGTACTGCTGTTCCAATAGACATGGCTTTTTCCTTTTTTTGTTTGTTGAATGAAAACAAATTTTTATTTGTCTTCAATAATAATATAAAACATGAATCAGACAAAAATGGTCTTGTATAAATTAAAACGCTCGAAAAATGTTTTTTTTATTCGCTGATGAATCCGCCAGATTGCATTTTCCACAATTTTGCATATACACCGTTTTTGCGCAATAATGCGGAATGCGTTCCTGTTTCTACGATTTTACCGCCGTCCAATACAATTAATTTATCCATATTGCGTAATGTAGATAAACGGTGGGCGATAACCAATGTTGTTTTGTTCTTGGATAATTTTGCAAAAGATTTTTGGATAACAGATTCTGTTTCACTGTCCAATGCAGAAGTTGCTTCGTCTAGTATCAATATAGGTGCGTTTTTCAAGAATGCACGTGCGATAGCGATTCTTTGCCTCTGTCCCCCAGATAATTTTATTCCGCGGTCGCCAACAAAAGATTCGTATTTGTTTGGTGTTGATAAAATAAATTTATCAGCAGACGCGTTTTTTGCAGCGGTTTTAATTTCTGAATCTGTCGCGTTTAATTTTCCATATTTTATATTTTCACGAATTGTTCGGTTGAACATGGTTGAATCTTGTGGAATAAAACCAATGTTTTCGTGTAAAGATTTTTGAGTTATTGTGCGAATATCTGTTCCGTCTATCAAAATAGAACCATTTGTTGGGTCATATAAACGCATAATCAAATTGACCAAAGTTGTTTTGCCCGCACCAGATAAACCAACAATACCGACTTTTTCACCCGAATTTATTGTGAAATTCAAATTTTTCAGAACCATATCTTTGTTGTATTTAAAACTTAAATCTTTGATTTCAATTATTGCTTTTTTGATTTTTAGGTTTTTTGCACCGTCAATATCTGTGATAGATATCGGTTGAATTAAGGTGTCATATGAACCAATTGCCTTGCCCAATTTTTCAATAAAGTTTTTGATTTCCATTATCAAACTGAATGATACAGCACTGATTCCTGTGAAAATACTAAGCGCAAAAGAAATGTCTGCGATTGTTGATTGACCCGTTGAATACATATAACCACAAACCAATATCAAAGCAGTCATTCCAAACGCGTCCATTGCGAAATTACCCGGTCCCCAAAAGAATCTCGATATTGCATGTCCGGTGCGTGCAGTCTTTTCATAATCACGACGGAAAGGTTCTGCACATTTTTGTTCATATTCAGAATGTGCGAAAGTTTTAACGGCTATGAAATTTGATAATGCGTCCAACAGGCGTCCATGCAACATATTGAATTTTTGTGATGCTTTTGCAGATGCTTTTAGTGTGCTTTTAACCCGATATATTCCCCATAATATACGCGCCAATGCCGCAATTATAATAACCACCAGATATTGCCAACCAATTACAAATAAACCACCGATTGCCAATAAAAATGCGCCAAGCACCGCCAATAAATTCCCAAACACCGCACCAATCATTTCATAAAAACCAGTGGCAACACCGTCTATTTGCGAATTTATTTTCCCCGGCATGGAATTGGCATAAAAATCAATACTCTGTTTATATACATATTCGTATAAATCGCGTGAAATATGATTGTAAGAACGATATTTAATTGTGTTATCAAAAACAACCCAACGCATAATTGCGCCACCAACCAATATCGAACGCAACATTAAATAACCAACAGCAATAGGGACTATTTTATCAAACCCAAGCGATATAGGATTGTTTTCCAATGTAGCGACTATCATTTTAATAAAGAAAGCCGGTATAACCGTATGACCTGCTGTATCAAATATTGAAAATAATGTGAATACAAAAGGCCATCCTTTCGCATAACGAAATAAATTCTTAAAATAAAAAGATAAAACTGATTTTGGGAATTTCATCATAGGAATAATTATATCATAAAGATATTATTATTCCAAATTATAAAACTGAATTTTAACCAGACAAAAATGGTCTTGTGTAATCGTGGAAACATATTTTTTTATTGATTTGTATGTATGAAAATAAAAAATTAAATATAAATAAATTTTTATAAAAAAGGTGAAGTGATGAAAATTTGTATTTATAGAGGAACAAATGAAATAGGTGGAAATTGTATAGAATTATCAAGCAATAAAACGCGTATATTATTGGATGCGGGAATACCGTTGATTTCAATGGAACAGAAAGATGTTCCAATCAGCGAATATAAAGTGCCTGTTGTCGGATTGTATGAAAACGAAACACCAACTGTGAATGCAATATTTATAACGCATTGTCATCCCGACCATTATGGGTTATTGCCGTTGGTGAATAAAAAAATACCTGTTTACATGTCAAAAACATTACATAAAATTTTGACCGAGATTCAACCTTTGTTGCCGGGTGGTTTTGATATATCGCATCTTGATATTCGTGATATAGACGCAGATGAATCTGTGAAAATTGGTAATATGACAATAACTGCGCGTGCGGTTGATCATGCACCGTCTGCATATGCTTACGAAATAGATGATGGTAAAAAACGTGTCGTTTATACAGGTGATATTCGTTTCCATTCAAACCAACGTATGAAATCGTGGGCATTGGCACGCAAATCTAAAAATCCAGATTATTTGATTATGGAAGGAACGCGTCTTTCCCGTCCGGAATTAACAGAAAAATATCCAACCGAAGAATCTGTGTCGCGTGGTATAACCGATTTAATTAAAGATTCTGGCAAGGTGACTTTTATAACAATGTCTTCGCAAAATATGGACCGTGTTGTTTCTGTTATCAAGGCGTGTAACAAGGCAAAAAAGACATTTGTTATTGACCCTTATACCGCTTCTTTGTTTGATATCTATCATGAATTATCACCAAAATTTCCGTTGTTGAAAGATTTAGATAACGTGCGAATTTATTTTGGTATGTCTGATGGTATTGTGGAACGTATGAAAAAATCAGGTTTGTTTTATAAACACAAATCTAAAAAAATTACTGCAAAAGAAATTGCACAAAATCCAGATAGATATCTTATTAAAAACAACTTGAATTTGACGAGATATCTATTGAATAATATTGTCAAAGATTATGATTTTATTTATTCTATGTGGCATGGTTATTTAACAAGACAGCATACATGGGATAAATTCAAGAATCATATCATTGAAATTCATACATCTGGGCATGCTGCGATAAAAGATTTGCAGAAATTTGTAAAACAGATAGATGCAAAAAACTTGATTCCAGTTCACACAGAATGCAAAAATGATTATGAAAAAATATTTGGCATAAAAAACATTATTGTTTTAGACGATAATGAACAGAAAAGGCTTTAATTATGACTCGTGCTTTGAAACTAGATTTTTATAATGAATTTAAGAATGGTTGCTTCACACCTTTGATAGATATGTTGAATGTAAAAAATGGAAAATATAAATCAAGATTCATGATGAATTTGCGGGGAAATCGTGTAATTGTTTATTACAAGGGTGTTGTTGCGGTAACAATATATGATAAAACAAAACGAAATAAATCTTATGGGATTGAAGTGCAAAAAATGTATGAAACCGGGGATTCTAGCGGATACAGAAAGTTTTATAAATCAGAACAAGAATTATCCAGTTTTCATTGGGAACAATTTTTATCAAATATTGCAGATGGTATAGATGCGTATGATAAAAAAGATAATTCTGAAAAAGAAGTCCAACAAAGAATCTGGTATGAAAACAATGTGGCCAGAAACGCAAATTCAACAGATTATTTTATTGTTGATACAGAATACAAAGATAAAAAGGGTGGTCGTTTTGATTTAATCGCTTTTTATTGGCCGGCGGGTGAAAACAAACAGGGACACAAAGAAAAACCTAAAAAAATATCTGTTATAGAATTGAAATTCGGTGATAATGCGGTTGGCGGTTCTTCTAATGAACAAACTGCAACATTATCTACGCATTTACAAGATTTCAAGAATTTTGGGTTTTCTGATGATTTCTTGAAAGATATGACATGTGTATTTTTTCAATTATATGATTTAGGTTTAATAAATATTAAATTTGGCAAAAAGGTAAGGGGTGTTGAAAATTTAATATCTTCAACAGATGTAAAACAAATGATGTTTATATTGGCAAATTATAATCAAAAATCTAATAATCTCGCTAATCAACTGAATAAAATGAAAAAACAAATATTGCCAGATGATAGAGAGGTTGTATTTGCAACTTCTTCATTTATGGGGTATGGTTTGTATGATGTTGGTATGAAACACGATTTATAAAAAGAGGGCAACATGGCTAAAAAACAAAAAGGTTCAAGAGACGATTATGCTTTGTTTGGCAGTATGTTGGATGTGGCAAAAGCATTATCAAGACCAGGAAACGGAATCCCATATGAAGAAGTCATGGATATAATGTCTTGCTCTCATAAGAAAGCAGAACGCGTGGTTCAATTTTTTCAAAAAAGATACCCTTATAATTTTGAAGAACATCGTGATCCAATGGTCCCACAAAAAAAATTATTTAAATTAGATGGTGCAGATTGTGTTCCATTAGATTATATAAATGATGCTGAAATGTTTGCATTAAATGGTTCTACTAAAAAAATTAAAGACGACGCGATAAAATTACCATTGGTTTCGTTGGAATATAAATTAAACAGATTACTTGAAAGAAGAAAAACAGTTGCCCAAATGAATGATATGGAAGGTATTTCTATGGGTGAAGCGGTTGTTTCTGGACCGCGTATTAAAAACAAAAACGATGACGAAATTTTAAGAAAATTGCGCAAGGCTATTTTAGAAAACAAGGTTATAAATTGTTCTTATTACAGTGTCAGCGATAAGAAAAAAAAGAAAATAACAGTATGCCCATTGGGAATATTGTGGGGAAATTGGAATAATTATTTAGTGGTTCTTGAAAATGGCAAGACTGCGCAAAAGATTTTATCTAATATCAGTGATGTAAAAATCACAAACGAAGAATTCAGATCTGGTAATTTTTCAATAGATGAATATGCCAAGAAAAGTTTTGGTGCGTATCATACACCAAACGGTCCTTTTGATGTGGAATGGTATGTCAGCCCAGATGCAAAAGAGAGTGCTTTGAAATACGAATTTCACCCAGACCAAAAGGTAATACCACATACAGACGGTTCTTTGACAATTAAATTTAAAAGTGATGGTTGGCGCGAAATGTCTTGGTATTTATTCAGATGGAGTGGTGCTATCGTCCCAATCAAACCAAAAGCATTGGTTGACGAATACAAAAACATAATCAAAAAAATTTCTGATTCTGTTAAATTGTAAAATATAGGAAATTGAAATGTCTTTGAATCAAAAAATAAAATCGCAAATATTGAATTTTATTAAACAACCAATTCCACAAGATATAGATATTGTAAAAAAATCTATACCTGTACCTTTTTTTGGAAATATTGAAAAAGCACGTGTGGCAACCATTTCTATAAATCCATCTAATAAAGAATTTGAAGATAAAAATCATAAAACTTTGATTAAATCTAAAAAAAGATTTTCAGACAGAGAGATTTTAAATGCGACAGACAATGATGTTTTAAATGACGAGCAAAGATTGACAGTTTTTGATTCTTTGATAAATTATTTTAATCAAAAAAATAATAATTATTATCACCCATATAAAACATGGTTTAATTGGCTTGACAGATATGTAGGTGATATGTTTGGTTGTTCTTATTATGACGGGACAATGGTAAATTTAGACATTTATCCATGGGCGACAGCAATTAAATGGGGTAATATAGACCCAAAAACAAAAGATAATATATTAAAACAATATAGTTTATTAAAAGACATATTGTTGGATAAAGAGGCTTTGTTTGATTATGTTTATATAAATGGCGCAACTGTAAAGAACCAGATAGAAAAATATCTTGGGGTTACAATTCCAGAATATAGTTGCGGTCAATTATCTATATATAATTACAAAATGCCAAATGGAATTATTCTTGTCGGTTCCAGTTGTTATATACAAAATTCTCATAAGACAAGTGAAGAATTAAAAAATCTTCATGCAATAATAAAATCAAGCATCAAATAAAATACAACCCCTTTGCGGATTTTTTATTCATTTTAAAATATTAATTTTATACAAGACCATTTTTGTCTGGTATATGTTTTATATTATAAATATAGAAAATAAAAAACAACAACCAAAGGGGTAAAAAATGAAACAATACACATACGAAGAAAACAAAAAAATTGCATCTATACGTCATAGCAATACAAAATATGATAAATATGATGTTTTTTATCATGTCTTTCTGGGTGAAAGAAAAAAATTAAATTGGAATTGTGCGCAATTTAATAATTCAGAAATGGATTTATTTGATTTTGTATCTGCAACAAATCAAATTGAATCTGATGTGAATTTGTACAGACGCGCAAACCAAAAAAAGTTTATTGAAAAAAGTATCATCGATTTACGCGAAATTTATCCAGATGAAAGTAAAAATTTTCTTAAAAATATAGCGCATAAAATGTTGAAAAAAACATTGCAAACACAAGAAAAAAGAAATCTGGCGCGCGTAAAACCTTGCAGACTATATTTTCAAGAAGACTAAATATTATATACAAGACCGTTTTTGTCTGGTTGTGTATATATAATATAAATTGAAGAAACAAAAAAGGGGTAGATATGCCAAGATATACTTTTCAATGGGACGGTTCTGATGTCGTTATTTACACTTTGCCAAGTCGTAATTATTGGCGTCGTGTAAAGTGGGCAAAAGATGCCTATCATGACGGAAAAGCAATTGTCGTTATTGGTAATTGCAACGAAGTCATAAGATTTGAATAAAAAACAAAACACAGGGGTCAAACATGAACTTACGCGAAAAACAAATTTTTGGGTATTATCTCAAAAACATTTTGGCATCAGAATGTCAACCAGAAGACACAGACAGTTTTCTTAGTTTTATTTGGCGTTATTCTGATGATGTTTTTGGAATTAATATGCGTCCTTTGATACGCAGAAGAAAAATGCAATCGTTCCATGATCATGATGATTCAGATTTATCGGAACTGGAACAAATGCGTTTGTTGCGTGGTATGGTCAATGGCGAATTTATAAATTGTGGTTTGGTATCAGACGAAGCTGAAATCGCAAGAATTGAAAATATTGTCCATCAAAACAAAACAGATGTGTTTGATATTGACATAACACAACACGATTTTGATAAAAGTTTTACTGTGATTTGTGACGCTTTTGATTTAGATGAAAAATCACGCCCATTATTACAATATTTTATGTATGCAACCAAGATTTCCGCATTGCACAGAATGGTTGGTTTGTTTAACGACAGATTCAGTGATGGTTTGATGCATAATGATAATGTAGATGTTATGTCTGGATTTTCAAAAACATCATTGGAAGATATTAAACAAATTTTATCTATCAATGGCCCATTGATGGATAAAGGAATTTTAACTTCCAGATATGGGGACAGGTCTTTCAGTGGTATGTTCAATAAATTGATTGGAACATATTTTGAATCTGTGCGTGAAGTGCAAAATTTCTTGGTTGGAAATCCGTTTGAAAGTGATTTAAACCGTGAAAATTTTGATTATATTGCAAAAGATTATGACATAATCAGCAATATTCTGAAAAACGCGAAAGAAAAACAACAAAAGGGTGTAAACATATTATTATATGGTCATCCGGGCTGTGGCAAAACTGAATTGGCAAAATCTGTTTGTGTGTCGCAACATCTTGATTTATATACAACCCCTGAAAACAAAGAATCAAAAGATGAACGTTTAAGCAGTCTGTGTCAGGTGCAAACAATATTGAAAAAATCTGAAAACGGTGTCATTTTGTTTGATGAAGCCGAAGATGTTTTTTCGCTTAATCCGTTCAGCGCGCATACGCCAAGTAAATTATTCTTGAATCGCAGATTGGAACAAAATATAACACCTGTGATATGGATAACAAACAATGTTCAATATATGGACCCTGCATACATTCGCAGATTTACCATCAGTATAGAAGTCCAAGACCCAGATATAAAAGCAAAAACAATTGCTTGGAAACGGGTTTTTGATAAACACGGTGTTGAAATATCTGATGAAAAATTGGAAAAAATCGTCAAAAAATATGATGTACCAATTGCGTTGGTTGATACCGCAGTCAAAAATGTTAAATTGTTGAATGATCCAGATATGTTGGAATATACAATTGATAATCTGGTTAAAGCGACAACAGGTGTCAAACCAACAGACAAGAAAAAACAAGATGAAGTTAAATTTGAAACATCTTTGTTAAATACAGATGTTGATTTGAAAAATTTAGCAGACAAAATTAAAGAAAAAAATATGAAAAACTTTTCTTTATGTTTGTATGGTGCACCGGGGACTGGTAAATCTGCATATGCTAAATTTCTGGCAGAAATATTAGATATGCCGATTATTTCCAAAAAAGCCAGTGATATTAAATCAATGTGGGTTGGTGGTACAGAAAAAAATATTGCGCGTGCATTCGCAGAAGCCAGAGAAAAGAAAGCATTGTTGATTTTTGACGAAGCAGATTCTTTCTTGTCTGACAGACGTGGTGCAAACGCATCATGGGAAGTTTCTGGTGTAAATGAAATGTTGACCCAAATGGAAAATGCAGAATACCCATTTGTTTGCACAACAAATTTAATGGATGGTTTAGATAAAGCCGCATTGCGTCGTTTCTCGTTCAAGGTTAAATATGATTATATGACAACGACACAGGTTAAATCTGCATGTAAATTATTTTTAGATATAGATGTTTCTGAAAATGAAATTGCAAAATACAATAAATTGGCACCGGGTGATTTTGCCGTTGTAAAAAAACAGGCATCTTTGTTGGAAATAACAGACAAGGCCGAATTGTTGAAAATGTTGAAAACAGAACAAGATGCAAAAGACATAACCGCATCTGGTAATGTTAAAACAAAAATCGGTTTCTAGGTTTTGTATTGTTTCCTTTGGTTGTAAATAAAAAAGCGACCGTCTGGTCGCTTTTTTTATTTCTGTATTTTTTTAGAATACATATTTGACGGCACCACCGGCAATATATGATGCCTTGATTCCGTATGCGTCACGCATTGGAACAAACAAACGTGTTTGTGCAGACAATGTTATATTGTGTGTCAATTCGAAATCAAGCCCCGCTTTTAATTCAACCAATGATGACCATCTTGTCAAATCACTGCCACCGTCTTTGGAATCTGCGTAATATTCCATCATACCAAGTCCCGCGCCCAAAACCAAATCTATACGTTTCATTTTATCGCCACTTAAACGCATATAATTATCAAATGTTGCAGAAAATACATTTGTATTGATTTTTGCAAGTGTTGCATCTGAAAATTTATCCTTGATTTTTTCACGGCTTGAATTGTCATAGTTTACAGAAAAACCATAGTTGTAAATTTTATTGTATTCGCCGAAACGTGCGCCCGCTTCCAATCCAAATGTGATGGAATCTTTTGGACTGTCAATATTTGAAGAATCCAATTTGGAATTATAATATGCACCCTGCAAACCCATTGTTGCACCTGTAAATGGACGAATTGTTGTTGCATTTGCGCCCATAACAGTTGCCAAAACGGTTGCAATACCTGTTAAAAATATTTTTGATGTCATGATTTTTTCTCCTTTTACTGTGCTGTTAAAATTATAATCTAAAAAAAGCCAATATACAAGATTTGTTTTTTAATAAATTTTGTCCCATTCGTGGTCTGGAATACATTGTTTTTGCAAATCTAGGTATTTTTCAGGCACCCCAGACGCGATTTTATCGCCGCGTTCGGTATTATAAAAACGTTGTTCGTATCCATAACCCCATGATAAACGTATTCTGTCCGCGTCCCACAAACACGCAGATACATAATCAGGTGCAATTTCGCCATTTGTATGGTTTGCGATTGCGAACAAAATGTTTTCTTCTGTTTTGTCATCTAATAAATTTTTATATTTATCCATAATGATTTTTGCCAATGGGACGGCATTTGGCCCATGTTGTAAATTAAATTCATCATCGGTACGTGCCATATCATGGAAAGCACACGCAAAAACAACCGGCATGGCATTTTGTTTCAAAGACAGGGCGCAATCTATGCCACGAAAAACAACGGCATCAGTATGTGTCGTTAAACCGTGGTATCCGGTAAGTTCTTGTGTTCCCATTTCTGCAATGATTGGTCTTAATTCGTTTATATAAAAATTAAAAAGTTCAGAGATTTGTTTTTTATCTATATTTTCAGTGTTTATGATATTGAACATATTTACCCCCAACAAAGTGAGATTTTATATTTTTTTGCCGGTTTTATCAAGGACATAAAAATGTATATATTTTTTCAAATTTGATGTATAATATATATAATATGAAAGAAAAAATATTAGCCCTTGTAAAAAAGAAATATAAAGTAAGCGGCGACAGACCGTGGGCAAAATATCCAGACAATATTGTTTTAAGACATCGTGAAAATAGAAAATGGTTTGGATTGATTATGAATATACCATATGTTAAATTGGGTATAAATAAATCTGGCAATGTAGATGTGTTGAATATTAAAAAAGACAATGTTGTAATAGGTTCTTTTTTGCAAGATGGAATTTTGCCTGCGTATCATATGAACAAGGCATCATGGGTTTCTGTATTATTGGACGGAACTGTTTCGGAACAAGATATAGAATTTTTATTAAATGTATCATTTGAATTAACCAAGGGAAAATAAAATGGCTATGATTTATTGTCGCGAATGCGGATATAGACATTCTGATAAAGCAAAAGCGTGTCCAAAATGTGGGTATGTTTTCAACGAAACATTGACCAGTCGAGCAAACAGATTAGTAAATGGAAAATCTATCGTTGTTTATTTGGTGCTAGCATGGTTTTTGGGTGTTTTTGGCGCGCACAGATTTTATGCGGGTAAAATTGAATCTGCATGGGCAATGTTTTTGATGAGTACAATTGGAATCATATTGATTATACCTGTTTTTATTTCTGCGATATGGGCATTGGTAGATTTGGTTGTTGGTATATGTAATATCGGTACACCTGAAAATATATTTAATTCTGATAAATAAAACAACCGCCAAATATGGCGGTTCTTTTTTCACAAAAGGAAACCGTTCCTGCGGACAAGCATGCGTGTTTTATATATAATAATTGTGTCTTAAAAGACTTTAACCATTTAACCACAGGAGAAAAAAATGGGAGCACTTACACACTATGTATTAAAACCGTTGTCTTTAATTGGGGCATTGAATTGGGGATTGGTCGGAATTTTTAATTTCGATTTGGTTGCTTGGATTTTTGGTCCAATGACTTTGTTGTCCCGTTTGGTTTATGCTGTTATCGGTGTGGCTGCATTAATCTGGTTGTTTATCTGGATTTTTGGTGACAAAACAACATGTGCAGCAGAATATACAAAGCATCGTAATTAAAGACACACTTCCTTTATAATATCAATGAATGCCTGCAACGGCATTCTTTTTTTGCAATTAATTTTTTTTATGCTAGAATAAAAATCAAGCGAGAGCAGAGAAGAGAGAATATATATGGGGTGATGGCTTTCGCATGATTCTGAATTTTCAGGTTTGGGTCGTCCCGTCATCCCATTTTTTAGCCCTGTTTTTTGTCAATAAAACCACTTTTTTAATGTGCAAAATAATAAAAATGCCTATATTCAATAACATAGTTAAAAAATCAATATATTGTTTCGAATCGGAATAAAAACAACTATATTTTGATTTTTTTGTAAAAATCGAATCGTGTTTTTGGTCGTTTTTTTACAAAAATATATACAAAAAAATGTTTGGTGTTGAAAATGACTACGAATCGGTGTTGGGAAAAAGCTCTTAAACCCGCATCCAGTCTGGATTACAAAAATGCAAGTGGAAAATGCAAAAAAAAATTTTTTTTCATAATGAGAATTCTATCAAAATACTGTATATTGTGTCTAAAGGAACCTAAAAAACACTATATATAGTATTTTTGTCAAATTAAGGGGAAAAAGATGGCTGGTGACAAAGGTGAAATTAAAATTCAAGTTATATCAACATTAACTTGTGAACTTGAATCTATTAAAAAACGTAATGGCGAAATTGTTCCATTCGATGCTAAAAAGATTTATGAAGCAATCAAGAAAGCGGTTGCGGTGACTCGTGAAATATCTGATGCCGATATTGTTAAGATTACTCAAGATGTTCTGAAAAGATTGGACAAGAAATTTGCCGGTCAAACACCAGAAGTTGAAAATATCCAAGATACAGTTGTGCAAACTTTGATGGATGCACATGCATACAAGACTGCTGAATCTTATATTATATATCGTCAAAAACGCACTGAAATCCGTGATTCTATGGTTGATGCTGTTGATGTTATTAATGGTTATGTTTCCGAAGCAGACTGGCGCGTGAAAGAAAACGCAAATGTTGGTTATTCTATTGGTGGCTTGATTTTAAGAACCAGTGAACGCGTTACTGCTGAATATTGGTTAAGTTTATATCCAAAAGAAATCGCAGAAGCTCACAAAGAAGCAGCCTTGCATATTCACGATTTGGGTTGGTTAACTGGGTATTGCGCCGGTTGGTCTTTGCGTGAATTGTTATACCAAGGTTTCAACGGTGTTCCGGGCTATTTACAATGTGAACCTGCAAAACATATGGCAACTGCTATTTCACACATGGTGAATTTCTTGGGGACTTTGCAAAACGAATTCGCAGGTGCTCAGGCTTTTTCTTCCGTGGATACTTATTTGGCACCTTATGTCAGATTGGATAATTTATCATACGCAGATGTTAAAAATGCTATGCAGACATTGGTGTTCAATTGTTCTGTGCCATGTCGTTGGGGTACACAAACACCATTTATTAATTTCACATTCGATTGGACTTGCCCAAAAGATTTAAGGGAACAACGCCCATTTGTTGGTAAAAAGATGGTTGATTTCACATACGGCGATTTGCAACCTGAAATGGACATGATTAACAAAGCTTTCCTTGAAGTTATGACAGAAGGCGATGCAATGGGACGTCCATTTACATTCCCAATTCCAACATATAACATCACAGACGATTTTCCATGGGAACATCCAAATGTAAAACCTTTGTTCGAATTGGCTGCTAAATACGGTATTCCAAATTTCCAGAATTTCTTGAATTCTGATTTGAACCCAACAGATGTTCGTTCTATGTGTTGCAGATTGCGTTTAGATGTTCGTGAATTGTTGAAACGCGGTGGCGGTTTGTTCGGTTCTGCTGAAAAGACAGGTTCTATCGGTGTTATCACTATCAATTTAGCACGTCTTGGCTATACACACAAGGGCGACCGCGAAGGTTTATTACGTGAATTGAAACGCTTGCTTGATTTGGCGCGTGATGCACTTGAAATCAAACGTAAAATTATTTCCAAGAATATGGAACGCGGTTTGTATCCATTTACAAAACGTTATTTGGGCGACTGGAATCACCATTTCTCTACAATTGGTGTGAACGGTGCAAATGAAATGGTTCTGAATTTCACAAACGGAACAGACAATATCGCAACAGTGTTCGGTAAAAATTTAGTCTTGGAAGTTATGGATTTCATCAGAACTAATTTGGCTGACTATCAAGAAACAACAGGTAATCTGTATAATTTGGAAGCAACCCCAGCAGAAGGCTGTGCATATCGTTTCGCGAAAACTGATAAAAAGAATTTCCCAGATATTATCACAGCGGGAACTGATGATGCGCCATATTATACAAATTCAACACAATTGCCTGTGAATTTCACAGACGACCCATTCGTCGCCTTGGAACATCAGGAAGAATTACAACGTAAATATACAGGTGGAACAATGTTGCATTTGTATATGGGCGAACCTGTATCTTCTGGCGAAGCAGCAGAAAAAATTGTAAGGACTATATTTGAAAATTACAAAATACCTTATATGACTTTGACACCAACATTTTCAATTTGTCCAAAACATGGCTATTTACCGGGAAGACATGATTTCTGTCCAAAATGCGATGCAGAAAGAGTGGCTAACCAAAACGAAGAACAAAAATAAATAAACAAATAAAAAGGAAGGAGTAAAAAATGGCAAACACAAACAATAACGGCAGAACACCATGCGAAGTATTTTCACGTTCAATGGGATATATCAGACCTGTTAAAAACTTTAACATTGGTAAATATTCCGAATTCTGCGAAAGAAAAACATTTACAGAATCTAATGCTTTGACAACAGGTTCTCGTCACGAAGATTTGATGAAGAAAGCCGCTTAATATCATGAAGCAATTACAAATCGGCGGTCTGGTTTCCTTTACAACGATAGATTATCCTGGGAAATTGGCCGCCGTATTATTTTTAGTCGGTTGTCCATTTAATTGTGCGTATTGTTCTAATTCGCACCTGATTCCTGTGGGTGATGGCGAATACGACCCTGAAAAAGTTTTTGATTGGTTGAAAAATCGTGTTGGTAAATTAGAAGGTGTTGTTTTTTCAGGTGGCGAAGCATTGATGCAGGCAGATGCAACAATTGAATATATGAAACGTGTCAAAGATTTGGGTTTTTTAATCGGTCTGCATACAAACGGATTTTATCCACAAATATTGAAACAGGTTTCAGATATTGTTGATTGGATTGGAATTGATTTCAAAACAACACGCGAACATTACAAAGATTTGACTGGGTTGGATATAGCATACGATAAAATGATTGAATCAATTCAATATTGGATATCAACGGGCAAGGGAATAGAGGTTCGTATCACATGCGACCCACGTTATGTCAGCAAAGAAGATTTGTTGTCTGTCGCAAAAATAACCAGTGATATGGGTGTGAAAAATTTTGCAGTGCAAAAATATACACCATACCACGAATGCGAATGCCATCAAACAACGGATGCTGACCGCGAACAATTTTTCAATGACGCCGAATTAAAACAAAAAATAGAATCTTTGTTTGACAAAGTAATCTGGCGAAATGTGTAAAATATACAAATAAAAAAATACCGGCATTTGCCGGTGTTTTTTTATACGAAATTAATTATTGAAAACGATAATGAATCTTTTATAATGGGAATTGAATCCAAGGGATTGGGTTCGGGGCTGTTGCAAGCCTTACATCTTCGGTGCGAAAGCATCGTTATCTGGTGTTATCGGTGTCTTTTGCACCGTTATCATCCCTGACTTTTTGGTCGGGGGGTCGTTGGTCATAAAACAGGGGTAACCCGAAAGCCACGAAATCATTTAAGATGTATGATTGCAAACTCCCTGACCGCCAATTTCTTGACGGTCTTTTTTTATAAAGGAGTAAAAAATGAAAAAAATATTGTTTGCTTTGTTTTGTGTGTTGAATATGTTTTCTGCATATTCTGCCAAAATGAAAGTGACAGATATATATGAACTGGCCAAGACTGGAAATACCGAAGAATTAGCCAAGGTTACAAATATAAACGGGCATGATATGTATAAAGATACTGCACTTTGTCATGCGATAAAAAACAAAGATGTAAAAGCATATAAATTGTTGTTGGAACACGGTGCAAAATCAGATCATAGTTGCGTAAAGAAAATCCCAAGTGAAGAATACGCATCGTTTATGGAAAGTGTTACAGCATCAAACACAACAGCGACAGCTGGATTTTTGGGGCTTGGGACAAATACGTGGATTGGTATAGGTGCGGGCGTCGCAGCAGTTGCAGCAGGGGCAGCCATAGCAAGTAGTGGCAGTGGAGGTGGATCCAGTGGTGGTTCCAAAAGTGCTACAGAAACACCACAATTAAACTGTGATCATGGAACACAAAATGGAACCAGTTGTAATTGTGATGCAGGTTGGACTGATGAATTGTGTGATACGCCTGTTGATTGTGGGGCAAATTATGTATCAGCATGTCCTGGTGGGTATGAAGAAACTGGTAATACATGCAAATCAGGAGATTCTACATTAGTAGAATGTGAGTCAATTCAATGTGGTGCAAATTCACATTGGGAAGGAACAGGTTGTACATGTGACAATGGTTATGAAAATTATGCATACGGTGTTGGGTGTTCTTTGACACCATTAGATTGTGGAGCAAATGCACACCAATCAGGAACACAGTGTGTATGTGATAATGGGTATGAAAATTATACCAATGGTATAGGATGTTCTTTGATAATATTAGATTGTGGAGCAAATGCACATCAATCAGGAACACAATGTGTTTGTAATGCAGGGTATGGAAGAAAACCTTCTGGCGAATGTGTCACCAAAGGAACTTCAATTGATGTTAGGGCTGTAGAGGCAAACAATTCAACTATTGAATATCATAATACAGCAACCGAGCATAATGTATATGCAACTATTCATGGATTAAGACACGCAAGCAATGCCTTTAATGCATATAGTAATGGTTCTTTACCTGCAACAGGGACTATAACAATTGTTAACGAAGGAAGCGATAGTCCTCTTGTTGGTGTACTGGGAGACACGAAAGGCTATAATGCTTACACGTTGGGATCCAACGCAAACTCTGCATATGGGGTTGTAAATATAACAAATGTTGGTGGTTCAGGCAATATTTATGGTGTTGCAGCGAATTTAAAGGTTGGTAATGCAATATCAGATAACAGCAAGACAACCACTGGAATAATTAATATTGATAGCACAGGTGAGAGTGGGGCTATTGCTGGTATTGAACATTCAGGTTCATCTTCTGCTGAAATAAACAACGCATCTGGTTATAACAGCACAGGAACAATTAATATTACCAGTGTAGGAAATAAAAACGTTTATGGAATACACACCAGTAGCACTGCTGGAATTGCTAATTCTAATGGTGGTAATGGTACAATTAATATTATTAACCATGGTGATCTTAACATTTTTGGTATGTATTCAAATGGTAATGTATATAATGCAACCAACAATCATGGAAAAGGGATAATCAATATTGAAAATTATGGTACAGGAATAGCTTATGGTTTATATGCACCACAAGGCAAAGCAATGAATACAAACGATAGTTCAATATTCATGGTAAATGCCGATAATGGTACAGCTATTGGTGCATATTCTAAGCAAGAATCTAACAATGGCAAAACTATAACAATGCAAAATTTAAAAGAAGGTTCTGCTGTTGGTATGTACGGTCAAAACAAGGTTGTAAATTCTGGAACGATAACCATTAATAATCTGGATGCTGGTATAGCAACTGGGTTGTTAGGGAATGAAGATGCGGTTATCAGAAATAATGACGGTACTATTAATATTGTATCAAATGGTGGCGAAGCATATGGTTTGTCAGCTGTTGTTGGTGCTCGTAATAATGGTGATATCATCATAGATAATAATAATGGTTTGGCATATGGTATGTATAGGAATGCTATAAACTCTGAAGATGACGAAGACATTTTTATGAATGCATATGATACAAGTGCTTTGATAAGAATAAATAATTATTCTGATCAGAATTCATATGGTGTATACGATAATTTTTATAAAGCATTCAATGCTAATTTTGGTGGCCAAGGAACAATAGAAATTACCACACATAACGATAATAATACATCTGGTGTAATGCCTACTAACTATGGTATGTACGGAAAAGAAGTATTTAACATGTTTGAAGGTACAACAGATGATCCAGCAACCCCTTCGACAGGTATTATAAGAATAGTAAATAATGGTCAACATGTTATAGGTTTATATGGAGAAACAGCCTATAATACATATACAAAGAAAAGTTCTTTGATTGGTAAAGGGATAATAGCTGCTATTAATAATTATTGTGAAGATTGTGTAGAAAACCCAAGGATAATAGGTATCAAAGGTACAAATGTTTACAATGGTAATAAATTAAATTTAGATAAATCTACGATTAAAATAGAAAACCACGGTAATGGTACTGCATTTGGTTTATATGGAAGTCAAAATACTGTGAATTATGGTACAATCAAAATAGGTAATTATGGTGATAGTAATACAGCAGTTGGAATGATGGGTTCAGATACTGTAAATAATTATGGATATATACGTATCAGAGATTTGGATAATCCTGTCGCTGGTAACATGATAGGTATGAAAACATCGACAGAAGGTACTTCTATTACAAATAATGGAAATATAGAAATTCATACTTTGGGTGGTGGTACTGCGTTTGGTATGTTTGGTCTTGCAGCTTCTACTATTAACAATGCAGGAACAATCACTATAACAAGTGAAGATTTTATTGATGAAAATAATGTCCTTCATACTGCAAATGGAACTGTGGGTAATGTGTTTGGTATATATGCTAAAACAGGTTCAAATGTAACCAATTCTGGCACTATAAATATCACATCAAACGGTACTGCATATGGAATTTATCTTGAAGCAGATAAAGACAGTGGGCATGGTACAGTTACAAACACTGGTACAATCACAATAAATGGAGATGCTGGTCATGAAAACGCAATCGTATTAAATGGATCAAGATTGTATAATGACAAAGGTGGATCAGTAAAAGCAAGTGCTTTGAACCTGAATTCAATGAAAGGTAAAGTTGTTGCAACATCTGGTTCTTCGTTTGTTGTTGATAATGAATTGTCTGGTGATTTGCATATCTCAAATGATGTTGTGACAAGTGGTAATCAAACAACTTATGTTGCAGAAAATATGATTGATGCGGGTGATACATCTGGATTAAATCTTATCTCTGATTCCGCGATGTTTGAAGCATCTTTGGTTGGTAATGATGTTGTTATGCAGATGAAAGATTTTAATTCTTTGACCGATAATAAATCATTGGCCGCATTCTTAAAGAACAATTATGACGCGGGTAACGGTTCCGATTTATTTGCTACATTGAAATCTATGGATAATATGTCTGCATTTAATGGTGCATTAATGGGATTGTCAGGACTTGATTCATTTACCCAATTTGCACACGAAGATTTATCCGCCCTGCGTGAAATCAGTTTATCTATGAATAACAAAATGTTTGAAAATTCAGACCGTGATAATTTTGATATATCTGATTCTATGGGTTATTTCTCGTTCAGTGATAATCACAACAGCGGTTCTGGACAATATGGAATAAGCAGTTCCAGATTATCTGAAAATTGGAAATTGGGTTATGGTATGGCGATGGCTAATATTTACACAAATGACGGTGACGGTTTCAGCCGTCAAAATCAGATGTGGATGTTCTATATGCCGGCAACATATACCAATGATGACATAGAATTGGTTATAACCAGTCAGGCTGGATTTACACGCGGACAATATAACAGACGCGGTTTCAATAATCAAAACTATGAAGGTTATATAGAAAAACAAATCGTTGGTTTAATGAACGATTTGCGTTATCCAATAACATTTGGTAATTGGACATTGGCACCAGATTTGGCATTCAATGCAATAATGTATAACCAATCTGGCCACGAAGACGAACGCGAATTCGGTTTAATCATACCGAATGACACAATGGTATCGGTTGAAACCGGACTTGGGTTATACAGCAAATATGAAAAGGCATTCCAGAACGGTGGTCGTTTGAGATTCACATCTGGTATTATGGGATATCGTGAATATGGCGATACATATAATATCAAATTGAGCATGCGTGGAATGGACGGCACATTTGATTTGTATAACAACGATTATAAATATCGTGCTGCGTTGAATATGGGTGTTGATTATGCCGTTGGTAATTTCCACATGTACGGCAACACACAATATTTCATGGATAACGCCAATTATATGAATTTCAAAGGCGGAATTAGTTATAGATTCTAGTGTGCAGGTTTCACAGAATAAAAAATACCGGCATTTGCCGGTGTTTTTTTATATTCTGGTGGCGAAGACGGAATGGATATTCCCACGACTTTGTCGCAGGCCCCTTTCGCCACGTAAGATTCAAACTGCGCTGGCGCTTGTTCTTATCAACTAACGGCTCCGAACCAATCGGTTCGATACGGAATCAATATTCACAATAAATAAAAAAACGTCCCACAAGGGAACGTTTTCTTATTTCTGGTGGCTCTGATCGGAATCGAACCGATACTCTTATTCAGAACTTGATTTTGAGTCAAGCGCGTCTACCAGTTCCGCCACAGAGCCAGAACGCATCCGCTGAATTATTTTGCAGCGGCTTTTTTAGCTTCAACCTTTTTTACCAATCTTGCACTGCGTGTTGGTTTGTGAACCGGTTTTTTAGCAGGTGCGGCGGCTTTACCGTTTTTCTTTTCAATAGCTTTTTTAATTGCAGCCATTTCTTCAGTTAAACGAGATACAGGTTTTGCCATTACATAGGCGTCCAATCCACCGTGTTTTGTTAATGTACGCAATCCAGCAGTTGAAATACGAAGGCTGAAATCGCGTCCCAAAATATCACTGTGGAACGATAATTTTTGCAAATTTGGCAAGAAAGTACGTTTGGTATGACGCATAGAATGTGATACGTTCATTCCAACCATTGTTTTCTTTCCAGTTACTTTACATACACGTGGCATATTTAAATCCTTTAATTACTGGGGTATAATCTATAATATAATTTAACAAAAGTCAAGTAATGTTTTCATTTTTATTACTTTTTTGTTTGATGTGGCGTGGATAACAGGTCTGAAACAACCTTTACCGGTGTGAAAGTTGTCACCGGAACCGCGACCAATACAGTATTCCATTTTGCCATTGCCCCGTTCCACAACCCCGGTCTTTCCATCGCGCGTAATGGAACACCGTTCTTTGATTTTTCAGATATAAAGCCAGTTTTTTCGTCTATATATTCGTTCAAATCAAATTTATTGCCCATATAATCTTTTGTGGCGCATACTAAATCAACCGGGTTAAAGTAAGATGATTCCTGCATAATATGTTTTGATTCTGGGGCGATTTGGCTGGATTCCACAATCTGCAGGGAAACCATACCGTTTTCGTCCATAACCCAAAATGGACCGCCGCCTGGGGCACCTGTGTTTTTAACAACACCGCATACACGCAGAGGGCGATTTAATATTTTTTTGTATTCGTCCAATGTCAATTTTTTATCAAATTTAATATTCAATTTATTTGTTATAAATTCGTGATATGTATCAACATCAGTATTGTCAGATTTCAGCAAATCAAAAATTTGTTTTTGTAAATCAACCAATATTCCCGCCAATACCTGTTTATATTTAATTGTATCACCACGCAGATTTTCAGTTGTTACATTGTCTATGTTTTTAATAAAGATTAAATCTGCATCTATATCTGATAAATTCGCAATCAATGCGCCATGTCCCGCCGGCCTGAATAACAAAGAACCGTCAGTGTTTCTGAACAGAGTATTATCAGGATTAACTGCAATAGTATCTGTTGATTTTTTCTGTTCAGACATAGATATATTATATTTCAACCCATATTTATTTTCGTATTCAGGAATCACGCGTGATAACAATTCATTGAAACCGTTTCTGTGTTCTGGTGAAATAGTAAAATGAATATTTACATTGTTTTGTGATGATGCGTATTCGGCACCTTCGGTTAAATGTTCTTCTACTGGGGTTTTGGACACATCTGGATATTTATGGAATTTAACAAGACCTTTTGGCAGATTGCCATAATTTAATCCGTGTTCGCTTAAAATAGAATTTATGATTTCTGAATCAGATGAATTTTCAGATATGTATTTTTGTAAATCATCATAGAAAGCAAAATTTTGTAATCCTGATAGTGTTTTTTCAACTGTTTCATTTTTATTGCCGGTTGATACGAAATCAAATAAATCTTTGAACATACGGGTTGCAGCCCCAGACGCAGGCACAAATTTTACGATTTTATGATTTGTTGCATAATCTTGATATTTTTTTATGTATTCATCAGTATTTTCGCATTCAATAATACCGTCGTTTAATTGCGCTGGTTTAACAATGTTTATAAAAGGAAACCCAGATTGAAATTTTTGTATTTGATTTTCTATTTCTTGAACAGATAAATCATGTGATTTTATTTGTTCAATATCTTTGTCGGAAAAATTCATAATTGCCCCCGTTTTTTTCAATGGGATTTTATACCAAAAAAATAGTCAGTTCAATAATAAATCTTTTTGATATAGGTTTATTGTCCGATGGCTTGAATTCTGAAAAAAAGCGACTATATATCACACAGAAAGAAAAAAATAACAAGAGGTAAAATTATGAATCCAGAAGATGTTCAAGAAACCCCACAGCAGGCGATTGAAAAATATACTACCGATTTTACCAAATTGGCAATGGATGGAAAATTAGACCCGGTTATTGGTCGTGAAGATGAAATCCGCAGAACTATTCAGGTTCTGTCGCGCAGAACAAAAAATAATCCGGTCTTGATTGGTAATCCGGGTGTTGGTAAAACCGCAATAGTAGAAGGTTTGGCACAACGAATTGTTTCGGGTGATATGCCTGAAAATTTGTTGAATAAAAAACTGTTATCACTTGATATGGGTGCGTTGATGGCGGGCGCTATGTTCCGTGGTCAATTCGAAGGCAGATTGAAAGCAATTTTGAAAGCGGTCAAAGATGCCAACGGTCAAATCATTTTATTTATTGATGAATTACACACTATGGTTGGTGCCGGCAAAGGCGAAGGTTCCATGGACGCGGGCAATTTATTAAAACCAATGCTTGCGCGTGGTGAATTGCATTGTGTTGGTGCAACAACATTGGATGAATATCGTCAATATATTGAAAAAGACCCAGCGCTCGCGCGTCGTTTTCAACCTGTGTATGTTGATGAACCAACAATTGAAGAAACCGTTTCTATTTTGCGTGGTCTGAAAGATAAATACGAAGCACACCATGGTGTTCGTATTGCAGATGCTGCGTTGGTTGCTGCGGTGAAATTGTCCAGTCGTTATATCACAGACAGATTTTTGCCAGATAAAGCGATTGATTTAATCGATGAAGCTGCTGCACGTGTTCGTATTGAAATTGCATCTAAACCTGAAAAATTAGACGAATTGGACAGACATTTAATGCAACTGAAAATCGAACAACAGGCGTTAAAGAAAGAAAAAGACGAAGAATCAAAGAAACGTTTGGTTGATTTGGAAAAGCTGATTGAAAAAATGCAGCAAGAATCAAATGAAATGACTGCACAATGGCGCACCGAACAACAAAAAATGAAATCTTTGTCTGATTCTATGGCGGCGCTTGATGCTGCAAGGGCAGAGGTTGCAACCGCCATGCGAAACGGTGATTATGAAAAAGCGTCGGCCCTGCAATATGGCAAGATTCCAGAATTGGAAGAACAAATCAAAAAACAAAATACGGAATCAAAAGAATATAAAACCGTATTGCCAGAACATATCGCCGCGGTTATCAGCAAATGGACTGGTGTTCCAGCAGACAGATTGTCCATAGAAGAGCAATCTAAGTTATTAAACATAGAAGATGAATTGCGTAAACGTGTTGTCGGTCAAGACCATGCGTTGTCGGTTGTTGCGCGTGCAATTCGTCGCTCAAGGGCTGGTTTGTCAGACCCACGCAGACCGTCGGGTTCATTTATGTTTTTGGGACCAACCGGTGTTGGTAAAACCGAGGTTGCAAAAGCATTGGCAGAATATTTGTTTAATGATGATACCGCAATGACACGAATTGATATGTCTGAATATATGGAACCACATTCGGTTGCGCGTTTGATTGGCGCACCTCCGGGATATGTGGGATATGAAGCAGGTGGCGAATTGACTGAATCTGTTCGTCGTCGTCCATATCAGGTATTGTTATTTGATGAAATTGAAAAAGCACACCCAGATGTATTCAATGTGTTTTTACAAATACTTGATGATGGGCGTTTAACAGACGGTCAGGGACGAATTGTCAATTTCACAAATACTATCATAATAATGACAAGTAATTTGCCGAATATAGAAGCGGTCAAAAAACAATTCAGACCTGAATTCATAAACAGAATAGATGAAATCGTATTCTTTAACCAATTGGGCAAAGATGTCATGGCGGATATCGTCAAGATTCAAATCAAGATTCTTGAAAAAAGATTGGCGGACCGTCAAATATCGTTGCACATCACGGACAAAGCGATAAATTGGTTGGGCGAAAATGGATATGATGCCGTATTTGGTGCGCGTCCGTTGAAACGACTGATTACCACCGCGGTAGAAGATAAAATCGCAGATTTAATTTTATCTGGCACCGTGGGCGAGGGTTCAACCGTATCGGTTGATGTCCATGGCAAAGAATTATTGATTCAATAATTTTGTGATAAAAATAAAAACGCCCGTGAATAACGGGTGTTTTTTCGCTTTTTTCAAGGCCCGATTTTTGGTATAATAGGAACGAAAAGATAAAAGGAAAAAAGAGAGTGAGTACGCTGAAAGCCGCAGTTTTCTACACACACACACACACACACACAGATAGTTTCGTTGTGTGATAATTGCGTGAATTGTATTCACGCGAATATGAAAACAGACAAATAACGTTGATGACGTTATTTGTCTGTTTTTTTTTATTAAAAAAAGGAAAGGAGAAAGCATGAAACAAAAAATATTTTTAACATCAATTATAGCAATGGGCTTTGTTGCGCCTGCAATGGCGGAACCGAGTAATACGGGTGATTTTCCGTCCACCGGTTTAATGCAGGAAGATTACACATATACCGGTGCGGCAACCGAAGAAAACATGGGCGTGTACGAAGGGGAAGTAAACGCCACCGCAGAATATACAGATGATTTATATAACATCGTCGCTGGAAACTATTTAAAGGCAGGTTCCGAAGATGAAAACGGAACACAATGTACACAGGGTAATTTCTGTCCAGGGTTGACAAATGCATTGTATAATGAAACCACAGACCAGGGATTAAATTCATGTTCCACCGCGACGAACGGAATATACACATTGTCCGCAGCGGGCGCATCATCACAAAACGATTGTTATCGTGAATGTACAACCGCGGATGTTGCACATTCAAGGGGAACAATGAACGGTGGCTATTATTACGGTGATAACAACCAATGCGAACCAACAGATTGTGTGAACGGATGGCATGTAAAAGCGGGGCTTAATTTTTCAACATTAATAGGAAGTTCGGTGGCCACTACCACAGCTTATATAAACAATTCGTCTTCTTTTGAAGAATATGATAATCAAAATGATACATATATTGATGATGGGCATGATGCGTCCTATTATGGGATAAGTGGTAAGAATTCTTTTGCTGTTGATTATGGTGATAAAGGAATAATAACAGGACACGGAAGATGTAGTGCAGAAGGAGGTTCTGGGACGGTCTTATTAGGTGGAACTGGAACCCCAACTATAAAAACAACACTTACAGATAATACAGGTCAATCAAGTGGTAAATCATGCTATTGTCAAATTGATGGTTATATTAAAAATGGGATTAAACAAAATGTTTCTGCCCCATGGGTGTATTTAAGCAACCCAGACGGTTGTGCCAATCAATGTGTATCGGTTTGTGCACAATTTATTGCGGGTCCAGTGTCATTTTTTGATATGCAGGCAAATTATCGTAGAATTGTATTTGAAAATATAGAGCCGACATTAGCATCGTGCGACGCGAATATTATCAACATTAATTGGACGGGGGCAGATGCAGAAGATATATCTGCAAACAACGCGGGTACCGCAACATACGACAGCGATATCCGTACCCCTGTTAAGGCACAAACCATTAAGGGTAAGACATTTAAGGGTTGGCGTTTCAGCAAACCACAACAAACAACAACCGGCAATAACGGGTAATGTTGTTGAACGAGATTGGTGTGATTCATGGCACACCAATATAAAAGGGTTCTCTCCCTTTCCTTGGCACCCCGTTTCGGCGGGGTGTTTTTTTCCGTCTCCGCTACGCTTCGTCGTGATGGTCCGTCTCCGTTTCACTCCGTCGCGACAAGTTTCTATTGAACATTTTTTTATTATTTGATATGCTGTGTTTTGGTAAAAAAAAGGAAAGAAATATGCAAAATTTAACACTTGATTCTTTGGTGCGGACATTTGGTCAATTGATTGCTGATTTCGGTATGAAATTGGTTGCTGCGTTGGTCATTTGGATTGTCGGTTTTTGGATTGTGAAAAAAATAGTTGCGTCTATTACATACGCAATGAAATTGCACAACGTTGAACCGTCACTCGCATCATTTTCAATGTCTTTTTTAAGTATCATATTAAGGGTATTTGTAATCATTATTGTTTTAACAACATTGGGTGTGCAAATGACATCTATTGTGGCGGTGTTGGGCGCTGCTTCGTTGGCAATTGGTATGGCGTTTTCTGGAACATTGCAAAATTTTGCCGGTGGTGTTGTTATTTTGTTATTCAAACCGTTCAAGGTTGGCGATACAATCATAACTGCAGATGGCAAAATGGGTGTCGTGCAAAAAATTATGATTTTCACAACACAAATAAATACTTTTGATAACCAGATTTTATTTTTACCAAATGGTGCATTATCAAATGGTGTGATAACTAATTTATCCATGGGTAAAAACCGCAGAACTGATATAGAAGTTGGTATTTCATATGGTGATAATGTTGAAAATGCGCGCAAATTGGTTATGAAAATTTTAAGTGCTGATAAACGCGTTCTGAAAAAACCAGAACCAATTATTATGTTGTCTGATTTAGGCGACAGCGCGGTTGTTTTAACAATTCGTTATTGGACAAAATACGAAGATTTATATTCAGCCAAAGCAGATATTTTGGAACAGATATACACACAATTTCCAAAACATAAATTGAATTTCCCATTTCCACAAATGGATGTTCATGTTAAAAAGAATTAAAAAAATACCACCCAAACGGGTGGTGCTTTTTTATTTTGCTTTTACAAATCTTGCCTTGATACGTTGTAATAAACCAATTTTGTTTTTATCAAAATATGCGTTTAATATTGCAACACACAAAGAATCTATATTTGTAAAATAGAAATGTCCCAATTTGATATTGAATTTCTTTTCAACCCATTCAAACAAATCGTTTCTGTCAAAATCGTTTAATCCAAATGATTTATACCAATTAGATTCTTTTTTAACTGTTTGAATTCCATATTTGTTTAACATGTGTTCTTTGATTGTGTTAAACACAATGTTGTAATCTAATTTTGTGTTCGCATCAATTGGTTTAACAGCAGATATTTGTGTTTGTATTTTTGATGTGATTTTATTTATATTTTTTGTATATGGTGATGGTATAAATTTATCGTTTTTTGTGTTTAATTGAAAAACAATTTTTTCTTGGTTGATTTGTTTTTTGCATAAAGCAACAAATTCAGCCAATGTATCTGCACGTCCCAATTCTTCTGTGTCTTTGATTTCTATGCCGTATTCGTATTCAAGGTGCATAATCATTTCCAATCTGTTCAAAGAATCAAGATTTAAATCATATGATATTCTGTCAGATGGTTTTATGTCAGACGCGACTAAATCTGTATTTTGTTCAAGATATTCTATCAATACTGTAAATATATCATTGAAAGATACAGGTTGTGTTTTAGAAGCAATTTTTAAACTAATCATTTTTTTTATGCCTTTTTATTACATATGTTTTGTTGCTTTTGTTTGTTGAAACATTGCAATACGTTTTTTCATAATTGCATCGCAATAATCGTGCAGTGTTTTCATATTGAATAAAGCAGGTTTATCCAAACTGACATGATACTTGCTGGCTGCGATATTATAAAGCGCAACATAATCATAATAATTATTAAATTGCAATTTTGTTGACAATGATAATGGATGTTTTTTATCTGTATCAACCAAAGAACGTGTTGATAATTCAGATGACAATTCTGTCAAAATTCTGTTTCTTGAATTGTCGTATGTACCATTTGATACAATTGCAGATTGTTTAACAGGTTTCTTGAAACGATTTGTTTTTTCTATTTCCAATGCGACAAACCCAATCAAAGAATCAATTGTTGTAATGTTTTTATGAAATCTGTCAATATCGACATTGTATTTTGATTTAATAGATTTTAATAACAAATCAAAATCATAATCAGGTGTGCTTTTTGACAATACATCTGAAATTTTTTGTTTTCTTGCGATGTTCAATTCTGGAACCGAATAATGAATTGCAGGTATGTTGTATGTCATATTCACAATGTCTTGGGCGACATGTTTTGCAATAGCGTTTAATTTTGATTGGTTTTTAGTGTAAAACGCTTTTGCAACCTGATCGCATAATGCACCAACGTTTGTTAATTGTGTATCGTCTGGCAATGTGATGTTGAAATTTTTTTCCATGAAATAAACGATTTCGTAATTATCCAAGAAATCTGTTATTTTAATATCTTTTGCAAATTTTGATTCTGGTTTAACAGATTCAATTTGTCTTGGTTCGATATAGCCAGATTCTACAAGGTTTTTACGTAAAACATTTAATGCGTATACAGATATTAAATCCAAGAAATTTTTTTCCATTTCATTGCCTTTTTTTATTATTTTTGTGGAACGACAAGTGCCTTTGTAAAATAGTGTTGCAAAGCCATTTTGCTTGCTTTGCGTAACATGTCGGCTTTGTTTGATTTTTGTAATCTGTCAGTAATCAAATTGCAGATATCACCAACGGTGTATAAATCGTCCATTTTGACACCTGTGTCTAAATCTAACAATGTCATTTTTTCTAAATCTTGCATAAGAAAGCCCATAGCCCACGGACCCATTTCTAAATTATATTCCATTTGGGTTGTGCGACTCATCATCATATTTTTTAAATTTGGTGTTATTGATGCACGGATTGTATTTGTTACCATATTAAAAATATGGGAACTTAATCCAGGGTGTTTTATTTGTTGTTGCATATTCATTTTTTGTTTTTCCTTTTTTTACACAATAAATTATAGACAAAATAAAAGATATGTCAAGTATATTTTGTAAAGAAAATTTTTCTATTTGACATTTGTAAAATAAATGTATAAAATACCTAGGCTTTCAAGATAAAATCTTGGAAATGCAAAGTTCTGGGGTTGTAGCTCAGTTGGTAGAGGCAAGTTGCTTTACAACGCAGTGGGTCGCAAAACTAGAAATACTAAAATGCAAAGTTCTGGGGTTGTAGCTCAGTTGGTAGAGCACCTGCTTTGCAAGCAGGGGGTCGTCAGTTCGAGCCTGATCAGCTCCACCAGAATAAAGGAAAGGGGATGCAAATCCCCTTTTAAAAAATAATAAATACAAATTCGCCAAAAGGGGGTGAATACATAATGGTTAAAGTTTTGGTCCGTGATAACAACGTAGAACAAGCATTGCGCGTTGCAAAACGTAAATCACAAAAAGAAGGCCTGTATCGTGAAATGAAAGAACGTCAACGTTATGAAAAACCAACAACAAAACGTAAACGTTTGAAAGAAGAAGCGGTTCGTAACGAAAAGAAACGCCAATCAAAACAACGTATGGTCTTTGGATTCTAATTATATGGAATTTGAAAAAAAATCGCCCAATCGGGCGGTTTTTTTATTGTGTTTTTATAATCTTGACAAAAGTTCCTTTGCCATTTGCTTGGTTTCAGTTGGCGTGATGTCTATTTTTGCTTTAGACAGGTTAGAGTCACTCATTTCTAAAACATGTTTTAAAAAATCTTTGTGGTATGCGCCAGAGCGGTTGTATGCGCTGATTCTGGAATCTTGGGTCGCACATCTCCATCTGAATTCCAATGGATTGATTGTTTTGCTGTATTTGTATACAACAAACCATGTTGCGCCCATGCTGGTTAATAAATCGCCACCGTCAAATTTGAAAATGTGTCTGTTTGTGTTGTCATAAGATTTAATCATATTTGTTCCTTTCTGCATATATAAGTGTATTAATTGCATACATATAAGTCAAGTTTTGTCTGTTTTTTTCTTGTTTTATTTTTTGAAATGTTTTATTCTGTCCCTAGAAAAAACGGAAAGAAATATGAGAAAAACTGTAAACGAAATCGAAAATATATCTGGACAACAGTTATCAGACGCGTTGTCTGAACGCTATTTGTCATATGCTGTCAGCACCATTGTTGCACGTGCATTGCCAGATGTCAGGGACGGTTTGAAACCGGTGCATCGTCGTATCTTGTATTCTATGTTGCGCCAGAAATTATCCCCATCTGCTGCGTTTCGTAAATGTGCAACGGTTGTTGGTGATGTGTTGGGTCATTATCATCCACATGGTGAT
The DNA here is from genome assembly GCA_946623825.1 of uncultured Alphaproteobacteria bacterium. Taxonomy (GTDB): domain Bacteria; phylum Pseudomonadota; class Alphaproteobacteria; order Rs-D84; family Rs-D84; genus Enterousia. The sequence goes on from CAMORN010000001.1 coordinate 158,910, forward strand.
TCTTCTGTATATGATGCGATGGTTCGTTTAGCGCAGGACTTTTCCGTTCGTTATCCATTAATTGATGGTCAGGGAAATTTTGGTAATATTGACGGTGATCCTCAGGCTGCATATCGTTATACTGAATCAAAAATGACAGAAGCCGCCATGTTGATTATGGAAGGTATCGACGAAGACAGTGTTGATATGATGCCTAATTTTGACGGAACAACCGTTGAACCAACCGTTATGCCGGGGGCGTTTCCTAATTTGTTGGCAAATGGTGGTATGGGTATTGCTGTGGGTATGGCTACAAATATTCCAACGCACAATGTTGCAGAAATTATGGATGCGTTGAATTTAGTTGTTGATAAACCTGAATCTACAACCGCGCAAATTATGAAAAAATTGGTTGGACCTGATTTTCCAACTGGCGGTATTTTGATAGATGATTTTGATACAATATGTAAAAACTATGATACCGGTCGTGGCGCATTCCGTATTCGTGCAAAATGGGAAATTGAAAAATTAGACCGTGGTGCAGAACAGGTTGTTATCACAGAAATTCCATACGGCATTATTAAATCTAAATTGGTTGAACAAATTGCAGATTTAATTGATGCAAAAAAATTGCCTTTGGTTGAAGATATTGTTGATGAATCTACAACTGATGTTCGTATTGTTATTACACCTAAATCAAGAAATGTTCCATGTGATAAAATGATGGCTCATTTGTTTGCAACGACTGATTTAGAATATAAATTCAATATGAATTTCAATGTGGTTGATTCTAATGGTGCGCCACGCGTTATGCCAATAGGGGACGTTTTGCGTGAATTTATTGCACACCAGAAAAATGTTTTATTGCGTCGCACACATTGGCGTTTAAACAACATAGAACGCAGATTGGAAATATTGGGCGGTTTGTTGGTTGTATATCTGAATTTGGACCGCGTGATTGAAATTATCCGTAATGAAGATGATCCAAAATCTGTGTTGATGTCGGAATTTAGTTTGACTGAAATTCAGGTTGAATCTATCTTGAATACTCGTTTGCGTTCATTGCGTAAATTGGAAGAAATGGAAATCAAACGCGAAGACAAAGAATTGCGCGAAGAAAAAGAAAAATTACAGAATTTGTTAGACAGCGAAGAATTACAAAATGCTCAATTACACGCATGGTTTGATGATATTAAAAAACAATATCCGAAAAATTCTGCGTTGGGTCGTCGCAGAACACAATGGGCACCAGTTGGTGAAGAAATTGCAGTCAATGCAGATGATTTCATTGAAAAAGAACCAATCACAGTTATTGTTTCTACAATGGGTTGGATTCGTGCAGCCAAGGGACATCTTGATTTAAATAACCTTGACCTGAAATTCAAGGAAGGCGACGAATTACAATTTGTATTCCACGCACAAACAACCGATAAAATCAATCTGTTTGGCAGTTTTGGTAAAATGTTCACATTGTCCGCGAACGATTTGCCGTCTGCACGTGGGTTTGGTGAATCTGTGCGTATGATGGCGGACATCAGTGCCGAAGAAACAATTGTAAAGGCATTTGTATTGGATACATCTGCAAAATATTTGGTTGTCGGCAGACATGGAACCGGATTTATTGTCAGTGGTGAAAATTGCGTTGCACAAACAAAATCTGGAAAACAGATTATGAATGTAGATGAAAAAAATCCTGCGGTATTATGTGTCCGTGTTGATGGCGATATGGTTGCGTTGTCTGGGTCTAATGATAAATTGTTGATGTTTGAAACATCTCAGATTCCAGAAATGGCAAGGGGCAAGGGTGTAATCTTGCAGAAATATAATGCAGATCGCACATATACAATTGACGCAATGTTCTTTAACAAAGCGGACGGATTTGGTTGGACAACCGGACGTGGTACAACAAAATTGGAAGATATCACACCGTGGATTGCAAAACGTGCATCTCAGGGTCATACGATTCCGGTTGGTTTCCCACGCAGTGGCAAATTTGGAAAATAATAAATCAAAAAACACCCGTGATTCACGGGTGTTTTTTTATACTTTTTAAAAGACCAGATTTTTGGTATAATATTTATATTGAACAAGGGAAGCATATGACACATAAAATCTTTTTAACCAGCGTTATCGCTGTGTCATTTGTCGCGTCGGTAATGGCAGAACCAACGCGTGTTGATACATTCCCAAATGCACAAAATAATGAATTTATGCAGGAAAATACAGTGTACACCAACGCGGCAATCGCTGACAATATGGATGGTGCGTACGAACACGGTGCAACCGTTCGCGCGGTTGCACAATACGAAGATATTTTATATAACATTGCCGCGGGTAATTATTTACCGGCTGGTTCCGAAGAAACAAATGGGGTACAATGTACAGCGGGTAATTTCTGTACTGGATTAACAGATGCGACATATGACAGTGAATCAGACCAAGGTCTTACATCATGTTCAACATTGGGTGATGGTTCATATACATTATCACCGGCGGGCGCAACAAATGGGAATATGTGTTATAAAACATGTTCCGCGTCATGTACAAACCCAACTGCACCGGCACATTCAACAAATGTAACATACGGACACGAAACCAGCAATGGAACATGGAATTATGGCTCACAATGTAATGCAGTTGCCCCAACATGTTCAATAAATTTTGATTGCGTAAATGGTTATCACAAAAGACCAGATATAACCACCGCACAAGGTGTCGCATTGGCAAAACAAATGGCACAAGCCCAGGGACAAGATATAACCAATGTTCCAGATTCATATTTTGAAGAACAAATAGAACAAGTATTTGGAAATTGGAATAGTTTTTTGTCGTCATTATCAGCCGCAGAACAAATAATGGTCACCCAGGCAATAGATTCAGTCCAGGGACATACACACAATTCTGATGCGCAAACAGTTTCTATATGGCAACCTTATGTAGATTTGTATGGTGAGTTGTATTCAGACGGTGTACATGAAAGTAAAAATTTAAATGGTATCATATACGAAAAAGAGATAAATGGTGATGAAACTTGTTATATCATAACAAGCTTTAATTGGTATTTTTTTGATGGACGCTCAGAGATAAACTGTTCTGTTTTGGAACAACAAAATTCTGAATTGGCACAATTCCGTCAAACTGCGCAAAATGGAAGCTTTTTTGTAAAACTTCCAGACAAAAATATTTCTTATGCTGGTGTCGTAAGATGTAATACAAACAAAACAGATTGGCAAAACGAACATAAGTATACAATGGTTAATGGTGTTAATGTTGATTCAGATTGGTCTGGAGGTGATATGAATTATACAGATGAAAATTGTATAAATTATGCTGCTTATGATGCTGCATTTGATAGTTCTATTACTGAACTTATGTATACAGGTATTTATAAAACATATGGGGATGCAGGACTTGAACAAACGCAGGCTGGTAGTTCAAAAAAAGATTTTGCAAACTCTGTTCAAGTTGCAAGTGATACTATTAATATATCTGATTCTGCGCCATACATAGATTACATGTGTGATGCGAATACGATAAATATTAATTGGTTGGATGCTGATGATGAAGATATAACTGCCAATAATGCGGGAACTGCGAAATATGATGGCGATATCAGAACACCGGTTAAGGCTCAGACCATCAAGGGTAAGACATTCAAGGGTTGGCGTTTCAGTGCACCAGAATAAACAATAATTAAATTAAAAACACCCGTGATTCACGGGTGTTTTTTTATTCTGATATTGTGCCGTCATAGACATAATATTCTTTGTTATTATATAAAACCTTTAATGAACGGGCTGTGTCTTGGTTCATAGATTTTTTACCGTTTTCAGCCAATGACATTTTTGCATAATATGTTTTTCCGTTCATTAATATAGCAAATGCAGGTGCGGTTTGTTTTTCAGATGTTAAATACATGTTATCTTCGCCGACATGCAATATTTTTCCACATTCACCCGCGGTTTTTGCCCCCGGTGCAGAATTCATGTTGTCCGGACATTCGGTTATACCTTGAGGTTCTTCTTCGTTATATGCGAAAACACCACCCCCACAATATGAATCTTTTTCACATTTTATGCATTCATTCGCATCTTTTGGTAAATAATATCCCGAATCACAATGATATGATTCGGTATCATATACCGCAATCGCATCAATTTCGCCACCGTATATCCCAAGATTTTCAAACACAGCAGCATTTGTATAAACATGATTTTCAAGCATTAAATTATCGTCTGGGAATTCAATTGAAACAGGTTCTGGCGTGTCAGCAAACGCGTTGAAAACGCTTGCCAATAGCAATAACGATGGCAAAAATGACAGATATTTCAATCTCATTTTTTTATAGATGTCAGTTAAAATCGTTATTGATTTTTTCCTTTCCTGTTGTTGTTAATGTGGTTTCCTATATGAACAGCTTACAAAAAAAGTCAATATTAATACAAGGAAAAAAATATATTTATATATATAAAAATATATATAAAAAAACACCGGCGTGGGCCGGTGTCTTTCCGGATGCCATGAAAGGAAGGAAAGGAGAAAAAGAAATTGGCATCCTAAACTGATGTTTGGGCCCAAAGTCCAGAGGAGAGAGAATGTAGGAGGGAGTCTGAAAACTCTGGGCCCGCAGATGCTTGGCATCTGGTCAATCGGTTTATTTCCTTTTGACGATTCGTAATGTAATACACAAAAATCAATTTGTCAAGTATTTTGTCAAAAAAATTTTTAGTCTATATTTTTAGCTAGGAATAGAAACAATTTATTGATAATTGAATAATTACCTTGTTTCAACTATTATTAGAATATTGAATTGGAAAACCAATATACAATAGGAGAAAATATCATGACACATGAAGATGTATGGAGTGCAATAGAAAAATTTGCAACAGAACATCATATGTCTTGTTCTGGACTTGCTAAATGTAGTGGTTTAGATCCAACAACCTTTAACAGAAGCAAACGTTGGTCAAAGGAAGGTCAACCAAGATGGCCGTCAACCAACAGTATTTCTAAGATATTAGCGTCAACAGGTGCTTCTTTGGCCGATTTCACTAAATTTATCCCATCACCTGAACATGAATTATAATCTTGGGTTTTCAATAAATAGTTGCGTTATGCTGTTTTATCGGCTATCGTAAGGCTATGTTAGAAAATATCAAGATTTATTCAGATGATATTTATTGGAATCGGATTTTTTCTGATTTGGGTGCTGTTTTAACCGATTCGCCAAATAATGCAGATGTCGTTTTTGATGTTTCGGATATAACAACACCCATTTCTGTATCTGAATTGAAAAATTATCTGATTATGCGTGCTAATAATTCCGATATTATCAAGAAAGTTTTTAACAAAGATGTTGTTTTGCCACAATTGCAACATAAAATTATTGTAATGCTTTATAAAAACCCAGATGTTAATATCTCAGAATTAAAATCTTTGCTGGGGGTGAATCCAGATACAACAACGCATACGGTGGAAAATGCTATTTATAATTTAAGAAAAATCTATGGACATGATTTTATCTTGAATGAAAAAGGAAAATACAGAATTGGAAAATTATAAACTGATTTCTTTTGATAAAATTCCAAGTACGCAAGATTATGCGCATGATTTAATTGCACGTGGGGAAGCTGTTAATAAAACTGTTATTGTTGCGGAATCTCAGACTGCTGGGCGGGGACGTTATCGCAGAACTTGGGTTTCAAATGCCGGAAATGTTTATGCAAGTTTTATTTTCAAAATTCCAGAACGTGATCCTAAATTAGCGTATGCGGTTGGTATTGCTGTTGCGGAAACTTTGATTTCTTTCGGTTTGTCGCCAAAAATTAAATGGCCAAATGATGTTTTAATTGATGGTAAAAAAATCAGCGGCACTTTGATTGAATACTGCGACAGTTTTGTTATTGTTGGTATTGGTATTAATATTAAAACTTGTCCGCGGTTGAAAGATTACCCAACAACCAAGGTGCATGATTATAATAAAAATGTCGATGTAAAAGATGTGTTAAACACATTAATTAAGAAAATTGAAAAATGGAGAAATACAAATTTTTCAATTGTTCGTGAACGTTGGATGAATCTTGCTTTCGCTTTAAATAAAATTATAACATATCACGGGAAGTCCGCAGAAATGATGGGTTTGAACGAAGATGGCGCATTGGTTTTAAGATGTGGTGAACAATATCTTTTAACATATGGGGACGAGATTAGTATTTAAAACATCTTGACTTTAAAGTCATTTTGTGATATTATATAGGACATAACAAGACCCCTTTTTGTTTTGTTGGTTGTTTTTTGAGACGCACTCAATTTTGAGTGCGTCTTTTTTTAACTCAAACAGGTATATTATGCAATTATCTTTAATTACAAACCCAGATAATACACAGGCGGTATTATATAAATTGGCTCGCATTGTGTATGCTGAAACATTGGCAACATCGCTGCGCAAGGTAGAGATGATGTCTTCTTTGATTTACAATGTTCATGTAAAATATCAAAAATCTTTTGATGAAATCGCAAATGATAAAAATCTTTTTGAATGTTTGGACGAAAATTCAGAAAGAAATAAATTTTTATATCCGGAAATAAATACAAAAAAATTTCAAATGTGTTTGCGTGTCGTAAATGATATGCGTCATGGTCATTTGCCAGACTATGTTTATGGCGCGACAAAATTTCATCATACAAATGTAATGCCAGATTGGGCGCGTGCCCGTGGGTATATAGAAGAATATGAAGATATTCTGTTTTATCTCTGATAATAAAAGGTTTTTAAATGAAAAAAATTATAAGTGGTGGTTATTTGCAAAACCGTAAAACATATGTGGTTTCAAGTATTGGTATTGTGTCTGCAATTGGTGCTTATCTGGTTGGTGACCAAGATTTATTCACAATGTTGCAAACTGTCTTTACTTTGGGCGGTATTTATTTTTTGAAACAAGAATCTTCAACAAAAGGAAAAAACAATGGAACAAATTCCAGAAAAATTTCTAAATGAAAATGGCGAATTGAATACAGATGCATTGGTAAAATCTTACTGTGAATTAGAAAAGAAAATAGGTGGTATGATTTCTGTGCCAAATGAAAACAGTGATGATGATGCAAAACAAAAATTTAATCGTGCTATCGGTGTGCCAGATAATGCAAACGATTATCCAAAAAATAATTTGTTCGATGACGAATCGGTTCGTGAAAAATTTCATCAAATTGGTTTAACTGCAAAACAAGTTGAACAAATTTATAATATCGCTGAAGAATTTTTACAACCAACATTATCAAATTTATTTCAATTACAAATTGAAACAAATGCGATAAATGAATTGAAAAATTTTTTTGGTTCCGAACAAAAAATGAAAGATGCTATGAAAGAAATAAATGCATTCGGTGAAAAGTTTTTACCAAAAGATGCGTTTGATGAATTATCGTCTACACCTCAGGGAATCCAAGGCATATACAAGATGATGCAATCAATGGAACCAGAAGTTTTAACAGATGAAAGTGTAAATGAAAATTTGTCTGATGATGATTTAAGAAAGATGATGCAAGATCCAAAATATTGGCGCGATCATGATAGTGAATATGTAAGAAAAATTGAAAACGGTTTTAAAAAATTGTATTCATAATTTTTATTTTTATCTTTACTATTCTTTTTCTTTCATATAAAATATAAAACAAGAACAAAATAAATTTGTTCTATCCAAAAATCTTAAAAGGAGAGAAATATGTTCGGGTTGAAAAAGAAATGTGGTTGTGCAAAAGCTGCTGTTAAACCAGCTGCAAAAAAACCAGCTGCAAAAAAAGTAGCAGTTAAACCAGCTGCAAAAAAAGTTGCTGCAAAAAAACCAGTTGCTAAAAAAGTAGTTGCAAAAAAACCAGCTGCTAAAAAAGTAGTTGCAAAAAAACCAGCTGCAAAAAAAGTAGTTGCTAAAAAAGCACCTGCAAAAAAAGTTGCTGCAAAAAAACCAGCTGCAAAAAAAGTAGTTGCTAAAAAAGCTCCTGCAAAAAAACCAGCTGCTAAAAAAGTAGTTAAAAAGAAATAATTTGTTGCGCATATTTTATGCGTAATTTTTATTTTTTCCCCGAAATCGTATGGTTTTGGGGATTTTTTTTAAAGATAAAATTTTCAGTCAGATATATTTTCTTGTTTCTGACTGAATTTTTTATTGGATAATCCATTTTTTTTACGGACCCTAAATTTCGTTTTGATGTATGGCGCATTTTGTGCATAACCATAAATCAAAATTTTAGTAGCCACCCCTGTATGGGGTTTTTATTTAATAAAAAAAGGATTTTATTATGTCTATTTCAGTAGATAATGTTTTTGTAAAACAATTTGAAGCAGATGTTCATTTGGCTTATCAACAAATGGGCACAAAATTACGTTCAACAATTCGCAGTAAATCTGGTGTTGTTGGTGCATCTACAACTTTCCAGAAAGTTGGTAAAGGTATTGCGAGTACTAAATCTCGTCATGGTATTGTTCCTGTTATGAATTTAGACCACACACCGGTCGAATGTGTATTGCAAGATTATTATGCAGGTGATTGGGTTGATTCATTAGATGAATTGAAAACAAACATAGACGAACGTCGTGTTGTTGCATCTGCTGGTGCGTATGCGTTGGGTCGCAAGACAGATGAATTGATTATCAATGCAATGAATAATGCAACACAATCTGTTGGTGATTATTCCACAGGTTTAACAAAATCTTTGATTATGTCTGCGCTTGAAATATTAAACACAAACGATGTGCCAGATGATGGTCGCAGATTTGCAGTTGTTGGTGTTCATCAATGGAACGAATTGTTGAAATTAGATGAATTTGTGTCTGCTGACTATGTTGGTGGGGCAACACCTTTGATTGACGGGTGTGAATCAAGAAGATGGTTAGGAATCAATTGGGTTTTGTGTAATGCATTGCCTTTGGCAAATTCAGATGAACGCGATTGTTTCATTTATCACGCATCCAGCGTTGGTCATGCCTGTGGTCAGGAAGTAAAAACAGATATTACATGGCATGGTGAACGTGCTGCGCATTTCATCAGCAACAGTATGTCACAAGGTGCAGTTCTGATTGATGCAGAAGGTATCGTTCGTATTAAATGCGATGATGATGCTCAATAATTTTTAACAAAAAAAAGGAAAACAAAATGGCTTTTCAAAATAAAAATTTATCTGTTATTGCATATGCAAATGGTTTCACACTTTGGCATTATAAGGCAAACGAAACAATGACCGCAATTTCAACATCTGGTTATTTTTCCCCAGTTAATACTTTGATGAAAACAGGGGATATTATTTTAATCAATGCATCAAATGGGACAGCAATTAAATCATTAACTGTCGCAGAAGGTGTTGTAAGCGTTGCTGCTTTGTCTTAAATTAAAATATAAAAAAATATAAACGGGCCGTGAAAACGGCTCGTTTTTGTTTAGGTAGGTGTAAAATGTTTAGTAAAATAGATTTATGTTCAATGGCTTTGCTTAAAATAGGTGAAAAGCCAATTCAATCTTTGCGTGAAGATTCTGCGCCGGCACAATTGGCCAGAAATTTATTTGATGCCACCGCAGATACTTTGTTAACTGCGTTTCCGTGGCGTTTTGCAACCGAACACATAGTTTTGAATAAGAATACAGATGATGAATTTATTATTCCTGGAAATGTGTTGCGTATTATCAAATGTGATGGAAAAATTGCGGGGAACAAAATTATTTGTCCATCTGAGACGACAAATATTTTAGCGGTTGTTAAAACAGAACCAGAAAAATTTCCAGATTATTTTGCATCTCTGTTGGTCACGAAACTGGCGATAGAGTTTTGTATCCCGTTGGTTGGTGATATGAATATTTTTAATATGATGTCTGCTTTATATGAAAGAGATTTTCAGACGGCTAAATTCATAGACAGTTCAATGTCTGTACAATCAGATGTGTCAGATTTTTCTTTGATAAATACCAGATTTTAATCAAGGGAGTTTTTTATGGGAAATTTTCTTAAAACTCAAAATGTGTTTTCTCGGGGCGAGATTTCATCAGATTTTTATGCGTTAAATAATAATAATGCCGTTGCAAAACTAGAAAATATGGATGTTTTACAATCAGGTGCTTTAAAACGCAGAAAAGGTCTGAGACAAATCGCATCTGTTCCGTATAAATCAATATTGATTCCTTTCCAAATCAGTGAAAACGAAAAATATTTATTGGTTATATATCGTGGCAGTATGGATATTTATAAGAACGATGTAAAAATCGAAAATATTTTATCCCCATGGGACGAATCTGATTTAGATAAAATTCAATATGTCCAAAGATTTAACAGCATATTTTTTGTACATCCTGATTATCAGCCTCGTATTTTGACAAAAGATGAAGATGGCTTTAAAATGTCGTATTTCAATTTTTATGTCAATTCAGATTTGAGCATTAATATACCGTTTAAAAGGTTTGATGATACCGAAGGTGTATATTTTACAATGTCCGTCAGCAGTTTGGATAATAATCATGCTCTGTTCACATCTAATGTAGATTTTTGGGACAAACAATTCGAGGGACAAAGGTTTTTAATAAACAATAAACAATGGATTTTGACTTCTATTAAAAGTAATCGTGTCGGTGAATTGTACACAAATGGTGACTTTGCGATAGTCAGCAGCCCAATAACCGAATGGTACGAAGAAGAATTTAATACTAAACGCGGTTGGCCTGCATGTATTTGTTTCCATCAAAACAGATTGGTTTTTGGGTGTACTGCGTCAGCGCCAAACAATATATGGATGTCAAAGGTTGGTGATTATACCAATTTTGATGTTGGAACAGGTCTTGATGACGAAGCGATATTTTTAACATTGTTATCTGCACAACATAATCATATATGTAATATTATCAGCAGTGATAAATTGCAAATTTTAACATCTGTCGGTGAATGGGCGGTTTCTAATTCGCCTTTGACACCAAGCAATGTTGATATAAAACAACATACATCTGTTGGCAGCGTTTCAACATTGGTTTTGCCACCACAACAAATAGAAGGTGCGACAGTATTCATATCTGAATCTGGCACAGATATTCGTGAACTTGATTTAGATGATTTGGGTGAAAATTATAACGCGACTGATTTATGTGTCGCATCAAAACATATGATGAAACAACCAATCAGTGTCGCATATAATCAACATACGCATCAATTGTTTGTTGTTATGAATGCAGGAAATATAGCTGTATTAAATAAATATATAAACACAGATATTTCTGCATGGGCAAATTATAAAACAGATGGTGAATTTCAATATGTCGGTGTTTTGGATAATGATACATATGTTATTGTAAAAAGAAATGATGATTTATATCTTGAAAAATTTGATGCAGATTGTTTATCTGATGCAGATGATTATGGATTTTCATACACTATATCTGCATTACCACTTATTACAAATGGACACACGCCACGCAAAGTCAGGACCAGAAAAATATCTTTGCGTGTGAAAGATACAAAATCAGTTTTTATAAATTCTTATCGCTGTGAAATTCCGAACAGTGTTTATGAAAACGAAAATGTTGGATACAGCGGTGATTTGTCCATGAATTTATTGGGAATACAACGGGATACAATGCAACCTTTGTGGACGGTTTCGAGTAATGAACAATTGCCTGCTACGATATTGTCTGTGACGGTTGATGGTTGGTATCAAATATAAAAGAAAGGAGTTTATTATGGGACAATTAGTTTCAGATGTGACAAAAGTTTTAGAATATAAAGACGCAAAAAAAGAAGCGTCATCACAGCGTCAAAAAATATTGGCACAAATTGCGGAAGATGAACAAACAAAAACAAATTTAATTAAAAAAATTTTAGCTACACAAAACGCTAAATATGGTGCAAGTGGTAATTCAGGAAGCGGTTTTTCTGAAAGTGCGGTTTTGAAAAGATTGCGTGAAGAAGCTGCGAAACCTTACGATGAAAAACGCAAAAGCAATCTTGAAAAAATCAAAAAGCAAAAAGTTAAAAAACCAAATTTGATTGCAACATGGTTGTCAAAGATAGATGACATAGCAGGATAGGGGGACGATATGTATAAAATATCATATATTGGGGACGGACAGACAAATGAATTTGTTTTTGATTTTCCTTTTTTTCAAGATGCGGATATTCATGTCGCTGTGGATAATATTGTTTTAAATTCAGATGAATATGATGTTAATCCAAATAACGATTTTAATGGTGGTATTGTCGTTTTGAATAATATACCGGAAAACGAATCTCGTATAGATATTTTCAGACAGATATCATTAAACAGAATTATAGATTATCAACCAACAATGAAAATAGATCCTGAATCTTTGAACAGTGATTTTAATTTTCTGTTGGCGGCTTTGCAAGATTTTAATGGTGTGAATTTAGATTTATCCCAATGGGAAAATATACATGATACAGTCTTGCACCAGATGAATTATGTTATGGAAACAATCAAAGATAAAATGTCTGGGGGTGCGGTGTTGGGGCTGTACAATAATTTGTTAAATGTTTTAGATGGTGCGTTGCCAAAATTGATAAATGATTATGGTTCTGTGACAGAAGAAGCGCCTTATGAAACCCGTGACGATTACGGAAGCATTTGATTTTTTAGATGCTTGGAATAAAATTTTAGGTTTTACGACACCGCAACACCATAAACAAATTATGCAATTTTTAATAGAAATTTTTAATAATGAACCGCATCGTGGTTTGTTAAACGCGTTTCGGCATTCTGGAAAATCTACTGTAGTCGGAATTTTTGCAGCGTGTGTTTTATATCATAATCCGCAAACACGAATTTTGATTTTATCTGCTGAAACAAATCTGGCATCGCGTATGGTTGCACATATAAAAAACATATTGGAAAATCATCCTTTCTGTGAAGATATATTGCCAGATGTTAAGAAAGAGTGGGGAACGCATAAAATTACTATTAAAAGACCAATTGGTATTCGTGAACCGTCTGTTATTTGTCAGGGTGTTTCTGGAAATATTACCGGTATGCGTTCTGATTTAATTATCTGTGATGATGTAGAGGTTCCGAACACTTGTAATACCGCACAAAAAAGAAATAATCTGAGGGAAAGGTTGCGTGAACTTGATTTTATATTATCACCACATGGAACGATGATTTATATTGGGACGCCACACACAAAAAACACTATATACCAAACAGATTAGGACATAGATGACATAAATGTTCTTAATTTTGATAATAATTCGTTGCCACTGTCCCCGAACATAGGCAGGTATGTTTCAAATTCTGGCATATCTGCCTGAATCTGGGCGCGGTTGCGTTCTGTCAATGTTTCGGATACCAACTGTTGTGCTTCGTCCCACATTTGATATGCACGATTTGTTCGAACGACATTGTCCCATTGTGCCAATGCAACAGTATCGCCAGCCAATGAAGATTTGATGTCTTCTATCCAATCGGTGCCAAAATTTTTTACAAATGGCAGATTTTTTATTTCATTTAATCCGTCCAATGTTGGTTCAAAATGTTCCAGTGAACTTTTCAATTGTTCTATTTCTTCTTTTGATATAGAAACATTTATTTCATGACTGGACATTGTGCCACCATATGGTAATAAATCATTATCTATGGTGTTCATCGGGGTTTTGCCACTTTTCAGATTATTGATGTGTTCAACCAATTTCTGACCCGTTGGCAGATTTAATAATTCTTTGATAACCTGAGCATCGTTAGATTCAGAAACCAAAACAGGGTTCACAGCCGACCAGCCACCAACAATAACGTGTGCCTGACGATAAAGATTTAAAAGACGTTGTGCGATAATATGTGCCTGCTGTTGCATCTTAATCCCCCCTACAGATAAAGGTGTTTATTGCATGACAATCATGATAACTTTGTGCATTGTTTTGCCCGTGATTTTTTCATCAGGGTTAGAAACATGACCATACAATGTACCATGTGAATCTTTTTTAACAATAACAATTTGCGCACTTGCAGAATCTGAATCAGACATTTTTGCAAAATCAGAATCTATACAAACAGCTAAATCCCCGGCGCTGACTTTCGCGTTAACATCAACAAAAAGATGTGAAGATTCAGGAATAAACCCACCAAGGCGTTTAGAATTTGGAACAACCGCATAAATACCGTTGATGCCTTCTAAATCAGATGGGGCAACAATCATTGTTTCATCAGATTTTTGTAATTTAATGGCTTTGCCTTCTGGTACACCAAAAACAGGAACCAATTTTTTACGTGCATTATCATACAATTGTGCGCCATATAAACCACCATGAGAATCAAATTCAGAAGATGGGTTTCTTGGTTCAAGAACAGATTTTACGCGTTCTTTTACTTTGTTAATTTGTTTTGTTAATTCGCCAGATTTATAAAGATTTGCAATTTCTGCGAATAATTGTTCAGAGGTGTAACCAAATGTTTTTGCCAATGTTTCAACTTCGTTTTCATAAACTTCACGTTGACCGACTTCAATTTTATGGTATACAGATAAAGTCATGCGTGATGCTTTTGCAGCCTGTGCAATTGTTTTTTCAGCACGTTGACGAATTTTACGCAATCCAGAACCGAACAGTTTCAAACCACTGCCTTCGTTATCTGTTAAACGGCGTTTGATTTCATTTTGCCATTGTCCTGCAACATCGTCTGATTCATGAATAAATATATCAGATAATTTGCAACCCAATATTTTGCAGACATTCAAAAGTTGTTTTTCGTTCAAACGACGAACACCTTTTTCAATCTTGGATACAGCGGACAAAGACAAACCGGCGCGTTTTGCCAATTCAGTCATTTTCATGCCCTTCGCTGCACGAATGTTGCGAATATTATTTGGAAAAATGATTTCTTCTTGTGCCATGGTATTACCCCTTTTTGGAATATCTTGACAAAATATTAGTCAATTTTTCTGAATTTAGCAAGTAAAATAATACAATAATAACGATTAAAGCATATCGTCTGGTACACCAGAATAGTCAGATGGACCCGATTCATAATTTGTTTCATAACGAGAATCTATCTGGATATCTGATGGTTGTGGTGGTGTTTGCAATAAATTATCAAATAATGAATATTCTGCATAGAATGCAACATGGATAGTTTCTGTGCGTCCATGACGGTTTTTAGCGATAATCAATTCAGCCTGATTTTGATTGCTTAAATCATTGTTTTGTTGTTCGTGTTGTTTGCCGTCTTTCTTAGATTGTTTTTGATCTTTTATTGCATCGTAATAACTTTGACGATATGTGAACATAACAATATCAGCATCTTGTTCAATAGAACCAGATTCACGCAAATCTGACAATACAGGGTGTTTATCAATTCTTTGTTCAACACTACGTGATAACTGGGACAGGGCAATAACAGGGATATTCATATCCTTGGCCAAGATTTTAAGACCACGTGTTATTTCAGATAATTCTTGAACACGGTTATCATTATGTTTTCCGCCCGGTGAAGTCATCAATTGAACATAGTCAATTACAACCAATGCAATGCCACCAAATTTGTGTGCAATACGACGTAAACGAGTGCGCATCATTGGAATAGACATATCGGCGTTATCATCTATGACCAAAGGCACCTTGGCTAAAGCGGTGGAATATTGCGACATTTTCATAAATTCTTCGTCAGTCAATGTTCCATCACGCATATGTGTTGATTGAATTTTAGCCTGAGATGACAAAACACGAGAAGCCAATTGGTTGCTGGACATTTCGAGCGAGAAGAATACAACCGCCCCCTTGAATTTTTCATTTGCACGATTGTTCAAAATAGAATTTGCAGCATTGAAAGCGATGTTCATTGCAACTGTTGTTTTACCCATACCCGGACGACCAGCAATAATAATCAAATCAGAAGAATGCAAACCGCCCAATGATTTGTCCAAATCATCAAGGCCAGTTGTTAAACCAGATAATTTACCGTCTGCCTTGTATGCAATTTCTGCGTCCTGTATGGCGACTTTCAATGCGTCTTCCAATGAACAGAAAGAACGTTCGGTGTCGCCAGACCTTGACAGGTTGAATAATTGTTGCTCTGCGTTTTCAATTTGTGCATTTACCGGATTTTCAGGATCTTCGGTATACGCATCGTCCATAACCTTGCGAGAAAATGTGATTAATTCGCGACGACGTGCATTATCAAATATCAAACGCGCATAATGTTCAACATTAACAACGGTTGTACCCGCGGCAGCCAATTGGTTCAAATAATCAACGCCACCAACACTTTCAAGAGTTCCCTGTTGTTCAAAATATGTTTTCGCAGTAATAACATCAAATGGAAACGAATTTGAATATGAACGATATGCCTGTTTAAAAATTTCCTTGTGAGCAGGATGAGAAAAATGGTCCGCAGTCAGGAATGTTATCTTTTCCAAAACACGGTTGTCCATCAATACCGCCGCCAGAACGGCTTGTTCTGCTTCTAAATTAGTAGGCAAAGATTTCGGAGTAAAGTCCATGTCTTTTAGATTAAACGAAAATTTTAATAATTCAATACCTTTTTTAGTTGGATATAAACAATTAAAGATACCTATTGTTGACAGTGGCGGAAATCCAGTCTGGCCCGAGATGTTCCCAATTGAAAAAATTCATGAATTGGAAAATATTGTCGGTCCCAGACATTTTTCTGCACAAATGATGTTGGAATATATAGACGAAGAAAAAATTCACCTTGATCCTGGATCGGCGCTGTTTTACGACGATGATTTTGACAAATTTAATTGTCGAATCGGCGAACACATTATTACAGGGGTCAGTTTATATTGGGACCCATCATCTGGTCATATTAATTCAGATGGCAGTGTTTGTGCATTGGTTTATCGTGATGATAAAAACAGAACAGCTTTTATCCACGACATAAAATATATGTCTGTTGATGATGAAGATTTACACCCTTTGACAACGCAATGTGAATTGGTTTTAGATTTTATGCGCAGCCACAACATAAATCGTATAGGTATAGAAATAAATGGTATTGGAAATGCGTTGCCTGAAATTATGCGACGCGTTGCAAATACAAAAAATATGCAAATCAACATTATACAAATATCTAATCACATAAAAAAGGAAACAAGAATTCTGAATGCCATAGAACCGTTGTTGGCGTCTGGTCGATTATATATACACAACAGAATAAAACAAACAATGTTTTTATCTGAGATGTTGGCTTTCACACCGATTGGTTCTGTGGAACATGATGATGGTCTGGACGCGGTTGCGGGGTGTTTAGCAATGCAAACTGGACCAATCAGGCCTGTGTATGGTCGAAATACTATTATCAGGGCAAATACAAATTTCAAAATATAAACAAAAAAGGAATTTATCATGCAAAAAAATATTATGCAGTTATACAAACGTGCAATACAAGAAAGAGAAATATGGTTGGAACGTTGGAAAACAGCGATGCGATACACCATACCGAAAGATGATACAGATATTGCTACTTTGTTTGATTCAACGGCAGCAGACGCGGTTGATAATTTATCTGCGTCAATGTATTCGTTGTTAACCCCACCAGAATCATTATGGATAAATTTAGTCCGTGAAAGTGATTTATCTCCAAACGCAGAAGTTGCCACACAGGTATTGCGTGCACATCTTAATGATTCTAATTTTTATACGACAATTCATCAATGCTATACAGATTTAATTGTGTTGGGGACGGCGTGTTTATTTATGGCTGAAAATCCGATTGGTGCAGATTCTGCTTTCTCTTTCACGGCAATACCAATGAAAGATATAGCAATTTTACCAAACGCGGTTTTTCATACAACATCTATGCCGTTATGTGATGTGGTTGAAAAATATCCAAGTGTCGTTTTACCGAATTCATTAAAAGACACATTAAAAACAAATCCGCAAACACCGATTAAATTGGTTCAGGCACTTGTTGGAACTGAATTCACTGCATTTCTTGATATCGGCGGCGATATTGAAAACAATATTGTTGCACGTGGAACATTTGAAACGAATCCTTATATAATTTTCCGTTGGTCTGTGGTCAGTGGTGAAATATATGGTCGTGGTCCAGTTATGCGTGCATTGCCAGATATAAAAACTGCGAACAAGGTTGTGGAATTGATATTGAAAAACGCGACAATCGCGGTCAGTGGCATTTGGCAGGCAGATGATGATGGTGTTATAAATTTATCAAACATAAATTTAACACCAGGCGCAATCATACCAAAGGCAGTTGGTTCGTCAGGTTTAACACCTTTGTCCAGCGGGGCTGATTTTGATGTTTCTCAAATTGTGTTGCGTGATTTAAGAGACAGAATCAGACACACCTTATTGGCAGACAGATTAGGTTTATTATCAGATAAAGAAATGACAGCCACAGAAATATTAGCACGCAATTCAGATATGGTTCGTATATTGGGTGCGACATATGGTCGTTTATTACATGAATTAATACGCCCATTGTGTGAACGTGGGTTGCAGATTTTGTCGCGTCGTGGATTGATAGATGAAATATCTCTGCATTCAGACGCAGAATTAAAATACATTGCACCAATCGCACAAATGGCAAAAGAAGAAATGTCTATCTAGGTAAGGAACAACCATGAACGAAATCGAAAAACAATATGCTCGAACTTTTGCAAGTCCATCTGGCAAACAGGTATTAAAACATTTGAAAAATTTGATAAATAACAAAATCTTTGGACAAAATATCAGTGATAATGATTTGCGCTGGTGGGCAGGGCAACGGGCATTAATTCAAATGATAGAAAACTATATAAAAAAAGGAAATGATACAGTATAAAAATAATTATTCTGAATCATTAATAGAATAATGCAAAAACAACAAAAATTTTTAAATATCATAGATGTTATTCGGGACAGTTGGTTTTTGATTGCTTTTATATCTGGTGGCATTTATTGGGTCGCCAGACAAGATTCTTCTTTGAATGAAATAGAACATCAAGAACAACGAATAACATCGCTTGAAAACAGAACAACGATACTGGAATCTGGTATCGGTCAATTACAATTAAAAATAGACGGAATCAAGGAAGATGTTACTTTGATAAAAAGCGCAGTCATAAAAAATTAAATGGCATTTTTTGCCCAATATATTTTATGACCATGAATAACAATGACATCAAATCTTGCATTACCAAAAAAATGTTTTTTCATCAAATATGTTTCAGCCGCACGACGCAAACGAGATGCCTGAACCGGTGGAATAGAATTCCACGCAGATTCAATTGTTTTATGGTTTTTAACCTCTACAAAAACAATGGTATCTTTGTGTCGTGCGATGATATCTATTTCAGCGCGATTTGTGTTTTTTCCAGTTATATATCTTTTTTCCAATATTTTATAACCATGAACGCGTAAATACATACGCGCAATAAATTCTGAAAATAAACCTTTTTTATAAGAGGTAATTTTAGAACGCATAAGGTTTCGCCTGAAAATTTTCGCGTGCGGATTGAATATTTTCCGAAGAATCAGTTGTCATTAAACCATTGTCGGTTAAAACCAATTCCCCATAATAAGCCTGCATCATTGGGTCGTATGCGTTTTCAGATGATGCCCATTTATCTTCGCCTGCATTTGGTTCACCAAATTTGTCCAGAACACCAGACCAAAATGCCAATATTTTCTTTTCACGTTGATTTTCAAATTTTTCAGCGTCGCCTTCCATTTTATCAACATCGTTTTTATAAACTATCTTCCAAACTTGGTTATCGGTTGCATTAGATGTAAAATAAATATCCAATGTTTCACCAGTAAATGCGCGTTCAAGATGCATTTCTGCAACATATAATAAACCACGATTACGTGCCATAGAATAAATACATTTTTCAAGTTGGTCTGGAACAAATATATTATTTTGACGACATTCATAATCAAGATTATATTTCCATTCTTTGTTTATGGTATAGACAATACTGTTGTTTTTAACCGGTGCATATAACGAAGAAGAATTAAAGAATAAATTATTTATTTCATCATATGTCATACCCAACATTGCACCAGCCAAATCAAACTGTTTAACATTTACACCGTCAGAGCCAGAATTTAATGTTATTTGCTGATTTAAATCTACATCGGCACCCATATCGTCCATTATCGCAAAATCATCAAAAGACATATCATCTTCACAAAAAGAAACAGTTGGTAAATTTACCATTACACACAAAGACAACAAAAATAAAAATTTTTTTATCATCTTAACCCCTTGCTTCCAATATTTACCACTTCAAACATGAACAAACCGACTGGATTTTCACCATTTTCCAGATATTTTTTTATATCTTTGGTTTCATCAATGCCCGGTTTGAATCGTGCCTGAATATATAAATATCCTTGGTCTGGTTTTGGTTCTATCATCATTATATTAGAATCTTTCCATGTTTCTGTAAAGTAATGAATTTCATAAAATATAGGTTGCGCAATTTCTGCGTCATAATAATCATAGTCTGCTGGTTTATCAATGGTTTTTATTCCGTCATCCATAACACGAACCGTGCGAAACATTTTATTTAATGCCATTTTTTCAATATCTTTAGCTTCGCCATTTAACCATTGATTATACGCATATGCGCTGGACAAATTTTTCAAGATAGGTCTGTTAAGTGTGCTGGAATCACCAGGAACAACCCTGAAATATTCAGAAACATATTTTTTTATTAATTTATTGCGTAAATCTACCGCAGATATATCATTTATATCTTGCAAGGCACCGACACGCAAGCCGGCTGAATTATTTGTTTGAAATATGTATGATTTAATAGAAATTCTTTCTGATGCGCGATATGTCAGCGCTGTAAAAAACACCACCGCAAAAGTTATTGCGAGCAAACATAAACCTATTAAAAATGAAACCAATTTTCTCATTCGTTCACAATCTCGTTCGTTATACGGTAAGCGTTAAAATCTTTTACAAAATAACCTAAATTTGCAGGATACATATTTGCATCGCGTTCAATTTCTATAAATGTTAAAATATTAAAATTACCGACATTTGATGAATGTATTGTGGCATAAACCTGCCATGAACTTTTTTCTTCGGATATATCTGTTGCAGTAATCATCATATTTCCAACCGACCATACTTCATTTCTGTCTTTGATTAATGCGTTATATTCAGGAATAACTTTTTCAGTAAAAGTTTTAAATAATTTAGAATCAGATGAACAATACATAACACATTCTGTGTTGTCTGGATTATATTGTTCTGCATTATAACAATCTTCATCGGAACATTCTTGCCATCTGGATTCATTTATTTTTTTGTTTTTATCAATTGAAAACCAATTTATGACATAACTGCTGACTAATTTTTCCTGAATAACCTGATATCGTGGCAAGGTTTCTTTTGAGTCTTTGCCTGGATAAGCAATAACATTCCAATCGTTTGTAAATAAATCAACAGAAATCAAAAACGGATAATTTGTGCGTAAATGCAAGAATAACAAAATCATACCGCATGACGCAATTATCAAGAAAAACAATATGGAAATCCAAATAGAAACCCTGCGAGAAAAAGCAATGCTTTTTCCTGCTGGAAATGCAGGTGTATTAAAATCGTTTGGATACTCCAAAAATTCCCCCCATTAAACAAGAATACTTATGCATGATATACCAATATGCAGGCACAAGGACTTAATTTCAATTCGTTGTTGTCATAACCAATACTGACAGGTTCGCGGTCATAAACCTGACCACAGCCGGCAATACCAAAACCGACAGTCAACAAAGCCAAAACAAGCATAATTTTTTTCATATCTTATTTCTCCTTTCTGAAATTATAAGAAAAATTCAGCCCCCACGTCAAGACAAAATAAGTGTCTTAAAATTGTGTTTCAAATGATAACAAGAAACGTTGTTCTTGATCATATTTATTTACTTTCAATGGCCAACCCCACGAGAAATTCATAGGTCCCATTGGTGTATTCCAATAAATACCAAAACCAACAGATGTACGCCAATCTTGGTCTATGATATTATCATATGTGTTTGAACCATATTTAAATGTATATTCTTTGCGAGGTGGTTTTCCCAAAATACCATAATCTGCGAAAACGAAACCTTTGACTTGATATTCATCTGGGATAAAGATAGGAAAATTCAATTGTGTTGAACCGTTTGCCTTCCATAATCCACCAAGTGAATATGTCTGGAATATTCTGTTGCGTGAACCAATACCAGCAACTTCAAACCCACGCAGAGATTCACCGCCCAAGAAATAACGATAAACACGTGGAATATAATTGTCGCCTTCCAATGATTGTATGTATCCCAAATCCCATGATGTGCGTAATTGCCATCTGTCTTCCAAGAATTTAACCATGGCGGTGATGTCCGCACTGTATCGCATAAATGTATTTGTTCCACCAAAACCAGTATAAGCAATACCCAAATCACCAACGACACCGGTATGTGTGTTTTGTTGGAAATTAGAATTTAAATTATAATATCTTAAATTAGTTCCCAATGTGTACAGATTAGCATTATGCCAACCGCCCAATTGAATGTCATAGTTTTGGTCAAATGTCGCAGATAAACGCATTGTTTGTGTCCAATGGTCTGTTAAACGCCAACCCAATCTGCCCGCCATCATAAATGAATCACGATCATATCCATAACCACCTAATTTAGAATATTTATATTGTGTATAAGATATATCAAAACCACCGGACAATTCACGGTTGAATAAAAATGGTTCTGTGAAACTGAATAATGCCTGACGTTGATATTCTGCAATGGAACCCTTGATTTGAACAACCTGACCACGACCCATAAAATTGTTTTCGGTAACACCCATGTCAACAACAGGACCATTGATAGTAGAATACCCAACACCACCAGATAATTCACCGGTTGGTTGTTCTTCAACCTTTACATCAAGATTCATCATATTCGCGTCCGCCAAACGGGTAGGGACCATTTGGACATCTTTGAAATAGCGTGTACGCATTAATTTTTGACGACCTGTTTCAATTGTTTGTAATGAAAATGGGTCGCCTTCGCGCATTGGTAAATGGTGTTCAATAACATTATCAAATGTGCGAACATTTCCCAATAAATTGATAGAATTTATATAGATACGATTTGTTTTTTGAATTTTGAATACGATATCGACAGTCAAAGAATCATCGTGTTTTGTTGGAATTGGTTCGACACTGATAAACGCATAACCAGAATCTGCAACCACGCCTCGCAACGCATTTACAGACGCATCTATTTCATCAATGTTATAAACATCTTTCTTGGAAATGGTCAATGCATCATATAAATCTTCGTCACGAACATCTTCAAATGGATTTTCAATTTTTATATTTCCAACCTTGTACTGTTTTCCTTCGTCCACAGTATATTTTACAGAAAAATATTCACGGTCAGATGAAAAATGACTGTTCACATCGGTTATGCGAAAATCAAGAAAACCATTTCGCATATAAAATTGGTGCAACATTTGTTGGTCATATTGAATACGGTCTTCGTCATAGACATCAAATTGTGTCATAAAACGCCACCAAGCATGTTCGCGTGATAAAATTTCGCTGCGTAATTGACGGGAACGGAATTTTTTATTGTTTTCAAAATCTATATCACGAATGTATGTTGGGTGACCTTCTCTGATTTCATAAACAACATTGACACGATTGTTTTCAAGATTTATTTTCTTTGGTTTAATTTTTGTCCCAAAGAAACCCTTGCGTTGATACAATGTCAACATGCGTTGCACATCCGCGCCGATTTCAGAAACATCATATGAAGAACGTTCTGATGTTTTGATTTCTTTCTTTAAATCTTCGGTGTCTATTTCATCGTTTCCTTCGATTGTAACCATATTTACAATAGGGGATTCAGACACATTTATTTTTAATATATTACCATTTAATTTAACATCAACCTTTTCAAAATAACCACTGGATTGCAATGTTTTTGTAATATTATTTACGGTTTCAGAATTTACATTATCACCAATTTTTACATCACTTAAAATTCGCACAGATTCTGCGTCCATACGTTGATTGCCAACAACATCAATGCGTGAAACGGTTGCAGCATTAACATTTGATGCGACAATAAATGTTGATAAAGATAGTAATAATTTGTTTTTCATTTTTGTCTTTTTATGGTTTCTATTTCGTTTTTGAATTTTAATTTTTCAATGTATTCTTGGTATGTCTTTTCTATATCGGTTTTGTTGTCAATGATTAAAACTATATCATTTACAGTTGCATGCACAGGTTCCTGTATTTTTGCAGATTCTTTCTGTGCCTTTGCAATTGCTTCTTTGATTGTGTATCCCGAAACAAAATCAACAACTTTCATTTTTTATTTTACCTTTTGTTCGCGATAAATTTTATCAAGTATTGACAAATATTTATTTATTGCATGTTGCATATTTGTATTTGCAGATATTTCTAACATAACCCCATTATAATTCAATGTTATCTTTTTGCTTTTCAATACATCTGCAATTCTTTGTGCATTTTCAATTGCTTGTCTAAGATTTATCCATGGTTGCGGGGTATATATCTGTGTTTCCATATCTGTTCCTTTTAATTTAATCCAAATACACGTGCGATATCGTTCCACATTGTGAAAGCAAACAACAACAGGATTAAAATCCAACCAAATAATATGACATATTCCATTGCTTTGCCATTTAATTTACGACGGGTTATGGCTTCTATAATCAATATCAATAAATAGCCACCGTCCAATACCGGCAATGGTAATAAATTTATCACACCAAGATTCACGGATAACAACGCAATAATTGACAAGAATACAAACAGACCTGCTTCTAATGCATGACCAGAAACCTGAGCAATGGTGATGAAAGACCCCAATTGTTTAGATGAACGTTCGCCTGTAATAATTTGTTTCAATACAACCAATAAATTTTTTGATTGATGATATGTTTCACGCAAACCAGAATAAATTGCACCAAAGAAACCTTTCTTGCGTAATATTGTTTTACTGCCATCTGCAATTAATCCCCATTTTTCAGCAGGTGCCAATTTGACATGAATCAATCTGTCTTTGCGAGCAATTAAAACATCTGCATCATGTTTATTTGCCAATTCTTTTGCTATAATTAATTCACCCCAATTATCTATGCTTGATTTATCAATTTTCATAATTGTATCGCCAACACGAATACCTGCTTTGAAGGCAACGCTTTCACGAACGACCTGACCAATAACTGGTAATTGAACAACGCGTGGGTGAAACATAAAGTTTGCAGAATAAATAAACCATGCCAACATAAAATTCATAAACACACCGGCACCAATAATTATAAACTGTTTCCATGCCGGAACAGATAAATAGTGGCCAACTTTTTTTGCCTTTGGTAAATCAGCATATTTTTTACGGTTGAACATATCTTCTTGACCATAGATGGAAACATAACCACCCAATGGCAAACAACATATTTTCCAAATTGTATTTTTTTTATCTTTCCATTTTACCAATGCAGGTCCGAAACCGATAGAGAACGCATCAACACGCACCCCCGCCCATCGTGCAGCCATAAAATGACCCGCTTCGTGAACGAACACAACAACCCCAAGAACGATTAAAAGAGCAACAATTGTTATAAGTGTGTGCATATATTCCCCCAATATAATTTATTGTATGATAAACCAAATTAATGGTAAAACATAAATCCAACCATCAAATCTGTCCAATATTCCACCGTGTCCCGGTATAGTGTTTCCGAAATCTTTTATTCCAAGATTGCGTTTGATATAACTGGCGGTTAAATCACCATATTGTGATAACAAAGAAACGCCCATGCCAATCCACAATAATTCAGGTTTGAAAATATCGGCGCCCAATAAACCGTACATTACACCACAAAATGTTCCGCAAACAATACCGCCGATTTGACCAGACCATGTTTTATGTTCTGATAATCTTTCCCACATTTTATCGCCACCAAACAATTTACCAAATAACCATGCGCCGACATCTGCACCGACAATAATGGATAATAATAACAATAAAATCCAAGGGCGTGTTGCCACATGATAAACAGCAACCGTATCGATAAACAACAGAGCAAGGAAAGAATAATATAAAGTTTTTTTATTTGTTTCGGTTTTCAAAATATTTTGAACCATTTCATACATACCCAACAACATAACAACAACCGCCAACACGCGAATTGCATGGAAAGGTTTAATATGCAAGAAAGGTATACCGTGTCCTTCCAGTAATACAGCGATACCAACAATTGCCAGCATCACAACAGCACTTAAAATACGCAAAGTTGTATTTGATAATTCGTTTAATTTCATTTTTTATTTCCCAAATAGTTTTTCTTTTTGCCACCACCAAATCTGCGGTCGCGTTTTTGATATTCAGATAAAACATATTCCCATAATTTTTCTGACTTTACCAAATCAGGCCAATGTTCTGGTACAAATAATAATTCAGCATAAGCCAATTTCCAAAGCAAGAAATTAGAAATTCTGTTTTCATTACTTGTACGAACCATTAAATCAACCGGCAACAAATCGCCCGTATCCATAAATGTTTCAAAAGTTTCCTTGTCAACAGGTTCGCCGTTTTTGATTGCTTCATTTACAGCGCGGATAATTTCGTCTTGACCGCCATAATTCAATGCGAAAACAACCGTTCCATTTGTGTTTTCAGCGGAAACTTGTTCCAATTTATCGCATAAATTAGCCAATTTCTTTGGTAATTTATCACGAGAACCAACAACACGATAACGCAGATTTTTTTCAATTGCGTGTTTCATATTTTTATTCAGTTCTTCGTAAAACAAATCCATCAAGAAATTAACTTCTTCTTTTGAACGGTTCCAATTTTCAGTTGAAAATATATAGAAAGTGATTGTTGATACACCGCGTGCAATAAACCAATCAACCAGATTTTCAAAATTGGAAATACCAGCACGATGTCCCATCAACGGTGGCAACCCACGATTTTCAGCCCATCTGCGGTTTCCGTCGCAAATAAAAGCGATATGTTGAGGAATTTTTACAAATTCTTGCGAAGATTTTTTCTTGAAAAAATTAAACATGATTTATTCCTGTGGTAAAGAAATTAGATAGACATAATGTCTGCTTCTTTCTGTTTAGCCATTGCGTCAACTTCGCTTGCACGACCATCGAAAACTTTCTGAATATCTTCTTCGTATTTGCGTTGATCGTCTTCGGAAATTTCTTTGTCTGTGACGGCACGTTTAATTTTTCCCATTGCGTCTTGACGAATGTTGCGCATAGAAATTTTTGCTTCTTCGGCGTATTTGCCAGCAACCTTGGTCAATTCACGACGACGTTCTTCGGTAAGAGGTGGCAAATTCAAACGGATAACACCACCCGCAGTATTTGGATTCAAACCCAATCCAGAATCACGAATCGCCTTTTCCACAGCAGGTGCATTTGTTGCGTCCCAAACGGTGACAGACAATGTCTGGGTATCTGGGGCAGATACGGTTGCAACCTGATTCAAAGGCATTTCAGCACCATAAACAGGTACCTTGATGCCGTCTAATAAATGCACAGATGCACGACCGGTACGCAATCCTGCGAATTCGTTTTGCAAAACTTCCAATGTTTGTGCGGTTTTTTGTTCAACTTCAGATTTAAGGCTTGAATAATCCATAATAAAACTCCTTATATGATTATATAAGAAGAGATTAGCAAAAACATTTGACTTTTTGCAAGAAGAAATATAGAATAAGTTTCCGCATGGGGTTGTAGCTCAGTTGGTAGAGCACTTGCATGGCATGCAAGGGGTCGTCAGTTCGAGTCTGATCAGCTCCACCAAAAAATTTGAGTCAGGCAATCAATGCCTAAAAGTTATGGCGGGTGTAGCTCAGTTGGTTAGAGCGTCGGTTTGTGGTACCGAATGTCGCCAGTTCGAATCTGGTCACCCGCCCCATAAATAAAAATGTCCCCCATGCGGGGGCATTTTTATTTATGTGTGAAGGGTCCAGATGCGAACTGTAAGTTCGACTACGAGTAAAAGAGCCAAACATAGTGCAGGCGATTTGTTAGGAGTGCCGCGCAGGGCATAGCCCGAGCGAATACGAAAATATACAATTAGAAAAATCATAAAAACGGAGTTTGTAAATACGAGTTTTTATAGATTTTTGTTGTTGTATATTGAGGAAAAGGTCACCCGCCCCATAAAATTCAAGCCCGCGAAAAGCGGGCTTTAATTTTATGTGAAAGGGTCAGATGAGAACTGGCGAAAAAGCCGTTCGACCCGCAGCAAAAAGGTGGAATAACACCGGTTTGCCGTCAGGCAAATTTTGCAAGGGAGTGAAGCGACAGCGAAACAATCTGGTCACCCGCCCCATAAAATTCAAGCCCGCGAAAAGCGGGTTTTTTGTTTGTGTAAATCCTGGTTTTGTGGTAAAATTATACTGATAAATATCGGTGAAAAATATGGCAGAAGAACGTACAAGCATAATTGAAAAGATAATAGAAGCATATAAACAATATGCACCGAAAAACATCACTATCGATCAATTTATTGAAATGGTAGAACGTGACCCTGTGATGATGCGTGAAATTGAAAATGGTACTTTTGGTGCGTTTTCTACATATAATCCAGAATTGGCCAGATTGTATAAGGAACTTGATACAAAAAACACAGAATCTAAAGATGAATTCAGAAATAAATTGAAAGAATCTATTAATGAAACCGCAACAGAAAAACGTGTTTCAGAAATAGCGAAGATGTATGAAAAAATAATTTTATCTGATGATGAAATATTTTCATTTGTTTTAACATTTGATATTTTATCAACAAAACAAAAACTTGAATTGACAACCAGAATTGTGAATGCAATGAATAAAATGTTTGGTATAGATTATTCATTGGATGTAATATATACTGGCAAGGCATTAAACCGAATGCCAAAATATACTTTTACGGATAATGTATACGATTTTATAAATAATTTTGTTACCAAGATTTGGCCTAAAAAAAGTAAATACGGCAGATACGGTGGATATTATTCTGATTATAAAAAACAGATAGTTGTGGCATATCAAGGTTCGTTTGCAAACTTTATAGATACCTTAAGTCATGAATACGGGCATTTTATAGACCACAGATATCCTGAAAAGGGAATGTTGGGCGCTCAAATTGCAAAATATTCTTGGTCTGTGTATGAAAATAATAAGGGGCGTGAGAGATATCGTGCAAACCCAACAGAATTTAGTTCTTTCAAGATTGGTGCCGGGGTCAGCGAATATCTTGCATCTGTAATAAAAGATAATGCAAAAAAAAGAAAAGATTTATCGGTTCCGCTATTAATACGCGCAATAGAAAAATTACAGGCTGAAACTGCTGGATATCGGCTGAAAAAAACAAAATTACAGGATAAATATTATGAATTATTGTTTGAACGAAGAGGCAAAGAATATAAAAATTTTTATTTAAGACCAGAAGAAGAACAAGAAAAAATCTGGCAAGAAATATATCAAGACCCACGGTTGAAAGATTTTCTTGATATTAAAGAACAATATTACGATTTGCTTTTAAAAAAACGTGCTGACCGTTTCCCGTCATTTTATTCTTTGTCTGAAACAGAACAAGAAGAGGTTATGCGCAGAATAAATGCAGACCCACGGTTGGCGGGATATGATAAAATAAAATCTGAATATAAACAGGCAATTAATAAAGCAGCAAAAGAAAGAAATATAGATTTTTATGATTTGTCGTATGAAGAAGAACAGGCAGTCCGTGAAGAATTAAATGCATTGGCGTCTGTTCGTCCGTTGTATGAAAAAATTCAAGAAATGGATTCTCTAAGGGAAGAATTGCGTGAAGAACGCTTCCCATCATTTTATGATTTGTCAGAAGAAGAACGAGATTTTATAGAACACGAAATCCACAGTGAACCAGATGTTGTGTCGCTGTATACACGCTATGAAAATTTACAAGACCTGGCATATAAAATACGACAAGAAAAATATCCTGGGTTTTATGAATTGCCAGATGCAGAACGAGATCGGTTGTATAAAAAAGCAGAAAAAACATTGCCGGTAAGAATGGCAAAATTGAAATACGATTTAGTCATAGATAAAGAATATGAAGCCAAAGTTTATTTATTGGAAAAGTATGAGAAATTATTATCAGAAATACAAAACCCAGAACAAACATTAGAGATACAAAACGGTATAGATGACAGATAAAAGAACACCGCCATTTTGGCGGTGTTTTTTTACATTTGTTCATTTGCCCAGTTTTTTAATTCTTGTGCGGAAACATTAGCCGGAAATCTTTTCCCAGTCAGCACTTTTGCATCTGGTGCCAGTGCTTGTAAATTTGCACCGTAATCACCGATACTGCTGCTGCCCGATGTGGCAAAAGGAATCACTGTTTTGCCGGCAAAATCATAACTTTCGATAAATGTATCCATTATTGATGGTTCGCGTCCCCACCAGATTGGTGAACCCACAAAGACAATGTTATATTGTGATATGTCTTCGATTTTTGATTTAATCGCAGGACGGGAATTTTTATTACCCATTTCAACAGATGTTCGACTGTTATCGTTTTGCCAATTCAAATCATCGGCGGTGTATGTTTGTTCCGGTATAATTTCAAACAAATCAGCATTTATTGCGGTTGCTAATTTTTCAGCAACATTGGCCGTTGTGCCAGTGGCACTGAAATATGCAACCAAGATTTTGTTGTTGTCCGCATGTGCAACGAACGGCAAAAACAATGATAAAATAAATAGAATTTTTTTCATGTTATACCTCTATAATTACAAACTTTCACCCAATGCGCGGGCTTCTGCCAATTTTTCTGGGGTTTTATTTGTTGTGTGGTCTGCGGTTACAATACCACGATCAGTCATTCCCATATATGCAATCATATCTTTGTATTGAGCAATTGCACCGGTATAAACATTTGGTGAATAAGATGACAATAATAATGCACTGTATTTTGCCTTTTCAGGTGCGTTTATTGCATAGAAACGGTGAATCACAGATTCCAATTGTGCAGACATAATGAAATAATAAATTGGTGATGCGAATACAATCATATCTGCATCTTGAATTAATGGATAAATTTCCTGCATATCGTCTTTTTGGACGCATGTCCCGTTCCCCGCATTGTGGCAGAAATTACATGCCATACATCCTTTGATGTTTTTGTGTGCTACATTTACCAATGTGACGTCGTGTCCCTTGGATTCTGCGCCTTCTTTGAATGCGTTGGCCAATGCAATAGTGTTGCCGTTTGGGGTTGGGCTGCCGTTCAAAATCAATATTTTCATGTGGGTCTCCTTTCGTTGTTTTTTGTGTTTACAATATACAAATTTTGTTTTTTTGTGCAATAAAAAATATATTGACACTATCAATACGTTGTCTATAATTCGCTTATAAATAATTGAAGAGGTATCTTGATGTCTAATAACAATGAAATCTTAACATTGGATGAATTATATATTAAATATTTTGGTAATGATAATATTTCTGGTTTTTATCACAGAATTAATGCAAATGTAATGTTGAAATTGCCTGTCGTTCCTGCGGCACAGGCAGATTATAACAATGAAGCAGAAAAAATGCTCAGAAAGGCATTGAATTTATCAGACACCGGCAAAAAAGATGAAAAAAAACAAGGTGAATTGTCATATGACCACATGCATTACATTTATTCTTTGTTGGCAAATTTACATAAATTGACAGATGAAAACCTTAAAAAAACAGTTCTGTTTTATTTCAGAAATTACAAAATAAACGAAATGACAGAACGCGAATTGAAACTGACTATTTTATCAGAAAGAAGAGATAATTTACATTTGATGGTGGCCAGAGCTGCTGTTGCAAATAAATTGGCAACAAGTTATGATTATTACAATTTGATTATGGAAAATGGTTCTAGACAAAACAAATATATAAATGATTTAATTGCACAGGCAAAATTAGATATCAAGGCAGAAATGGCAACCTATACCCCAAATTATACCGAAATTGAAACAATTTGTCGCCATGTAAAGGTCGCTGCAAAGAAAGTCGGTTGGGAACTAGAAACTTTGAATATGTTGGACGAAGAATTTAATCCTGAACTGATAATTGCGGGTGGTGATTATTTCCCTAAATTCGAACAGACCATAGAAACAAAACGTGCAGATTTAGATAAATTGGAAACCAAGGCAGCGTGGACAGATAAACTTGATAAAGAAAATGTAAAATTAAGAGCAGAAAATAATTTATTGCGTGAAAATATAACAAAAATCGAAGACGCATCAAAACAAATGCGTGCAAGTGTTTTGTCTCGTAATGTCAGAAAAACACAACAAATTATCGCTGAATTAAGCGCACAAAGTATAAAAGGGTTGAAAAAATAATAACAAAAAATCCCAGATTATTCTGGGATTTTTTTATGTCTTGAATAATATTTTTTTGGGGGCTATAATCTTTTCGATAATAAAAAAAGGGAGGAATATCTATGAAAATTACTGAAAAAATTAAATCTGTTCCAACAATTTGGGTTGGTATATTGGCATTGGGTATGGCGTTGGCTGGATTCTTTATTGGAAATGGTTTTTATCAGGCCGTTGCGTCCAGAACCGTTACAGTCAAAGGTTTAGCGGAAATGAATGTGGTCGCAGATACTGCGGTTTGGTCTATTAAATTCAATCGTGTTGGTGGTGATTTAGCCAAGGTGCAAAATAACATAGATTCTGATATTAAAAAAGCACGTGAATTCTTGATTTCAAATGGATTCAAAGAAGATGAAGTTCAAAACTTGCGTTTGCAGGTTCGTGATAAATATGCAGGATATTCTGAAATTGAACGCAAAGGTCAAGATGCTTCGGACAGATATGTTATTGAAACCGGTGTTATGGTTCGTTCTGGTTCTGTCGAATTGGTTGATGCTGTGTCTCGTAAAATGGGGGATTTGGTACGTCAAGGCGTAACAGTAACAGAAGATTATACGGGGCCTGTGTATATTTTTAACGGACTTAACGATATTAAAATTAAAATGATAGAAGAAGCAACTAAAAACGCAACACAAGCAGGCGAACAATTTGCAAAAGATGCGGGTGCAAAATTGGGAAAAATTAAATCTGCAAATCAAGGGGTATTCAGTATAACTGCTCGTGATCAGGTTGATGCGTGGTCTGATAATGAAAGACAATCTATTAATAAAAATGTTCGTGTCGTTTCAACAATTACATTTTATTTAAGATAAAAAAAGCCACCCAAACGGGTGGTTTTTTTATCTTGTATGACGACGGGTTTCGTTTTGCAATTTGTATTGAACGATTTTTGATAAATCAACAACTGTGCAGTTGCCACCGGTAAAGTATTCAAAAGAATCATTATAACCAGATGCAATAACAGGGTTGCCGCGTTCGTCTGGTGCAAAAACTTTTCCAGATTGGTCCACAAAACCACGACCAATAAACACTTTTGTATGACCAGAAAATCTTACAATGGCACCTTTGCCAATGTTAGCAAATGCAGCAGGTTCTGGGTTGGTTATAACTGCGCCGGCAACTTCGCCATATTGAGATGTAAAATAATCTACAAATGAATCACCGTTATAAATAGCATCACGACGACCTTCTTTGCGATCGAAAAGATCAATTTTTCCGCGTTTTATCAAACCAGAACGTTTTTCAGCATCTTGAATAGCGGTTGTTGCTGATTTGTTACAATAGTTGTAATCCAGACCATATTTTTTGCCCGGTGTGGTCAGATTATGGTTAACAGAATCGATACCTAAAGCCATTTCTTTAGCGACAATTTCACCAAAAACTTCACCGACTTTTTGGTTTGAATGGTTTGTCCAGTTGATAACAGGGTACGAATTTGGGTCAAAATATGCGCGGTTCAATGTTGCAGGGTTAAATGTTTCTGATGTGACCAATTTACCTGTGGCAGGGTCAACATATTCAACATGAAACTGTTTCAAGGCATTGTCTTCGCGGTCTTCAAAACGGTTTTGTTTTGCATTATTTGTTAAACCCCAAGCCAGCAAAATTCCAATTATAAAAGTATAACCATGCGTTGCCAGCGGATGAAATAATGTTTCTTCTATGTCTTTTTTGCTTATTTTCATAATGTACCCCTTTTTGTTTGTTTATACAAATAATAATACAAAAAATAAAATTGTCAAGTATTTTGTTCGGTATTTTTATTTTTTAATCTTGCACTAAAATTTTGTATTTTCTATAATCAAAACATGGCAAAGACAGCAGACCTTTTTATTCGTGCACAACACGCTGAATTGTTGAAAAAATTGAATGCGTGGGATATTGCGTATCATCAAAACGATGAACCAATCGTTGATGACGCAACATATGATGATGCAAAAAATCAAATTCTTGAAATAGAAGCTGAATATCCAGAATTGGCAAAAGACGGTTATTCTGCACATGTTGGTGCGGCGGTCAGTGATAAATTCAAATCTTATCCGCATACGGTACCAATGTTGTCTATATCTGACGTTTTTGATGAAAGAGAGGTCGCAGATTGGTTTAATAAACTTGAAAGCAAAGATTTATTTGTTGAATTAAAGGTTGATGGTTTATCTTTTTCTGCTAGATATGAAAATGGTGTTTTTGTTCGTGGGTTAACCCGTGGCAGTGGTATTGCGGGCGAAGACATTACTGCAAATTTAATGACTATACCAGATATACCAAAAAAACTGTCTGGCGTTTTCCCAGATGTGATAGAGGTTCGTGGCGAAGTTTACATGGCACGAAACGATTTTATTGCTTTAAATGAAAAAAGTGATAAAAAATTTGCCAACCCAAGAAATGCTGCGGCGGGGTCGCTTCGTCAATTAAACCCTGCAATTACCGCATCGCGTAAATTGTCTGCGTTTGGATACACTTATGGCGATTTATCAGAACGCACATGGGACAGTCAATCTGAATATTTCGATAAATTGGAAGAGTGGGGATTTAAAACAACTCGCACATGGGCGCATCGTGCAAAATCTGTCCAAGATGTCCAAAATATTTATAATGATGTTATGTTAATAAGGGACGAAATTCCATTTGATATAGACGGTCTGGTTATCAAGGTTGATTCTGTATCAGTTCAGGAAAAAATGGGTGCGCGTGCAAACAGTCCGCGTTGGGAAATTGCTTATAAATTTCCAGCGGCTCGTGGTATTACAAAATTAAATTCTATTACAATTCAAGTTGGCAGAAC
This sequence comes from uncultured Alphaproteobacteria bacterium, assembly GCA_946623825.1. Taxonomy (GTDB): domain Bacteria; phylum Pseudomonadota; class Alphaproteobacteria; order Rs-D84; family Rs-D84; genus Enterousia. Next base: position 194,042 of record CAMORN010000001.1, read on the forward strand.
GGGTGTTTTGACACCGGTTGCAGAATTAGAACCTATCAATATTGGTGGTGTGGTTGTATCACGCGCGACATTACACAACGCAGATGAAATTGCGCGTCTTGATGTACATGTCGGGGACAAAGTTGTCGTGCAAAGGGCGGGCGATGTTATACCGCAAATTGTGTCTGTTGCGGAACGCGGCGAAAATACTTATCCTTTTGTTTTTCCTGATGTTTGTCCGGTATGTGGCGGCGCGGTTGTTCGTGAAAGTGGTGCGGTTGCACGCAGATGTGTTAATTCGTTGACTTGTCCTGCACAAATTCGTGGCGAATTGGAACATTTTGTATCAAGACACGCTTTCGATATAGACGGTATGGGTGAAAAACAAATCGAATTATTTGTATCAAAAGGTTGGATAAAACAGCCGTCTGATATTTTTACTTTGATTGAAAAACACGGAAACGAAATACGTTCGTTGGACGGGTTTGGTGATAAATCTGTGTCTAATATGGAAAATTCTATCAATCGTGCGAAAAATGTTGATTTGTATCGTGTGATTTATGCAATTGGTATTCCAGATGTTGGCGAAGTAACCGCAAAAATTTTAGCAAAAGAATTTTTATCTTTGGATAATGTGCGTAATGCAAGCGAAGAAAGATTAAAAGAAATAGACGGTATCGGCGAAATAATGGCGCATGAAATTGTTTCTTTCTTTAATGATTTTCACAGTATGTCTGCGCTGGACAATTTGTTGCAATATATCAATATTAAAAACCCAGAAAAAATTGTTGTGCAAGACAATATATTAAACGGAAAAAAAGTTGTTTTAACCGGAACATTATCAAAATATTCAAGGGACGAAGCAAAAGAAATTCTTGAATCTTTCGGTGCAAAACCTCAGGGCAGTGTTTCTGCAAAAACAGACATTGTAATCGCGGGAAGTGAGGCTGGTTCTAAATTAACAACTGCTCAAAATCTAGGAATCACAATTTGGAGTGAAGAAGATTTTGACAAAGCAATTGGCAGGGTATAATGAAAAACAAAAAAAACGAGAGAGAAACCGAAAAGCGTTCTTTTAAAAGTCGCTTGATTATGTTTTTTATAAATGTTTTCTTGGCGGTGGTTGGGTGTGTTGGTCTGTATGTGTTGTTTGTGTTTTTACAGATGCCATCACTTGATTCTATATTACATGAAACACGTGAACCCGCGATTATATTTTTAGATAAAAATGGAAATGAAATTCGTTCTATGGGGCGAATTATGGGAACCCCGATAAGTGTTGATACTTTGCCACCACATGTGTATCAATCTATTTTGGCAATTGAAGATAAAAATTTTTATGAACATGGTGCAATATCTTATCGTGGAACATTGCGTGCAATGGTTGTGAATTTATTCCGTGGGCATTTTGCCGCAGGTGGTTCGACAATCACGCAACAAACTGCTAAAAATATATTCTTGTCGCGAGATAAAAAAATATCCCGTAAAATTCAAGAATTGATTTTATCACATTGGTTGGAAAACAGATTTAATAAAAATCAAATTCTTGATTTGTATATCAACAGGGTTTCTTTGGTTGGGGGATTGCGTGGGATAGATGCTGCATCAAATATTTTATTCGGACATGGTGCAAACAAAATGACGGTTGCAGAATCTGCACAAATTGCTGCTATGTTAAAGGCGCCAACTTCATACAGTCCACTGAAAAACCCAGAACGCAATATGAAACGCGCTCGTGTTGTTTTACAGAAAATGGTTAAACAAAATTATATCAGTCTTGAAACCGCTCAAAAGGCCGCAAAAGAATTAAAACCTGCATCGTCTAAAAACGATAAAAATATATATCGTTATTGGACCGATTTTGTAAAAGAAGAAGTTGAATCCAGAGTTGGAAATTTGGATAAAGATTTATATGTTTATACAACAATGAATACAGATTTACAGGTTCGTGTTGCAACAACTTTATCTGCAAATGTTGGTGAATATCAAGGCGCGATTGTTGCCATTGCAAAAGATGGTGCAATTGAAAGTATGGTTGGTGGTGATGATTATCAGGTCAGCCAATTTAACCGTGTTTTGGCTTTGCGTCAACCGGGGTCTGCGTTTAAACCAGTTGTTTATTTGGTTGCACTTGAAAATGGTATGACCCCAGATTCTTATGTTAATGATTCACCTTTTTCAATTGGTGATTATAATCCTAAAAATTATAATGAACATTATTATGGTGGAATAAATTTAGCGACTGCTTTTGCGAAAAGTGTGAATTCGGTTCCATTAAAATTAACGCAAGAATATGGTATAGATAATGTCTTGAAAATGGCGGCGCGTTTGGGTGTTGGAAATAAATTAAAACGCGAATATTCAACTGTGTTGGGCGCATCTGAAATGAGTTTGCTTGATTTAACAACAATTTATTCCGTGATTTGGAACGATGGTAAATCTGTCAGACCTTATTCAATCACAAAAATCAAAGATGCCAAAGGAAATATTTTATACGAAAGAAACCCATCAGAAGAAATAACCTTGTTATCACCACAAACGGTTGAATATATGAAAGAATTATTATACGAAGTCGTAACCAAGGGAACCGGCAAACGTGCATATACACCAAAGGTTTTTGGTGGAAAAACGGGAACCAGTAATGATAACAGAGACGCGTGGTTTGTTGGTGCAACATCTGATTTCGTTATGGGGGTTTGGGTCGGCAAAGATGATAATACATCTATGTCATCAAAGATTACAGGTGGAACATTACCTGCGATAATATTCCATGATATTGTAAAATAAATCTGTTGAATAACTTGTTTTAATAGACTAACATTATTCATCGTTAAACGGGGAATATAATCATGAAATCTAAAACCGAAGAAAACGAAAATATTATTTCGTTGCCAAAGTCTGTATTGAAATTTTATCTGAAATACGCAATAAAAAATTACAGGTTTTTAATTATTTGTTGGATGTTTGCATTGGCGGTTGTTGCGTCAAATGGTGCAATTTGGCCATATATTGAACGTTGGGTTGCAGCTTTATTTGAACACCCAATTGCACCGGGCACAAATTTTATTTTGTATGCGTTACCAACAATTATTTTAATTGTTGGATTGAATATGTTTATGACGGTCAATAATTTGGTGGCAAGTACATTGGTTTCACATATTGGACCGGGACTTCGTAATCAAATATCAGAAATTTTAACAACATATGTTCATAAACAATCTATGCATTTTTGGACGGAACGCATGTCTGGTTCTATTCATACACAAATTGGATATATACAAAGTGCGTTTGATGCTTTTGATTTGCTGTGGCACGCATTTTGTCGTTTAGCAATCGTTTTTATTAATGGTTGGATGTTGTTCACTGTCAATAAATATGTTGCATTGATGTTCATTTTTGCTTTGTTTTTCAGGGTAATTTATGCGTGGGCTATGCGAAACAAAGTTAAAAAAGCCAGTGAAGAAGCATCGGGGGCTCAAAGTTCTTTAAACGGTAAATTGATAGACAGTTTTGTGAATTATAACATTGTTAAATTATTTGCCGGCGCAAACAAAGAAAAACAGGCATTGAAAGAACCACGTATAAAATCAGTCAAAGCAATCATGCATTCAAGATATGTTGCGCGTTTATTCTGGGCAATTCCAGGGTTGCTGTGGGATTTGATGATGGGTGCAACAATATTGTTCTGTTGCATTTTGTTCCAACGCGGTGAAATTTTGTTGTCAGAGGTTATCTATACAATGTCCGTATTCTATACTGTTATGGGTATGGTTGGTGCAATCATTGATGTATTACCAGATGTCATAGATAAAACAGCATCTGCGAACAAGGCGTATCGTGAATTGGTTGTTCCTGTGGAAATTGTAGATTTGGAAAAAGCAAAATCTTTGGTTGTGAACAAAGGCTTAATTGAATTCAAGAACATTTATTTTAAATACAGAAATAAATATGTATTGAAAAATTTAAGTTTAACTATAAAACCTGGCGAAAGGGTTGGTATCGTTGGTGCAAGTGGTGCTGGAAAAACTACATTGGTGAATTTGTTGATGCGTTTTTATGAACCACAAAAAGGTGAAATTAGCATAGACGGTCAAAAAATAAATGAAGTTCTCCAAGATTCCCTGCGTGAAAACATTTCTTTTATTCCGCAGGACCCGACAATGTTTAACAGAACTTTGGCGGAAAATATCGCATATGGTAAATCCAACGCAACAAAAGAAGAAATAAGAAAAGCCGCAAGATTTGCGTCTGCTGATAAATTCATAATGGGCACAGAAAAGAAATATGATTCTATCGTTGGGGACAAGGGAATTAAATTGTCTGGTGGACAGAGACAACGCGTCGCAATTGCGCGTGCGTTCTTGAAAAATGCACCAATTTTGGTCTTGGACGAAGCAACATCAGCATTGGACAGTGAAACCGAAATCGCAATTCAAGAATCTTTTGATAAATTGTCAAAGGGGCGTACAACCATCGCAATTGCGCACAGATTATCTACTTTACGCAATATGGACAGAATAGTTGTTCTGGACGAAGGCGAAGTTGTAGAACAAGGGACACATGCCACTTTATTGCGCAAGAAGGGTGCTTATTATAAATTATGGCAGATGCAATCTGGCGGATTTTTACAGGAAAAATAGGAATTTATTTATTTAGTTTGATTTTTTAATATCCAGTTGCTATGATTTCAAACGCAAGAGAATAAAAATTATGTCGGTTAAAACGAAAAGATTTTTCAAGAAACTTATCAGTTATGCAGGGCTGTTTTTCTTTGCTTTGGCTGCTGGTATGTTATATTGGCAATTGCGTAATTATTCTTTGATGGATATTGCGCGTGCATTGTGGCACATACCTTTTACAAATTTAGTATTGGCGTGTGTTGCATGTTTTTGTGGATATGTAGCGTTATCGCTTTACGATTATCTGGCACTTGATTATGTCGGCAGAAAGGTTTCTTGGTGGAAATGGATGCTGGCGGGAATGTTGGGTTTCGCAATAAGCAATAATGCGGGGCATGCCGTTGTCAGTGGCGGTGCTATCAGATACCGCTTATACACTCGTTGGCGTGTTCCTGGGTCAGATATTATTAAAATGATAACATTTTCTGGCTTTACATTCTTTCTTGGCTATGCCGCAATTGCGGTCATAGGTTATTTTTTAGTACCAAATGATATGTTCGCACAGAGTGCGGGTGCATCATTTGGTGTTAACGGATTGTTTATTGTGTGTTTGTCTGTGATATTGGCATATTACGCAATAGCAATTGCATTTTGCGACAAAAGTATTCGCATTGGTGAAATAAAATTCCATATTCCATCGATTGGTGCGGCATTGGTTCAAACTGTATTGGGCGTGATGGACGCATTATGCGCTGGATTGGTTCTTTATTTCTGTATCAAACCATATATAGATATGCCATTTGGTGTATTTATTGGTTTGTATGTAATAGCAAACGTGGCTGGTGTATTCAGTCAGGTTCCTGGTGGTATCGGGGTTTTTGAATCTATATTTATGGTTGCGTTGCCTGAAACCGCAGACAAAGCAAGCATATTTGGTGCATTATTGGCATACAGAATAATTTACTATGTTTTGCCACTTATTGGGGTGGGGGGACTGTTCTTTATATATGAAAGATGGTTGCGTGCCCGTATGAAACGTTGGCTGGAAGAGGCAAAACAGAAAATGCCAAAAATACCATTACACCACAAAAAACATAGATTAAATTAAAAAATCTTGTATTCGGGACCCATGTCTGCTATTCTTTACAATGTTGTATAAAACGGGGTAAAGATAGTGTTTGTATTATCACTTTTTACTTTAATCCGAGTCGCGCTGTTGGTTATCGTTGCGTGCATCCTTGGCATGGGCTGGGACGCCCCATGGGAACGGGTTATATCTGTTTTGTACACCCCAAACACAAAAGGATTATTAAATGTCAAAAAAGATTTATGTGGATGGTGTTCATCCGGAAGAAACCAGGGTTGTTGTTGTAGATGCCCTGACCAACCGTGTGTCTGATTTTGACGTAGAAACAACAACTAAACCTCAGATAAAGGGTAATATCTATCTGGCAAAGGTTATACGCGTTGAACCATCACTTCAGGCCGCATTTATAGATTATGGAAATGGAAAAAATGGATTTTTGCCATTTTCTGAAATCCATCCTGATTATTATCAGGTTTCTGCTGAACAGAAAAAGAAATTACTTGAATTGGCACATGCAAACATTGTTGATGACGACGACGATCCAAACGATGAAGAAGACGAAGTTGCCGAATACGATGACCACAGTGCCGGTGAAGATAATGTTGAATTTATCAAACGCGCACGCGAATTCAAAATTCAAGATGTTATTAAACCAAAGCAAATTTTATTGGTTCAAGGCGTAAAAGAAGAACGTGGACAAAAGGGCGCATCTATGACAACTTATTTGTCATTGGCGGGTCGTTTTGCTGTTTTGATGCCTAATTCCAGAAAACGCAATTCATACGGTATTTCTAAAAAGATTTCAGACAGAACAGAACGTGCCAGATTGCGCGAGGTTTTACACGCCCTTAAAATACCAAAGGGTATGACAGTTGTTTTAAGAACCGCTGCCCAAGATGCAAATGCAGAAGAAATCGCAAAAGATTATGAATATTTGACATCACTTTGGAACGATATTCGTAAAACAACATTGGAATCTGTGGCGCCTGTTACAATTCACACCGAAGATTCATTATTGCGTCGTGTTGTTCGTGATTTCATATCTGACAAAGACGATGTTATGTATGTTCAGGGCGATGAAGCATTTGCAGAAGCAAAATCTTATTTTATCCAAATGTATGGCAAGGCACCGCGTAAACAATTGATTCAATACAAAGATACTGCGGTTCCTTTGATGACCAAGGCGGGTGTTGAAAAACAGTTAGAAGGTCTGCATGGACCATATGTAGTATTGCCATCTGGCGGTTCAATTGTTATCAACCAAACAGAAGCCATGGTTACAATTGATGTGAATTCTTCACGCGCTATCAAAGAAAAAGATATTGAACAAACCGCATTGAATACTAATTTGGAAGCAGCCGAAGAAATCGCATTGCAATTAAGATTGCGTGATTTGGCGGGTATCGTTGCGATTGACTTTATCGATATGGAAGAAGAAAAGAATAATCGCAAATTGGAACAAAAAATGCGCGAAGTTATGAAACATGACCGCGCCAGAACTCAAGTTGCAAAAATCAACGCATTTGGTGTTTTGATGTTATCGCGTCAAAGATTGCGTTCATCGTTTATAGAATCTTCCTATGTCGTATGTCCACATTGTATGGGTGCGGGTGTTGTACCATCTATACAAACTGCATCAATAATATTATTCCGTCATTTACAGGAAAAATTATTGGCAAAAGCGGCACAAAAAATCATTATGACGGTGCCAAGCGATGTTGCAATATATCTGTTGAATCAAAAACGTGCTGAATTGGCAGCAATGGAAAAAGAATTCGAAACAGAAATTGTAATTGTTGGCGACGACAGTTTAATGAACATTGACCAATATTCAATTCAACGCGTTGCAATTGAAAATGTGAAAACAGACGAAGTGTTGGACGCCCACGAACCATCAACAGATGCGAAAAAGAAAAATGCCCAACATAATGAGGCTAAACGCATTACAACAACTGCACCACGCCACAGAAAGCCAGTTAAAAAGGGTCAAAAGAAACAAAGCCTGTGGCAAAAATTGGTTGGTTAAATTGTGAAACGATAAAAATAAAAAGCACCCGTGAATAACGGGTGTTTTTTTATGCTTTTTTTAAGGTCCAATTTTTGGTATAATATTCATATCAAATAAAGGGAAAAAAGAGAGTGAAAGTCGTGAAAGGCGCAGTTTTCTACACACACACACACACACACACACACACACACAGATAGTTTCGTTGCGTGTATAAATTGCGTGAATTTAATTCACGCGAATATGAAAACAGACAAATAACGTTGATGACGTTATTTGTCTGTTTTTTTAATTTTATAAAAATAGGAAAGAGAGATGAAAAAAAGACTATTTTTAAGTTCTGTGTTAATAATGTCGGTTGCACCGGCATTTGCGGAACCAAGCAATACGGGAACATTCCCAAATGATGGTTATATGCAGGAAGATTACACATATACCAACGCTGCAACCGAAGCAAATATGGGCGTGTACGAGGGTTCGGTTAACGCAACCGCAGAATACACAGATAACACATATCGAATTATGGCTGGTAAATATTTACCAGCGGGTGCGGAAGAAACAATAAATTGTGATGTGCGGGGGTCTTTTTGTCCGGGGTCTCAAACTGATGTTTTGTATAATGAAAATAATGCCCAGGGTTTAACATCATGTTCAACCGCCACAAATGGCGCATATACATTGTCAGACGGAAATGGCAGCAGTGCAGATTCGTGTTATCGTCAATGCAGTGGCAATGTAAGCATTGCGCACGCAACGGGTGTAAAGGGATTTGATTATTATGGCAATGGCATTGATACATGCGAACCAACGGGGTGTGTAAATGGATGGCATTTATCAAACGGTGATTTTGCCGGATTAAATATAGATAAAACGATTGATTATACAAAACGTTATGCAAAGGCAGATGCACAATATTCATATGGCGGTGATGACGGTGCGTGTTCTGATGGATTGGGGAGTTATGAAGATTGCAGTGCAAAACCAGAATATGCAGAATTGGGTGTAAATGAATTTGTTTCTGTATATCCATACGGTCGTATATATGGTGTTGCCACATGCAGTAGCACCGCACCAGAAAATGATTTGCTTTCAGTATATATGGTAAATGGTGGAAAATTACAAAATGGTCAAATAAGTCAGGAAGAATTCGTCGCAAGTTTATTGGCGGTTGGAACCCCAGAACAAGACGCCAGAATAATGGAATTGGTATCTGATTATTCAAACGGTAATATTACAGAAAATGAATTATCAATGACTTTTTTGACAGAATTTGGTGTTGTAACCAGCAACAATATTGATACAAATTCACACGGTTCACATTGTTGGTGTAAATTTAATGGGTATACACCAAATGGTGGAACACGACAAAACATATCTTCTGCTTGGGTGAGTTTTCCAGAAAGTGAAAGTGCTACATACGAATCTTGTATGGGTTTTTGCGTATTTGATTGTGCGTTTGATTTTGGAAGTTCTAGCGGCGCCTACCCTCAGTGGTATAATGCATTAATGGAGAGTTTTGGTGAAACATTATCTGTGTGTGATGCAAACAAAATCAAAATCAATTGGACGGGTGCAGACGCAAAAGATATTTCTGATAATAACGCGGGAATCGCCACATACGACAGCGATATCAGAACCCCTGTTAAAGCCCAAACAATTAAGGGTAAAACATTTAAGGGTTGGCGTTTCAGCAAACCGGAACAAACAACAACTGGTAATTAAATTTACCGTTCATAAAAAACACCGGCCATTTGGTCGGTGTTTTTTATTTCTGAATCTCAGACTAGCAACCACCAGTTGCATTACCAATAATTTTAGAAATAGAAATATCTTTGTGTAACAAGAATTCATATTCGCAGTTACCAGATTTATAATAACCACCACATGCAGCCAATGTCATAACTGCAAACAATGCCAATAATAATTTTTTCATGATTTTTCTCCTTAAAATTTTTCAAGATTTCTGTGTCTTTTTAACACACCGATATCATAGTATTTTATTCATATTATGCAAGTTTTATTTTTTGTATTCTATAATATTCAATATTTCTGGAAATTCTGGTGTTAAAAAATGTCCGCGATTTTCAAATTCATGAATTTTTATTTGTGGTATATCTGTTTTGATTTTATTCGCACTGGATAAAATATATGGCATATCATCTGATGATATAATCATATCTATACCGAATTTAGTTTGTTTTAATATATCTTTATTCAATTCAAGATTTGTATAAAACCCGTTTGGTTGTTCGTTTTCAATGTCTATCCATGGGGCGACTAAAATCGCCTGATGTATTTTTAATTGTGGGTGTGTCGCAATATATTTCAACACAAACCCAGCACCCGCAGAATGCCCAATTAAAATTGTGTCTTCGTTTATATTAAAATTATTTAATATTTGTTCCCATTCATCATATTGCATCAACAATGCGTGTGCATGTGGAAATTTAGGAATTTGCATTATTATATCGTGGTCTTTTTCCATGCGAAATTGCAACCAATGTTCCCAATTACCCGCATAATATTCGCGTGTTTTCCAATCCATTTCAGGTGGCATAACGCCTGCACAAAATATTATGTTCATGGATTCATCCTTTTATTTCTTTAATATATCGCCTGATTTTATATATTCAGGTGCGGTTTTAGGTAATTTTTTCTGGGCTGATTTTGCATATTTTTTTGCTTTTTTATCGTCCCCGTTCATTTTGTAAAATTCAGCCATTGCCCAATCTGAAATCCCGCCATCATTTACGCGCGCCAATATCCAATAAGATAACGGGGATGGTTCGGTTAAAATAACTTTCTTGCACAATGCGTTCGCGCGTTCAATATCGTTCGGTTTTTTTCGTTCGCTTAAAACCAATGCCAATGCGGTTTCAATTTGTGGCGCATTGTTTGATAATTTAAGTGCATGTTCGTATGCTAAAACGCTGTCGTCATAATGACCATATTGGTATTCTATGTCGCCCAATAATTCATAATAATATGGGTTGTTTGGGTTGCGCTTAATTAAAGTTTGTGTTCCCGTCTTTGCAATGTCCAGATTGCCACCACGCATATTTGCAATTGCGCGCGCATAAATGCCAGCGTCGCTTTTGTCTTTATATGGATATTTTGTCAGAACATTTTTATCGCTGTCTATATACCCAATTAATTTAGCGCGCAATGTTTCGTATGACTGGTTTTCAGATTTTGCGTTTTTCTGTTTTGGAATATTTTTCAATCTTGAAATCTTGGTTTTTGCGTTGTTTATGCGTTCACTGGTCAATGGGTGGTTTATTCGTGTTGGGTTCACACGGTTTTCAAATTCGCCCATAATATCGCGCATTTGTGTAAATACATCTATCAAAGAATTTGGGTCATAGCCCGCTTTCACCATTAAATCAATTGCCATATCGTCTGCAATTCTTTCTTCGTCCCTTGAAAAAGATAACATAGATTGTTGCGCAATTCCCGTTGCGCCCGCCATAATGCCAGCCCCCGCCGTTGGATTTCCGCCCGCAACCATTAAACCAACACCCAATGCCTGGATCATCATTGTGCGCATCATTTCGGCCTGCATTCTGTCAGACATTTGAACCATGTGTCCGCCGATTGTGTGTCCCATTTCGTGTGCAACAACCACGCGCAGTGCATTTGGGTCTTTGATTCTTTTCAACAGACCGGTATATATAAACACATCTTCGCCACCACGGACAAAGGCGTTAAAATCATCATCACGGACAATGTATATTTTTAATCTGGTATCTGGAATTTTCGCAGCGCGTGCAATCGGCAATATGATTTCTGTTATTTGTTTTTCTGTTTCGGTATCGTTGATAAGTGTTGCCGAATTTGCGGAAAACATAATCAGACATGAAAATAAAATCGCAAATATTTTTTTCATTATGCCCCCACAGTTGTTGAACAATCAAAAATCTTGCGTAATTTAGCCGACCACAAAGATTCACTTTCGCTGTTATTATTCATAACCGCACTTTGTGCCAATTTGAATAAATCCCTGTGTTCGCGATAATCTACAAAATGATATTGTATCCAACCACTTTGTTTTGTTCCCAATAATTCGCCAACACCACGCATCATTAAATCTTGTTCTGCGATGACAAAGCCGTCTTCGGTTTCGCATAATACATCTAATCTTTTTATGCCGTCTGGGGAAATATTGTTGCCATAAACCAACACACAAAATGATTGTAAATTTCCACGACCAACACGCCCGCGTAATTGGTGTAATGCCGCCAGACCAAATCTTTCTGCATTTTCAATAACCATAATTGTTGCAGACGGGACATCAATTCCAACCTCTATCACCGTGGTTGAAACCAATACGCGCATCTTGGAATTTGGATCTGCGAATTCAGACATAACTTTGTCGCGCTCTTTTTTATCCATTTGTCCGTGGCATAAACCAGTGTTTGGAAAATATTTTTTCAATTCATCAAATCTTTCCTGAGCCGCGGTCATATCGCTGATTTCAGATTGTTCAACCAATGGACAAACCCAGAATATTTTTGCGCCATTTTTAACCTGAGGCATTATGCGTTCTATCAAAGCATTCACGCGCGCGATTGGTAATTTAGTTGTTTTAATTGGAATTCGACCCGCCGGCTTTTCATTTATAATTGAAACATCCATATCGCCATAAACCGTCATAGACAATGTTCGTGGAATAGGGGTCGCAGACAACGCCAACATATCTGGATTGATTCCCTTTGCCCGCATGGCGGTTCGTTGTGCAACACCAAAACGATGTTGTTCATCAATGATAACCAGACCTAAATCTTTGTATTCTACATCTTCTGAAAATAAAGCGTGTGTTCCAATGGCTAATTTTGTGCGACCAGATTTTAATGAAGTCAATTTTTCGCGTCTGGCAACACCTTTGTCTCGACCGGTTAAAACATCACAATATATGCCCAATTTTTCACACATAACAGACAATTTAGCAAAATGCTGTTGTGCCAATGTGTCGGTTGGTGCCAATAACACAGATTGCGCCCCCATTTCAGCCATTTTAACAGCCGCCGCCATTGCAACCATGGTTTTACCAGAACCAACATCACCTTGAACCAGACGCATCATAGGTGTTGTTTTTTGGAAATCATTGAAAATGTCGTCTATTGTTCGTTGCTGTGCATTGGTTAATTGAAATGGCAATATGCTGTAAAATTTATCCATTAAATCGTATTTTTTTACACGCACAGGACGAGTATTCTTTTTTTCTTGACGATTACGACGGTTTATGGCAATCGCGCTCTGGTGTGCCAATAATTCGCAATATGCCAATTTAGAAATATAAGTTCCATTTGGTGCCAAATCATCATTTGTTTGTGGATAATGAACATGTTCCAACGCGTCCATAAATTCCAACATATTTTCGCTGAAATTATTTTTCGCAATTTTGTCATGCAAGATATTAAATATCTGGTCGCGAACATTTGCAAAAGTTTTCTGGGTCAATCCCATGCCAGACGGATAAATAGCCTGATGCGTAGGAATTTTTTCTGCGTTTTCAGGTAATTCTATAAATTCAGGGTGGTTTATTGTTGCGCCACGATTTGTTATGTCTAATTTACCGCTGACAATTCGCCATTGACCAATTGGTAATTTTTCAGTCCAATAATCAAGAAATTTTACATTAAAAAATTGAATAACAACCGGTGCGCCAAATTTATCATTGCATAATATTTGTGTTGGACGTCTGCGACCACGAAATGCGCCACCTTTCTTGTGAGATTTTACCATCAAAGAAATTGTAATTGTATCGCCATTTTGCGCACCAACCACAGAATCAAGAATTTCGCGTGGACGAACATAAGACGGTATATGCAATAAGAAATCAAGAACCCTGCGGTTGCCCAAAAAATCATTAAATTTAGACGCTAGAACCGGTCCAACACCATGGATAAATTGCAAATCTGTATACAAAAAATCAAATAATTCTTTGTCCATATTATAAACTTAGCAAATATTTTTAATTTTAGCCAATAAAAAAACCGGTGGGAAAACCCACCGATTTTATTTTTTTATAATCTGTTGATTATCTTGTTTTTTGGCCTGCAAATGAATAAGCCATTTTTAAATGGTCTGGATTATAAGTTCCGTTCATAATTGCAAGTGTATCTTCTACGATAACCAATTCTTCGTTTGTGGCAACCATGAAAATTTTAACCTTGGAATCAGGTGTGCTGATAACTGCTTCGTCAACACCTTTGCGCGCAAGGGCAGTTTTGTTTGCTTCTTTGTCCAATTTAAGACCCAATTCTTCCAAACCTTCACAGAATTTTTCACGCAAATAATCGTCGTTTTCACCAACGCCTGCGGTGAATACAAGTGCATCTACATGACCCAATTCTGCCATATATGAACCAATGTATTTTTTAACATTGTGTGCTTCCATTTCAATAGCCAACATACAGTCATTGTTTGCATCTTTGTTTTCTTCTATATCACGTCTGTCAGAGAAACATTTTGTAATACCCATAAGACCTGATTTTTTGTTCAATTCGTTTTGAACCAATTCAATAGAAACACCTTTGCGTGATGCAACATAAGATGGAATAGATGGATCAATATCACCACAACGTGTACCCATTACCAAACCTGCGGTTGGTGTCATACCCATTGATGTATCTACGGAAACACCGTTGCGTATTGCCGTGATTGATGCACCAGAACCAATGTGTGCTGTGATTAAATTGCAGGCACTGGCTGGTTTGCCCAACATGGCGGCAGCGCGTTTAGAAACATACAAATGAGATGTTCCGTGGAAACCGTATCTGCGAACACCCAATTCTTTGTACCATTCTTCTGGGACAGGATAACGATATGCAACTGGTTTCATTGTTTGGTGGAACGCAGTATCAAATACAGCAACGTGTGTTGCATTTGGGAATAATTGTTGTGCTGTGACGATGCCTAAGATACCGCTTGGGTTATGCAAAGGTGCCAATGGGGACAATTCTTGCAATGTTTTGATAACTTCGTCAGTTATTTTAACAGAAGATGCAAATTTATCACCACCCATAACAACACGATGACCAACAGCAACAATTTCATTCATATCAATAGATGCTTCGCCTAACATAAGCATAACCACATTTAAAGCTTCTTTGTGGTCTTTCATTTCTGTTTGTTTCTTTTGTTTTGTTCCATCAGGATATTTCTGTGTTACGAAAGAATCAGCAATACCAATTTTTTCAACATTACCACTGATAACTGGTTTCAATGTTGTGGCATCAAATACCTGATATTTCAAAGAAGATGAACCGCAATTTAAAGCAAGTACATAAGACATTTGTTATCCTTTTTTTAATAAATTCCTTTTACAGAGCGAAGAATAGCAAATCATTTTACAGGTTTCAATAACAAACTGTAAATTTTAATTTCCAGTTTTCTGGGGTTATATTTGCTTTTTCACCGGTGTCTTTGTTGCAAACCCAAAATGATTGTCCCGCCGTGAACAAGCGAATATGCATTAAATCATTTTTGATATATGTGTTGATTTTAGGTGTGTCAAAAATTCCGATTCCGAATGCGCTTACTTCGTCATCTATGCTGTAACCACAATCTGGGTTTATGCAAACCAAAACAGCATTACACACACACGGTATTGTATCAAAAATTGTTTCTGTATCTATGAATACAGATTCTGATGAAATTGTTTGTGGCTGTGTTTCATATTTTTGAATAGAAGTTTTTTGATATGTGTTAAATAATTCTGTCCAAAAAGAAACTGGCACATTGTTTATATCAAAAGCAACATTTTCAACATCGCTTAATTTTGCGAGACTGACCCCGCCCAAAGTTTCGCCATCGTGTACACGCAAAGTTTTGTTTGTCGTATCAAAAGTTATTTCGCCGGACAATCCTGTGAAATTATCGTTTTGTGCGGACGAACCCCTGCGAATTTGTAAAATTCTTGTCATAATAAATCCTTTTTTTGTTAAATAAATGGGAAATAAAAAAGACGGGTAATAACCCCGTCAGATTGATGTATATTATATCATAAAATCGTGAAAATATCAAGGTGTTAATCCATGACTGTTAACATAGTTTTGATATAACACAGCAGAATTTGTGTCAAATTGTTCTTGAGCGTTTTTTGTAAATAAACGCCATGTTTTAGCATTGCCACTTTGCAGGAAATTCCAATAATTTTGCAATTCTATGAATTTGTTTTTATGTTCATTATCCCATGTTGATAATGCGTTTTGTTCATTTGTGATGGTTGTAGTTAATTCATTAACTGTTCTGGTTGCTTCTTCAAGTTGATTTTTTTTCTGTGTCTGGTCTTCCAAATCAGCTTTTAATTGTTCATAGTGATCGTGTGCACCCTGACGGAGGTTCATACCGTTTTGTGCGGCTGTCACATTTGGTTGGTTGGCTCTTTGTTGATTTTCCAAATCAGATTTTTGTTGAATAAGAGCATCCAAGTCATTTTTAGCTTGTTCGTACGCCATCCATGCTTCTTCTTGCTTTTTATCAAGCACAGATTGTGGCATATTGGAATAAGCAGGAATATTATTAAAAGCGGTCAGAGCTTGTTGAACCTCTGCTTGTTTTGCTTGAATTTCTGTGTCTTTATCTGCAATTTGTTGTGTAAGTTGTGTTGCGCCATCAACAATTTGTTTATAATTGTTATATTCGTCGTATGTTTGTTGCAGAGAATTCATACCAGATTGATAATTTTGAATATTCTGATTAATTTGTTGTTCTGTTCCATTTTGTTGAATCAGTTGGTTGCGTGCGTTTTGTTGTTGTTGTAATTCGGTTTGGTGGGCCCCCAACGAATTTTGAAGATTTTGTTTTTCTGCTGATGAAGAATTTTTTAATTCATTAATTCTTGTTTTGGCAGGACCAGATTGATTATTTTCATTTGTGAATTCCATGCCACGCATCATAATTTTATTGCGTGCAAATGTGATTCCGTATCCAACACCCAAGAAAGCTGCTTTTATAGATTTATCAAAAGCCTTGGTAACAAATTGAATTCCTTCGTTTTTATTCCATGATAATTTGCCGTCGGAAAACATACTGAATTCTTCTTTGCGCATGGCGTCCATAACTTTGCTGGTCAACATACCGTATTTCATAACGGTCATGATTTCCATCGCAGTTTTTGCTTTTTCCATGTCTGCGTCTGTGGATGTGCGCGGATCAGTTGCCTTTAATATTATGTTTTGAATTACACATTTCATCTGACGGGCATCTTTCCAGCATCCCTTCATGGCGTTCGGAATTTTTCCCGTTAAATCTTCCATGGTGCTGGTGAACCAATCAAAATGTTGTGCAACATTTTTGTTTTCAAAACGTTTTTTTATCGCATCTTTTTTTGCTAATAACCCTTCGACCCCGTCAACAGGTTTAATTTTTTCTTTGTCAATTGCTTTACATATTTCTTTTGCAAATGGACTTTTAAACAAATGTGCGCCACGCAATTCTTCGTATTTTTTTAATGTGTCATCATATGTATCGCCAGCCCATTTTTCAAGTTGTTGTAATGGTGTTCTGACATCGTCCAATTTTGGTTGAACATAATTATCACCATTTGCATCTTGCCAATTAACTTTATTTTCAGAATATTTTTCAAGTTGGTCTATTACAATTTTGGATTGGTCATAGTCTTTGAATCTACTGCGAACATTCTGGTCTTCATATAATTTCTGTAATATAACAGGTAATTTGTTTTTTCTGAATTCAACAAGATTTGCATCGGAAATTTCTATTCTGTCAAAAGCATTATCGCTGGATATGTTTTCTAGATCTTGATATAAAGGTTTTAATGCGGCAACTGTAGGAATGTCTTCTGCATCATAGTGTGATAAAACATAATTTTTAAGTGTACTTGCAACCTTAAGAAGTTTATCTTGAACCTTGTTATCTTCGTTGTATTTACCGTCTTTACATTTTTGCAGGAAATCGTTCACAGCGTATTGGTCATCAAATACTTTATCTGTGCCGTTGTCTTTAAGGGTATTTTCCCTGATAACCTGTTTTAATTGTTCTGCAAGCGCTTGTTGGTCGGGTGATAGTTGTGTTGAACCGTATCCTAATAAATTTAGAAATGCGGTGATACTGCTTTCTGTTGTTGCATTTGCTTTCGGAATACCGAAAGCAGGCGAACCGTCTTGTAATTTTTCGGTTTCAAACCAACGTTTTAAAAAATCAGAAGCGGATTTATCCTTGTTTCCGTACAGGTGGCTGACACCCTTCATTTTAGCAAGGGTTTTGAAAAGTTCTACATATAATTTCCTGCCCTGATTATTTTGTGGGTCATCATTAAGTTCTGTGCCTAATGTTTGGTCTGGTAAAGGTTTTTTTACAAGTTTTCCATCCGCACTTATTGTAAAATACGTGTTAACCCAATCGAGTTGGTCTTTGTTTAATAAACCTTTTTTGTAATCGTCTTGGAATCTTGCTATGACATCAGGCGACATATGATTAACATGCATCTGACGAAAATATCGTTTAAGAAAATCATTCATATCATTATATGCCATAACAAAAACCTTTGGTTTTACCAATTCTTGTATATATATTATACCATTTTTTGTGGGGCTTTTCAAGAAATCGGGGGATTTTTTATGGGGTTTATTTCCTGTGTTAAAGTTGGGGTTTTTATGTATAATTTTTTATATGAATCTGGCAACAATTCTTCTGAAAATGATTCCGTATATTCTGTCTATTGCGGGCGGGGTGTTTGTTTTTGATTTTTCACAACAATATTTGCATGACCCAGGTTGGATAGATTTAATGGATAATGTTGCTGCATCTTTGTTGGCAATACCGTTGGTGTTTTTGTTTTATGATTATTCTAATTTTTTAATCACGCGACGCGTTCATAAACATATTCACAATAATTTAATAAATACCATAGACGGACATTTGTTGAAAATTGTATCACAAATGAAAAATATGATTGGGTTGCCACGCATAGAAATTCCAATGCAAGATTTAAATCTGAATTTCAGAAAATTAAACCCAGAACGAAAATATCTGCGTTCAATTCGACGTGAATTGAATAAATTGGAAGAATTGCTTTATAAATCAGACAAAATAGATTTGCTTGATTCACAATATACGCAAATATTGTCGTTCATAACACAAGAAATAAATCAAATCTTGAACGAATGTAAATATCATAATTCTAAACGCGAAATTGCAAGATATATTGAAACTACATTGTCTATGATAGATGATTGGTTTTCCGCAACTGGATATACAACCCGTATGAAAATGCGTAAAAAAGAGAAATAGGGGTTCTCGTCCCGTGTGCATAAAAAAAACACCCGTTGGGTGTCATTTTATTATTTTTCTGGTGGAGGCACAGGGACTCGAACCCTGGACCCAATGATTAAAAGTCATTTGCTCTACCAACTGAGCTATGCCTCCATAGCGTTTTTTAGTGTCGCCGACGGGAATTATGACATAATAAAAAAATAAAATCAAGAAAAATTTGCGCTTTTTTGTTTTTTTATGAATCATGGATTCGGATATTAAATCATTTCTTGAATTGGAAAACAAAATTTGTTGACAAAGATATACCCGAATCCATGTTCTTATTATGCAAAAAAACAGCCAGAAAAAACAAATTGTTTATATACCTATTTAGGTGGTATGTTTTCCTGACTGTTATGGTTTTTATTCTATTGTTGTATCGTGAACAAATTGTACAACATTATCATATTTTACACGCAATGTCTTGTTCGTGTTTGCATTTATATTTGTTGGTAATACAGACATGTCGCCATAATATATTGTGTTGCCAATTTTTACATTTAACGAAGGTATCGTTTTACGGACACCGCGCATACGCAATGTTTCGCTGCCAATGTGCAAGACACGACCACAATCGCTGTATTCGTCTGCGCCAATACCAGAGCCAGATGTTGTTAAGCCGGCTGGACATTGGTATCTTGCAGAATCGCCGTTTGGTGAATAATAGCCCGCACCAACTTCTGTGCAAGAGTCTGCGTTTGCTGGTAAATACAATCCCGCGCCACATTCTGAAACACAGGTTCCAGTGTTTGTATTGAACACATATCCATTTGAACAATGGCAAGATGTTTCGCCAGAGCCAGATGTTGTGTTTTCAGGACATGCATATATGCCAGCACCTAAATTCATCAAATCATTAAAGAAAGTATCTGATTCAATATATTCGTATGTATGACCAGGACAGAAATGATCCGCAGGGCATTGTTGTAAATTGCCTTCAATGTCCATATATGTCGCAGGCGCTATAACGATTTTGCAATCATTGACTGATGTTGAACCTTTTGCGCTGGTTACACCGTGTGTCCAACCCCATTCTTGATAATTTTGTGCGTCGGTACAATTTGTCATACCGTGTGGTTGTCCATCAAATGTGTATGTTTCACCACCACAATAATGTCCTACAAGGCATTGTGAATTACATACTGTGGCATTTCCGTCTGCCCAGAAACCAGGTTGACATGTGATTGTTATACCTTCCCATAATGGGACAAGTGTGATGCTGGTGTTATAATTATATGTAAATGTTTCACCAGATTCATATAAATCGTCGTCATTATATACCCAGCCCAAGAAATTATAACCCGTCTTTTCACACGTGTTCGCGCGTGTTGTGTATTGTGCGCCGTAAAGAACACTGTCTGCGGTTGGAGCATTACCACCTGTCGCATCATTTCCGCATGAATAGGATACGGTATAAGAAGGTATTTGATTCCAGATTGCAGTGAATTTTACATCGGTGTCGTAATTCCAAGTAAATGCATCACCAGCGGAATATTCGTTTCCGAAATCATCGCGCCAACCACCGAAATTATAACCGTCTTTTTCACACAAAGGTTTATCATCAAAATCAATGTTGTCAATCAAAGTGAATAAAGCGCCACCACTTATGGTTGCAGACCCCAAAGATTCAGAGTTTATATCACAATAATAACTTGCAGAATAGATGGCTGACCCTTCTGGGATACATTCTGTCGTAGTAGTTGTTTTGTTGGTTGAATTTTCTGGTTTTCCATCGGTTGTATAGCCTTCGTTGCATGTGCAGTATTCAGAACCTTCTTCGCTGTGAGCATATTCTGGACATACTTGTAAACCGTCATCTGTCTGGGCGTGGGCGGCAAATGTTCCACCCGGACAATAATAGTATTCGCCAACTTCATAAGGGTCTGGACAGTATTGACAATCGTCTTCATTAGAACTGTTGCTTGGTAAATATTTGCCAGCAGGGCAGGTAATCGATACTTCTGTACAGGCAAAATGATTTTCGTTTGGCAATGTCCCATAAGGGCAAGTATTTTTCCCCTGATCGTTCGTGGCAGAAAATTCGTATGAATTATCTGTGCAATAATCAAAACCAATACATGCGGCACAGGTCAAAGAATTCTTTGGTAAATAATACCCGTCATTACAGTGTATAGATTTTGCTTCACATGCGGTATGGGTTGAATTTGGAACATAACCTTTTGCGCAAGTTTTTAATCCCTGATTTTCGGTTGTTGAATAATCATAAATGTCTTCTTCGCAATAATTGTTCCCTGTGCAAGGTTCACAGTCTAATTTTGTAGCAGGTAAATAAGTTCCCGCTTCACAAATCACAACAATTGGAAGACATGCTGTTTTTTCAGAATTTGGCTCGTATCCATATGAACATTCTGCGATTCCTTGGACTTGGGTGTCATTTTGATAAAAATCGCCACCATCACAATAATTGTTTGTGCCATCACATGTTTGACAAGTTGTTGCACCCATTGGTAAATAAGTCCCAGCATCACAATGTATTTGTGTTGGTGTGTCTTCACTACCAGTACCACCACCAGTTTCAAACACAGGGCATTCTGTGAATAATTTTTGACGGAAAGCAGATTCTGTTGCTACACGATTTGCACAGATAGCAGGGCAGTGTGTACGACAATTGTTAGATTTATCCAACCAATCGCTTCCTGAAAAAGTTTCTTTGTGTGTCACGAAACGAAAACTGGATGTAGAAACAGAATGATCAAACATATCTGTTACGGTACAGCCACAACCCGCATAAGTAGTTGCAGGGGCACCATTTTTTATTGTTTTATCCGATGATGATCCCCAACCGTTAGGACCGCAATATGCGTATCCACTGACGGTTCCTTTGCCTGCAAATGTTACAGACCAACGTTGTCCAGCAAGGTATTGATTAAGCTGATTATCAAGCGCTTCTCTGCTGGAAGGGCTGCTTTTCATTTCTGTTAAATTACAAGATGATGTAGATGTGCATTTAATGATGCCGTCTGGATTTGTGATATTAGAATAACTGTTGCCAGGGACACTTTGATAAAAAATGCTTACATCAGGAACACTGATACCTTCAACTACATCATCAACAGAATTTACCAATGAAAGTGTTGCGGATATAGATGTTGTTCCGTCCGTTGTGCCAAAACATTCTGCATCTGAATATGCAGCAAACGAATTTGTGCTAAACAATAAACCAAATAAAAATGCCGAAAAACCAATATTTTTCAATATTGTGTCAGATATCTTTTTCACGATATGCTCCCCTTTCTTATAGGTATCTTAGAACAAATGTATGAAATGGGTCAAGTGTCTTTTTTTATGTGTCAACAAACAAAAAACGGACACTTTTCGGTGCCCGTTTTGATAATAAAATTAAAAACTTAAATTGTTTTCTGATTATTTCTTGATTCAATGTTTCTTCTTACTGCTGAAAAAAATTCAGATGCTTGCAAAATATCGTGGCAATAACGTCTTGACCAAACGCCATTGATAGAATAAGGAACATAACAGACCAACAAACCTTTTTTCATCGGCATAACAGGTGCCTTTACATTGTCTATTTGTTCAAATTTTTCAATAAAAATACTCATTTTGATACCTCTATTAGCCATTTCTTTTTAAGTGGGCAAGGGAATATAAAATTAACACACTAAAATAAAAAATCAAGAAAAATATTGACAAAATATGTTTTTTATACAAATATTGACAACATGAATAAAGATTTATTAATTTGTGCATCTGTTGCGATTGGTCCGCGTGGCATTATCGGCAAAGATAATGTTATGCCGTGGCACAGCAAACAAGATTTTTATCATTTCAGAACAATTACAACGCCTTATCCGTGTATATTTGGGCGCAATACATATATGAATATGCCAAAAACACCATTACCAAATCGTTTGAATATTGTTTGCAGTTCTGCGTTTGATAATGAATACATAAATGATGTTTTTTATGCGCACAGCCTTGAATCTGCGATAGATTTTGTGAAATTTTCAGGGCATTGGGATAAATTGTTTATTTGTGGTGGTTCGTCAATTTACAAATATGCGCTGGAAAAAGATTTGATAGATGTATTGTATTTAACCAAGATAAAAGACAGAATTTTGAGAAGACAGGTGATGAAAAATCCTGAATCTTTTTGCTATTTTCCGTACCGTACAGACAAAATATTGGTAAAACCAAAATGGACAGAACAACAAATTTTTTATGACGAAGGTATTTTGCCACCAGAATCTGATAAAATTAAGGTTGATTTTTTCAAATATACTCGTGTCAGATAATAAACAAAAATAAAATTTGTCAATTTTTTTTCTTGCAATCATAAAAAAAGATACTAAAATAGCCCTGTAACAAAAGGGGATGTTATGGTCAAAAAATATACATATTTCGATATCTGCAGGGCATTATTCGGTGCAAATACCAATGCTTTTGAGATAGAGGAAATACATGATTTCGTATTAAAGGGCTTAAAAAGTCGTAAGCCGTACTGTTTGTATTACGGCGATTATGCCATAGAAATCAATGGAAATTTTGATTCTATCATCGCAAGTTTACGTCGTGAATTTGATAAAACTTATGTTGAAGTTAACAAAACCTATGAAATAATAAAAGATGTTTTGGGACAAAACGCCTATTATTACACCGATTTGATTGATAAAATTGTAAAAACTGGCGATAAATACAATGTTTTTAGTATGGCTACAACAAAAATGGGTCATGATTATAACGAACAGTTTATCAAGGCTGATTTGTTGCCAGGTTTCGTTGTTTCTAAATATTTAAAAAGAGATTCAAGTGCACAAAGTGAAATTCCGTTAGATTCACAACAAAAACCTAAAATCTTTTTTGGACAAGATGAAACAACACGCAAAAGCGTTGCTAAAATTACGGTTGATTATCTGAAAGAAGTAATGCAACAAAAATGCAAATTAGAGCCAGAAACAGTCTATGATGCAGGCATAAAAAAACATTTTAAAGCGATTGTTTCACAAGATTCTTTGTTTTCTGGTAAAGAAATATATCTCCGCCAAGATGTTGTTGTGATTGAATCTGCGGGTACATTGTCGTATGTCATGGAATATATCAGCAATCTTGCAAGCAGATTATTAGACAGAATTCACAAAGATTATTTGTCTATTGCTGACATTCACAAAAAGATGAATGCTATGCCGGTATTTGCAAACAGATTTTCTGTTCAGGAAGTGCGCGATAAATTATTAAAAAGTTCCGCGTTTGAACATTGTGGAATGTCCGAATTGCAAAAAGATATGAAGAAAAATATTTATTTGCAGGCAACAGAATTTGAAGCATTCTTGGAAGATGAATATCCTGAATTATGGGAACTGTATTTATACAGAAGAAATCCATGGCTTTCTGTAGGGGCTTTGACCAGATTGGTAAATTTATCTTCTGATACAATTGTAGAAATTCTTGAAGATATGGCACAAAAAGATATGGCACAAAAACTATATTCAGATTTGGTCAGATATGAAACAAGAAACGGAAAAGAATATCATCCTTTCTTGAACCCAAATTATACGGCTGTATTTTCTGATTATGCAAAAAGGTATGTTAAACAACGTGATGCGCAAAAAAAGAAACAACAAGAACCTGCACCACAAAACACACCAGTCAAAGAATTGAAAATACCTTTTGTTGAAGAAAAAGCAACAGAAAAAGTTCCTGAAAAAACACCGGTTAAAAAAGAACGAAAGGTTGTACGACATTCTATTTCACCAGATTACAAAGAACCGTTCTATGTTAATGGTGCAAACAGAACTGTTTTACCAGATATTAGGATATTGAATCCAAATATAAATGCGTCTAACCCGTATTTGAATCCGGAAGATTTTCAAGAAATGTTCCGCCCAGATTATTTGGCTAATTCTCGCAAAAAAAGTGTTCCTGCGATAGTGTCTAAACAAGAAACAATGTTAAACATTATTAAATTGTTTATCAAAAACACTCGCAGATATCACGAAGAAAAAGTCAAAGATGACGCACACAGAGATATTCGCTTGATACAAAGATGTGAAAAAATCTTGCAGGGTGAAGCACAATCATTGGAACGCGACGCAGAATTTATAAAAACACAATTTCATATAGATATTTTGCCGTTGGTTTCGTTGTACAAGCAAGGACAAATTCCTGAAATGGAAAAAGTGTTTGAATTCTTTTATGAACACCCATCAAATGTAGTGTCTTTTACAAAACAAATTAATGGCATTATTAGATAATAATTGTTTTTACAAAATGTTTTGTGTTATAATAACCCCTGTATATATGTACGGGGGTTTTTATGTCTCAATCTGATTTTCCAAAAACAGTTCGTGGTTTTTATTGGTTGGTTATAAAAAAATTTCCGTTTTCTGTCGGTATAGTTTTTTTATGTGGTGTTTTTGGGTATATGTTAAATATGTTATTTCAACCACTGTCTTCCAAGTGGTTGGTTGAAATTTTTGAGAATGCAATAAACCTGCAATTTCGTGATGTCGGTGTTTTGGTTCTTTTGTTGTTGTTGATGTATTCTTATGGCATTGTATTAAATTTGATAGAAAATGTTATTCGTGGAAAACGAGAACAGATTTTCAACAGATATAAATTATATGTTTTGTATAAAAGAATTTATGAAAACGATATGGCTTTTTTCTTGGATAAACCAAGTGGTCAAATAATCAGTCAATCTGCCGCTGTAAATAGTAAAATACACAATTTAATGGACGGATTTTGGGCAAAATTCGTTGGAGTTTTTTCTGGCTTTTTGTTGATTGTTGGTTCACTGTGGAAAATGAATATTTGGTTTGTTGTGATTTTATTATCTTATGGAATAATAAAATTGGTTTGGGAATGGGCAATTCAACAAAAAATTAAAGAAAATTCTGCAAAATCAATGGAAGAAAGCGCGATTTATGACGGTATATTAAGTGACAGTGTGAATAACGCCTTTATCGTAAAATATTTTGCAAATACTGAATTTGAAAACAAATACATCTATAATGGCAGAAATAAATTGATTGCTTTGTCCAAACGCGGATATTTTTTAAGCAGATTAAGATGGTTGCCAACAAACCTTTTGTGGGTTGGTGTTCGTATGTTTATGCTGGTTTTATGCTTTTATTTAATAAAATATGGTTCTTTGTCTTTGGCAGACGCTGTGTTTGTGATGACTTCTTCGGCAACAATAAATAATGCGTTTGCACAATTAAACAAAGAATTACAAAATTATTCTAAAGATTTAGCATCTGCAAAAAAAGCATACGAAAAACTAATTCAACCAATAAATATAACAGATAAACCAAATGCAAAAAAATTGGTTGTTAAAAATGCCGAAATAGATTTTAACAATATTGATTTCGGTTATGGTAAAAACCAAGTATTCAAGAATTTTAATCTGTCTATATCTGGTAAAGAAAAGGTCGGAATTGTTGGTTTGTCTGGGGCGGGCAAAACCACATTATGTAATTTAATTTTGCGCATGTATGATGTGAATAATGGTTCTATCAGTATAGATGGACATGATATTCGTGATGTTAAACAAGAATCTTTGTTGAAACAGATTTCTTTCGTTCCACAAGAAACAGGTATGTTTAACCGTTCAATATATGAAAATATAAAATATGCAAAACCACACGCAACCCGTGCAGAGGTTATATCCGCAGCCAAGAAAGCAAATATTCATGAATTTATAAAATCTTTGCCAAATGGTTATGATACATTGGTTGGTAATAATGGAATCAAATTGTCTGGTGGACAAAGACAACGTGTTTCTATTGCACGCGCATTATTGAAAAATTCACCAATATTGATATTGGACGAAGCAACTTCTGCACTTGATTCCGCAAATGAAATTGCAATACAAAAATCATTAAAAACAGCTATGCGTGGAAAAACAACTTTGGTTATTGCACACAGATTATCAACCCTGCGTAACATGGACAGAATAGTCGTTATTAAAAACGGAAAAATTGTTGAATCTGGTTCTCATAAACAATTATTGCGTAAAAATGGTGAATATAAAAAATTATGGGATATGCAAACATCTGGTTTTTTAGCATAGGGTAAAAAATGTTTATAAATATTTTGATTTTATTGGTGGGTATGTTTTTAATGATGCGGGGTGCAGACATTTTTGTTGATGGTGCATCATATATGGCAAAAAAATTTCATATTCCAGAAATCATAATTGGTTTAACAATCGTTGCCATGGGAACCAGTGCACCAGAAGCAGCCGTTTCAATATCGTCTGTGATTCAGGGGGCAAATGGTGTTGGTGTTGGAAATGTATTGGGTTCTAATATTGCAAATATATTGTTTATATTGGGTATAACTGCAATGATTTCTGCGTTGCCAGTCCAAAAAAACACAGTGCGTTTTGAGATTCCTTTTGTTTGTTTTATATCTGTTTTATTAATGTTTATGGGCGCAATGTTCGGACAGATAAATTTTGGTTGTGCGTCTGTATTATGTTTTCTGTTTTGTTTGTTTTTGTTTTATTTATTCAAGGTTTCAAGTAATACAATTGAAACACCAGATATCACAAAACCTATGTCGGTGTGGAAAATGATTTTATTCATAATATTTGGTATTGCCGCATTGATATTGGGCAGTGAATTAACCGTAAAATCAGCGGTAAATATTGCAAACATTTTACATATATCAGAACGCGTTATTGGATTAACTATTATTGCATTTGGAACCAGTTTGCCTGAATTAGTAACTTGCATAGTGGCGGCCATAAAAAAGAAACCAGATTTAGCAATCGGAAACATTATTGGTTCAAATATATTTAACATTTTGTTTGTGTTGGGAATAACCGGACTTATTCGACCAATCGCTTTTGAATCTGCTTTTCTGATTGATTCTGCCATTGGAATTGTTGCTGCTGTGTTGTTATGGGTATTCACATACAGAAAATTCAAATTGGAAAAAATTGGCGGATTTCTGTTTGTTTTGCTGTATGTTGTGTATGTAATATACCTGATTAAATAAATGTTTGATTTTCGATATTTTTTGTTATAATAGCCCCGCTATGAAAATAACATTTGATTTAGATACAGTAATTTTTGACTTGAAACCAATATATGTGGAAGCTTTCAGACGGGCAAATGAACCGTATATAAAGCCAACTTCTTGGGAAATAGAAAAAATCTATAGCCCGCAGGTATGTGATAATTTAGTCCAATTATGGTCAGATGATTTTTTATATACTATGCCGGTATTGGATGCAAAAATTCCATATATTTTAAATGGTTTAATGGCAAACCCAAAGCACGAGGTTTTCTTTGTCACAGAACGCAGATTAAAACAGCCTGAAAAAACATTTATGCAACTGAGAAAGGCTGGGATAGATTGTGATTTCAGTCAGGTTTTTGACCAAGAAGGTAAAAAATCAGATATATTATTAGAAATCAAACCTGATGTTCATTTTGATGATTCTCCGTTCGTCGTTCAAGGTTGTATTAACAAAGGTGTACCAATCGTTATGATAAGCAACAATGCGACACCTTATAATCATTATTTGCGAAGCAGGGTTGAATATTATAAATCTCTGCGTCAGGCGTTATATAAAAAGGGTTTGTATAACCCAAAAACTATTTAAATATATGCTGTGTTTATGATATAATACCTGTGTTAAACATGGGTTATTATTATGCTTGATAGATATGATGATTTTTTCTTGGGTCATAATGTGAACGAACCAGTTGCCATAGAAATACCAATAAAAACACAAAGTATTTATGCTTTACGTGATTTCCTTGAAAGTCTTGGGTTCCAGACAACAACTGATGGCGGGGAAACAGATAAAATTTTAATAGATGAAAGAATAGATAATCACCCTGATATAAAAACATATTCAATTATTACACCGGCATTACAACCAGCAGACAGAAAAACTTTTTGGAATGTGTTAAAACAGGGACTGCAAGAATACGAACTTGCCCGCAGAGAACAATATGGCACAGATGATACAGAAATTTTTTATCCACATATACTTGATTTAAATAGATTGGTTGGTTATAACAGAGGACAAACACAAGCCACTCCAAAAGAAAAAGAAATTGCCAATGTTTTATCAAAATTACAAAAATCACCAGATGTTATAAATATAGATAGAAAATCTTCACGTTATCAAGAAGATTTGAGAAAAGTTTTTCCATACGGAACACTTTTATGTGGTTCAACCGTGCCAGATGCTTATTCGGTTGTAAGTGGTTATAATACTCGTTTTTTAAGATACGCCACCACAGACGTTGGTTATGGAATAACATTTTCCGGAATTTTTGGTGCAAAAGATTATAGCGGTCATGAAAATAAATTGCCGTTGTCAAAAATAAGATTTGGTTTTGTTTATGAATATGAACAAACACCAGCTTCTATATTTTTTGATAACGCAGGAATAGAATTACATAAAACTCAATCTAATCCGTCAACACACAACGAAACAATGGTAAATCGTTTTGATAACAAAACCAAAGGAACATATATCGTTTGGTCTTTTATGGATAATCCAAACGATTTTTATTTGTATAAAATAGATGAAAATTCACCTGAATTTCAGTTGTTAAAAGAATACACCAGACCAAACACTGAATATTTAAGTTATTCTAAAAATGAAAGATTTAATGCATGGCTTGCTGAAAAAGGAAAAAATAAAACTTATATGCCTGTGAAAGATGGAAATTTAGAAACAGTCCAATCTAATATAGATTATCGGGTTCAACAACGAAATGCTGAACAACAAAAAATTGAATTACAAAATCAGAAAATTAAAGAAATAGAAAAACAATTAGATTCGTTATTTGTTGAATTAGATAAAATGCATTTATCAGAATGCCCGAGCTTTACATATACAGTGCAATTTTCTGAATATTTTGATTCTGAACAACAAATACAAAAATATCAAAAAACTGTATCAGAATATAAACAAAAATTAGAAGATATAGAACATAAATTGAAAAATATTCAATCTGAAATTTCTGATACAGATTACCTTAAAAATCATCATTTTGAACATCTGGATATGTCTTGGCTAATAAACGGAAACAAAGAAATTCTGGAAACAAGAGAATATTACATAACTAAATTTTCAGAAAATTTAAATGATTTATTGAACAAATGTATTGAAAGATATACAGAAGGAAAAATAAATCTAAAAAATTATGAAAATTTAAATTTTGATATTCGTAAAAAAATTTTATTAAAATATATGGAAAATATAATAAAATTTAATGATGATTATTCGGCTGAAAAAATAACAAGAATATATACTTCTGCCAAAGATGAAGATAAACCCGCTTTGTTTGATATAATGTATGATATATCTAAAAAAGCAACAAGCAAATTTCGTAAAATATTAAAAACATTTGCACAAATAGGGACTTCACAACAAGATAAAGAAATTTTAACAGAATTATTCAGTGGGGATAATTTATTTGTAAAACACACCGAAAGGGCTAGAAAGAAAATGCAATTCTTGATTGGTCAGGCAAAAATAAAACAAATGGCTCAAATGAACCAATTCGCTAACCAACAAGCTATGATTTCAGAAAACGAAGGATAATTTTATTTCATTATTTTTAGTAATGATTTTATGTCTTTGCGGAAATATTTTATTCCCATCAAAATAGAATAAGAATCATACAGGGCATTGTGTTCATCTATGCCCAATTTTTTTATGTGTGAATCTATGCCAAGCGCCTTGGCAATATGGCCGGAATTTTTTGGATATTCACGCAACTTCGTTTTTTTATAATTCGGTAATAACCATGCTGATATATTGAAATATTTTATATCGTCATCTGAGGGCAGTTTATAAAGTTTCAAATTTTCAAGAATAATTTCTCCGTCGCATTTGTCCAACCATTTGCCACCAAAACCATGCGACAGGCAAGGATAATCACCAACAAATTGTTTGAATTTTTTATAGGCGTTTTGAAATCTTATTCCATGCGATTTAATCGCAGAATTTGTGATTCCTGTTAAATTTACAAAATAATCAGACAAAACAGGGTTTATAATCGGTTTGCATAAAATATTCAATGTCCCTATAACCCTTAAATCATCAGATACCTTGATTGCGGCTATTTGTACGATTTCGCGCTTTTGTGAACCGCGCCAACCGTGTTCTTGACAGCCACGCCATGATGTATATTCTGTATCAAATATAATAAACGCCATAATTCAATCTCTCTGATAGATAATATTATACCACAAAAAAAACAAATAAAGAACAGGGTTTCATCTAATAAAATATAGTGTTGACAAGGCGATGTTTTTGTGCCACATTTCTAGTATAAAAGGATAAAAAAAGGACAAGATATGAAAAATATAAAAAACTTGTTTGGTTTTAATAAAATTAAATCTAAAAAAAGTAAAACATTATTATTGGCAGGATTGATTGGTTTGATGCCTGCTTGTAAACAGCAAATAAATGAACCAGAAAATCCGACAAAACACCCAAGTACAACATCATACACATATGATGTTCCTGTGAATGATATGCCGGTTGATTCTTTTATGAAACATGTTCCAAATGTTGAAAATGTGAATTTTTATCAACCAAGGGAAGATAATCATCGTATTTATTTTTCAACAGATTTTTCAAACGGTGACATCAATAAAATGACAGAAGAACGTGATGTTGCACAAACAAGTACAAATATTTTATATCCCGTGGTTTTAAACAGAACAGATAACCAATCTGTAAATGGAACCGCCAATTTTGTTTCAGAACCAACATGGAATTATACTGTTTCTTATAAAACACCAAATAATGAAACACGCACATGGACAATCGAAGATATTCCTGCGTCTTTATATAATGATTATCTTAGTCTTAGTCGAGCACAAATGTCGGATTATGCTAGAATCAGTATTCTAGAAAAAGATCCAACAGCAACAGCTTGTGCTGACAGTGTGAGCGCAAATATCTATCGTGGTCGTTCTGGAGAATTTTCACAAAACGATTTGTTCAATGTCCAATTTAATTCAAAAGGTGCACAACAAGGTCTGCAACATTCAGATTTTGGAACATTCACATATACTGCTGGTGCTGAATCTGAAACACAAATGTATTCTGGTGCAAATACGGATGACGCAACAAATATTTTTAATTGTCCTGCAACATCAATGAAAGCGACGGCATTTGCAAATGTAAAAAGACGCGGTCCAAATGCGAGCGAACAACAATTAATACTCAGCACAGGTAAAGATTCTGCAAGATATATTATCGATGCTGTTAGAAATGAAACAATTGTTATGCCTTTCAAAAATTGGTATACCGTTACAATTGTTAGAACACCTAATGGTAATGTTTATTCTAATTTAACAGATTCTGCAAATATTGTTCCTGCACAATGGCAATTTATCCATACAAATAATGTTGAAAACGAAAGTTGGGAAGGTTTTTTACCAAATGGTATATATATGACAACTGGGGCTTATGAAACTGATGAACAAAATGGTTTCAAAACCAATTTTTCAGCAAACCATTTCTTGGAACCAAGTGGCAATGTAGAAATTGTTGGTCAAGGATACAGGGAAGATTACACAAACTCTGACAGGATTACGGTTACTTTCTGTTTTGGTGGAACAGACCGTACAAACGACAGTGGAACTGCAACTGGTCTTGAATTAATTTATTGTGCGCCACAGCGTCAAAGATAAATTAACCAGCAAAATATAACCGCTGAATAACAAATTCAGCGGTTTTTTTGTATGAACAAAAATATTTTTTCGGGTTCTTGAAAAACCAAAATTTTAATGTATAGTTCTTTTAAAGAAAGGGGAAAACAGTGTTATCAAAATTTAAAAATTGGTTAAAAACAAATAATAATTTATTGTGGGTTTCAATTGTAGCCCTTATGGTTATTGGTGTTATAGCAATGTATTTTATTGCACCACATACAATAACAAGATTGGGCAGAAATATTTTATTCCACAGATATTGGCAAATTGTGTTAATGGGATTTCTTGTTATGTTGTTGTGCAGTCGCATGTCCAAGAAATTTGTGCTTATAACCAGTTGGTCTGTTGGAATATTGGCTTTGATTTTAATTTTGATGACGGCTGTTTCGCCACATTATGTCGCAGGTTCTTCGCGTTATGTATTTCTGTTTGGCACAATGATAGATCCTTTTACATTAATGTTGCCGGCGTATGTTGTTTTGTTATCAAAATGGTTGTCTGATGAAAATAATAAATGGGTAATGCTTGTTGGGTTCTTGATAACATTATTAATAGCGGTTATTGCATTGATTGCACCGTATGTTTTTATGTCAGTACTTTATTTGTTCTTGTTCGGAATAATGTCGGTTGTATCACGCAGGATTAAGCCAAAGTTTTTCTATATCGGAATGTTAGTTGTGTTTGGGGTATTTGTTGCATCAATTCTGTTTATGCCACATGTCCAATACAGAATATTAAATTTCGGCAATTATGCAACACAAATGTCTTTTAATGCGATTACACACAGTGCAATTATCGGGAATACCGAACAATCTTTAAGTGCCTTATCAAGATTGCCTGGTGCTGTCAACGATTTTATGTTCACAGGCATAATTGCTAAAATGGGTTTGTTGTTTGGATTATTAGTATTGGGGTTGTATGGCTGTATTGCGATAAAACTTTCAAATATTATCAAAACCAGTACTGATAAATTCAGCAAAAATATAACCATTGGAACATTGGTTTTGTTTGCGACATGTTTATTTGTATCATTTGCAATGGCGTTTGGGTTGGTGTCTCTGTCTGCAAATTGGCCATTTATCGGATTTTATGCATCAATGTATATGATGTGGTGTATGTTGTTTGGTTTTGTATTTGCAACAAACAAGAAATAAAAAGAAAAGGTGCCAAACGGCACCTTTTTTATTTCGGAAAAATACCCGATATTCCTTTCTTGCATAATTCGGTATAAACAGGTTTGTCTAATCCCAGATATTGAATCAGTTTTTGTGGGATTTGATTGCACCATAAATCGCGGTATGAAACAACCCCGTTTTTTATTGTTTTTATCAGACCACTGGACAGTTCTCTACGTCCGATACACGAAGACAAATAAACAAAACATTCGTCGTTATCGACCAGATTTTCGCACGCAAGGATACGGGCATAGACATTAAGGGTCAAATCCGCCTTGCTGGCATCTTTGGTCCATGGACTGCCACCACCAATCGGACAAGCTGTGGAATAAAAGTCACAGGCCAATTTTCGCCCTGTAATGCCACAATCTGCGATGGAACTATGGTATGTATACCGTCCTGTGCCATTTACGATGATGTGTTCTGGCCTTTCGCCCAGGACAGAAATCACAAAGTCCGTCAAATCTTCTTCGTGTAACATTGGTATTGCCACGATAGCGGTTTCAATCTTATCGTCATTCAATGTAATTTGTGTCTTGATATCTATGCCAAGATTGCGAGAACTACGAGCTTTATCATAAAGGGCTTTATTCAGCTTCCTTGCTAGGAATAATTCCCGATTTATCTTTCCTTCGCCTTGGCAGGCATATCCAACGAAAACACCTTGATCACCCCAGCCATTATTATCAACACCTTGTGATATTTCAGGAGATTGAATGCCAATCATATTTATAATTTTGATTTTATCTGGTTCAATGGCATATTTGCCCCAGATATCAGCATATCTATTATCATAACCGATTTCAGCCAGTGCACATTTGACATATTCAGTTGCATTGTTTAGTGTTGTGGTGCTGGCTATTTCGCCACCTAAAACGACATTGTTGTCTTTTATCAAGACTTCAACGGCATATTTGACCTGTGGATCTTGCTCGATTAACCGATCCAAAATGTAACTGGAAATGTAATCGGCGACTTTATCTGGGTGTCCAAGCGACACTGCTTCTGCTGTTCTTTGCATAATTCACTCCTTTGGTTTTTGCAATAAGAACCAAAGGTGGATTCATGTAGCTACCAACACAGGCAGAATTGCACTGTGCAAAATGCGGCATAAAATATAGGAAAAATTGCATATAACAACTCCTTGTTTAGTCCATTTAGAGGTAGGACAAGTCAGGTTAAATCCACCTTGATTGATTTGTATTATACACCAATTTTAGAAATAATCAAGGGGTGTAAAAACGGATAATTTGTAACATACCGTATGTCAAATGTATGTTTTTATAGTCAATGTATATCACTTTTTCGGCATCTTGGGGTAGTTTTGTTAAGGGGTATTAACACCCCTAAAAACAACAAAAAATCCGCAGAAATCTGCGGAAAATTCGTGGCTCGCAGCTATTGAACAGCTTCGAACGACATACAGACTAGATGTTCTTTCATTAAATGAATCAATCCAAAAGATAAAATCAACAAATATACTTCAATAACGCATAAATCTAACAAAAATACATATAAATTGATACCAATCTAACCGACATACGGATTAACAGCGGTAATGTAACTATAAAAGTATTATGTAAAATTATGTAAATAATGTAACAAAGAAAATCTTGTAAATCAGGGCTTTTTTTATGTTTTTGTGTATTTTGAACAATAATATTTGTGAACCAATTTTTTACAATATAAACGTCTTTTTATCCCCATTTATAAATGTTTATTAATATGACTAGTTGGATTCTGGTAGGATTTGAACAACTACTAGATAACATTTATTATAATAGAAATTTTATCAAATATGTAAATAAAAAAAAGCACCCATAACGGGTGCCAACTTTATAAGGAAAACAATCAGGCTTATTTTTTCATAGCATCAGCAAGTTCTGCCAATCCAGATTCAAGATAAACCTGTTGATCTTCTTTGAGCATTGGGGAATATGTTTTTTGTACAACAGCAGGTGTGTTTCCTAACACTTTGGCTATCTGCTCGCAAGATCTACCTGCTTTGACCATATAAGCACCGACACTACGTCTAAGATCATGAATTCTATACATGTGATTTTTACGTTTTTTTCTTGTAACAAGTTTACCGTTGATTTCATATTGTATGTATGTGTCAGGTTCTTCCTCAGCAGGATCATGATATTCTATACCTTCTTTTTTTAGTCTGGCCTTCAGGCGATCTAAAAATCTGATCCATACGTGAGTGTAGTTCTTTATATGTTTTATTTTAGATCCACGACTAGGAAATAAATAATCTTCAGAGGAATGTTTTATTTTTGCCATTTGTTTCAACACGTTTTTAAATCCCAATGATATTGCAAAGTCTTTTGTCCCACTTCTATTATGTCCTTTGGGTTGTTCAATATGTACGACTTCGTTGGGAGTTACAGTTGGTGTTGTTAAATCTATTGTTTTCAGATTTGACCATTTTAGTTGTAAGATTTCGTTTTCTCTCAAACCAGAAAACAAGCTTAGTTTTACGAAATTTATGAATCCTGGATTTGGCCAGTTTTCCAATTCTTCCATAAAAAATGGCATATGTTCTGGGGTTATAAACACGTGTCTCGCTTCTTCTGGATAATATTTTATACCCCAAGCAGGATTTTTGAATGTATCTGGTGCTAGTTCTTCCTTTATTAGTATATTGAACATTGCTTTTAGCATACCTATTGCTCGATTTGCTGTTTGTGGACTTAGACCAGAATCTTTCATTTGTTTATGTAGCTGCATTAATTCAGCTTTTTGGATAGAGAATATAGGTCTGTTATATAAACTATTTAGTTCGTTTTTTAACATACCTTCGTCTTTTTTATTTGTTTTTGAATCTCTGTCACAACAATATTTAGGAATGTATTCGTTATTAAACCATTCTGCTAAAGTTGTTTTTGGATCTAACTTTGGACATAAGTTAGCTTCTGGATCAAGTGATTTAGTAGCAAGTTCAAGCAGACGTCTTTGTACTTCTGTTTTGGCTTTTTCATATGGTAAGTCCGGAAATTTCCCAAGTACTTTCTCTTCAATTTTTTTTGTGCCTTGGATTTTTTTATCAATCTTTTTATAAAATTCCCAGCTCTTTTTACCAGAAGGGTAGACCAGAATACACAATTCGCTTTGATCACTATCGTGAACTCTGTATTTTTTGTTCGGATCTGGTTGTAATTCTTGTACTTTTGTTTTGCTACTTAATTTCAATGATTTTTTTATTTCCATGTGATGCTCCTTTTGTTGCAATAGTGGCTATACTGTAAATTTGGTTTTGAATAATGCAGTAGTCTTAGTACTGCGTTTTTAATATAGTGCAATAGTTTTGATATTGCAAGCTTTTTTTGTTGCTTTTTTGAAAATTTTTTGTAAAATGCGTATGACGATCACATAAATAGGAGTTCTTTATGTCAAAATTTGAAACATTGGGTGAAATATCAGACATAAGTCTTGGTAGAGATTTTAGAGGGTCTATTGAAGCAGACAAAGATGGTGAAGTATTAGTCTTGCAACCAAAGGAAATTTTTTCTGAAAGCATAGATGAGGCCGTTCGCGTCAAAAAAGAAAAGGTTGGGGTCCTTCAAGACAGAGTATTGAAATCTGGTGATATTTTGTGCTCAATAAGATATAAATTCGTATCAATGGTTGTGAAAGAAGAATGGTTAGATAAACCTGTTATTGCGAATTCTGGCCTATTTATTATACGTTTAAATAGCAACGAATATCTTCCTGAATACGTATCTGCATTTATAAATTGTTTCTTTGAACGTAAAGAATTTCAGAATGTGTTTGAAAAACAAAAACAAGAAAAGATTAAAGACGGGAAAAGACCTAGTGTAAGATTATTGACCAAAGATTGTTTGTCTTCCGTATCTATACCTAAAAAAAGCCTGGAAGAACAACGTCAAATCTCTGCAAATATTCGTGAGACACAATCAAAATTTCGTGCAGTAATGGATAAATTAAATGAAGAAAAGAAGCGTATAGATGATGAATATAAACAAGTAACTAATGAGTATTGTACTGTAATGGAAATTGTTTATGGTGATATCGTTGCCAAATGATCGTGTTTGTAGGGCACAAAACGTCAGGATTACGAAAAATGCTTCATGCCGAATTTGTCCACGTAAATATTCTGTCCTAGTGAATTTGTAACAATGATATAGTCTCCGCTATGCCTTGCGGATCGAGCTCCCGGAAAGCTCAAGCTGAATTTTTTTGCCTTAGATACTGTAATA
Source organism: uncultured Alphaproteobacteria bacterium (assembly GCA_946623825.1). Taxonomy (GTDB): domain Bacteria; phylum Pseudomonadota; class Alphaproteobacteria; order Rs-D84; family Rs-D84; genus Enterousia. The sequence goes on from CAMORN010000001.1 coordinate 232,087, forward strand.
CCATCGTCTGTATATCTGTAATGTATTTCTGATTGTTTCATGAATTTATTCCTTATTGCTATGTATAATAGAACAATAAAAATTCATAAAAGTACAATTATCAGAATTTCATCCAAAACAAAAACTTGAAAAATAGGCAATATAATATATAATGGTTCCTGTAAGCAGATTGCTGCTTATGATATTATGATGCGGAACGGTTTTAGTCAACCATACGTAGCTAAGCAGAATAATATCCCGACATGGTCGGGATGCTGTTGTGATATAACAGGCTTCGGCTGAAAGCAACAGGGTTTCTACGTAAACTGACTAACTCCCGACCACCATAAAAAAGTGGTCTTTTTTTTATGAGATATTCAGTCGGACACATCTTTGTCGTTTTAATTGTGGTATTGGTTGCATATTTTGCAGAACACACTTCAACAGGTTCGAAAAACAATCCTCAAACGCAATACAATATCAAAGTCTTTTTTACCCCAGGAACAGATTGTGAAAAAAACATTATTGCTGAAATAAACAAAGCATCTACGGTTGATGTAGCGGTTTATTCAATATCAAATCAAAACATAGTCAATTCTATGATCGCAGCACATAAACGTGGAGCAAAAATAAGAGTTATAACTGACAGAACACAGGCAAAAGTAAAAGGATCTTTAGTAGACACTATCAAGTCTGCTGGTATACCTGTTGTTACAAACAAAAAACACAAAATTGAACACAATAAATTTGCTATATTTGACAACAAGTACATAGTTTCAGGATCTTATAACTGGACAACGAATGCGACTAAGTACAATAGTGAAAATTGTAACTTCTTTGAGTATTCAGGCAAAGAATATAGCAATAGATTTGAATATTTATGGAACCTTTATAATCTGAATAAATAAGATAATTGCAAACGTGAATATTTAGGGTATAGTCCCTATAAAGGAAGGAGGCCAATATGTTTCAAAAAATTAAAACCTGGTTGAATACGGATAATCACTTATTGTGGGTTTCATTATCTGCTTTAATGATAGTTGGGCTTGTTTCGGTATATTTTATTGGTGCTTATGAATCTGCTAGGTTTGGTTATAATCCGGAATTCCTATTCAACAAATACTGGCCATATGCACTGACTGGTTTACTGATTATGATTGGGGGCAGTCGTTTATCAAAAGGATCCATTATTCGTATCAGTTGGGTTTGGTTTGTGATTGGACTTCTTATGATGTTATCTACGTTATTAGCACCGACTTATATCAATGGATCTGCTAGATGGGTTCATGTGCTTAGATGGACTTTTGACCCGTTTGTGCTGACTATTCCTGCATATATTGTTTTAATGTCACACTGGCTTAGCAAAAAACTCACTAAACCAACATTATCCATAATAGGTATGGCATTATTAACATTATTCATTGTTGGAACTGCTATTCTTGCTCCATATGTCCTTATGGCACAGATATATTCATTGTTATTCATATGGCTAACCTTCAAAGCTCGTAAAAATGTTCCTGGATTATCAAAGGCATATATAATTGCATTAATTATGCTGGTTGCTGTGGTTGCACTTGCAATATCAACACAACCACATGTCCATGCAAGATTGGCACATATGTTCTATGCCCCACAATATTCCCAAGTTGGTATATCTATTGATGCTATCAAACATAGTGCTTTAATAGGCAATACACCAGAATCACTAAGATGGTTGGCTGCATTACCTGAATCTTCTATGGATTTTGTGTTTACTGGTATCTTGGCTAAGTTTGGTATTTTGATGGGATTGCTGGTTTTGGCTTTATATGGCTGTGTTGCAAAAGGTCTTATCGGTATATCTAAAACCACTAAAGATAAATTCAAAGAAATATTGGCATTTGGTACGGTGGGGATGTTGGCAATATATGTGCTTATGTCCATAACTAATGCATTTGGTATATTAGTAGCTTCATCATATTTACCATTTGTTGGTTTTGCTGGTATGGGATTATTAGCTTGGTGTGCTTTGTTTGGAGTTGTTTTGGCAAAGGATAAATAGCTTTGATTCTTTCAAATTTTATATGTATAAAAGTGACTTATGATCATTTAAGTCGCACTTGTTTTGTGAGCTTTGATTCAAATCTTTTTGAAAAAATATATGTTTGATCAGTAATATTTTCTAATACCGTCCATGGTAAAACAGATCTTATTGTAGTAGTCATCTATTACGATTGTACTTTGTTGATGTGTGGGACTATGTCATTTTTGGACCGTAATATTCTTTTTGGACTAAAAAATATATAATTTAATTGACTTTATTCCTTGTTTTAGGCTACATTTTTGCATGAGAAAGGACTTTAATAGTGGCGGTAGCTAAAACCAAAAAATCTATCAAATCAAAAATTCCAAAGATGGACGCTGGTTGTGATATCGCAGTCATCGATATAGTTGAGCGTGATTTACATAAAGATCTATTGGATATATTGCTAAAAGATATGAGTACAGGCAGAAATATCTTGTGGGCTTGTGATGATTATGCAGAATATGGATCAGGCTATAGGTCTGGATGTCAAATAACCCGTGATTTGATAGCTAGAAAATATAATAAACACTTGATACAACCCCGCATTTTAAAAGATAAGTGCTATCAAAAAGAAAGAACTCGTACCCATGCGGAAGTTTTTACACCATCATGGATATGTAACGAGATGAATAATTATTGTGATGAAGAATGGTTTGGACGGCCAGATGTGTTTAATATTGTACATTCAGATCATTCATGGACGGCAACAAGCGAACCTATTTTTAAACCTGGTTCAAATCAATGGCATAAATATGTGCTTTCAAAACGTATAGAAATTACATGTGGTGAGGCTCCATATTTGGTGTCTCCTTACGATACTACAACAGGAAAAATAATCCCCATAGAGCAACGTATTGGTCTGTTAGATCGTAAATTACGGGTCATAAATGAAAACATGAACTCTGAACGTTATTGGTTTGATTGGGTGATAAAAGCGTATCAAAGTACTTACGGTTATGAATACCAGGGGGATAACCTGTTATTGGCACGTGAGAATCTCCTAAATGCATTCATTGATAATTATAAATTCAAATTTGGAGTAGTACCTAAGATAACCAGACAAAAGAAAATAGCACAAATAATAGCATGGAATATTTGGCAAATGGACGGTTTAAATGACTGTACCCCAACCGGTACCATAGACAATCCAAACAGAAATTTGTTTGCTCTGGAAGAAACAGAAACAACATTATCCATGCCATGCAGAATAATGGACTGGGAAAATAATCAACAAGTTTATTTTAAAGACATCAAAAAGGATCAAAAATGAAGTGGGACATTTGTATCGGGAATCCTCCATATCAAGGAGATAACCATCAGCAGGTATATCCAAATTTTTACCTAAGTGGTCGTAAGATAGCCAATTGTGTAGATATGATTTTCCCTATTGGATGGCAGGCACCTAAGAATGCAAATAATCTATCACTATTGAATAATGCTGAGGTCAAAGAAGATAGTCAAATTGTTTTTATAGATAATAAACAAAATGTCTTTAATGGTGTGTCTGGTGCGGAATGGACTAATATTATTTTTTGGAAGAAAGGTTATGATAATAAGTTGTCTGGTAAGCAAAAGATTTTAACAAATGGTTCACATGAAAGGGTGGAACATTTGAATTTCGAAGTATCGCAAATTAATAAACCACAAGAATTATTGGATCTATTTGAATTAGTAAAATCTAAGAAAGGTTTTAAGAGTATTGCAGATATAACATCTTCCAGAAAACCTTATGGATTAAGTACAGATGTTTCGGCTGATCCAGAAAAATATGGTCTGCAACCAATGTTTGATAAAAGAAGTGATGAAACAGATATAAAAATATATTGCAAGAGTGGAAAAATAAAATTTGCTCCTAGCGGATACACTTTACCAAAAACATCTGATGCTATGTATAAATATAAAGTGTTTGTTCCTTATGCTTGGGGAAACATGTCAGAGAAAACTGGGTTAGGAGGAGCGTTTTCTGACATAATAATAGCAGCACCAAATGAAATTTGTACAGAGTCATATCTTGAATCTGGGTGCTTTGATGATGCGATGACAGCGGTAAAACATTCAAAATATCTTATGACAAAGTTTTTAAGAGCATTATTGTATTTAAACAAGTTTTCTCAACATAGTACAACGTCTTGGGGTGCAATACCAATCCAAGATTATACTGAAAAGTGGTGGGACTTATCTATAGAAGAAATAGATAAAGAATTGATGAAAAAATATAAAGTGCCTCAAAATATTCAGAAATTCGTATTTGATAATTTTCAGACAAAAACTGAAAGAAATATCACAAACTATATGGAGATGGCATAATGAAAAAACTGAACATAAAAACTCGTTCTGCCGTTGTTCCAATGTGTTATGCGTATACAACACCAGAAATAAAGCGGCATGATGGATGGACAAAGATAGGTTATACTGAAAATGATGTGAAACAACGTATTGCACAACAAACACAAACTGCAGATGTGCGTGCTGTTTTACACTGGTATGAAAAGGCAATTTATGCTGATGGCAGTGGTGATACTTTCTCAGACAAGGATTTTCATACATATTTAATCAAAAATGATATTGAACGTTTGGATAATACAGAATGGTTCAAAATATTACCGGATAAATCTCATGATATGTTTTTCGATTTTACTAAAAATCGAGGGATATTGACCAGTTTTGGTGCGATTGATTATACATTACGTGCAGAACAAGCCAAAGCTGTGCATGACGCTAAGAGATATTTTGATGGAAAAACATCATTGGATGAACCAGAGTTTTTGTGGAATGCCAAGCCTAGATTTGGAAAGACGTTATCTGCCTATGATTTATGTAAACAATTGGGTGCACAAAAAGTTCTAATTTTGACCAATTATCCTGCCGTAGCAAATTCTTGGTATAATGATTATGTAAAATTTTTAGGAACAGAATCTGGGTATTATTTTGTTAGTCAGGTTGATACACTGAAAGGTAAAAAATACGTTTTAACCCGTGAACAATATACAAAACATTTATCTGATCCAAATCATAAAGGCTGCATTGAATTTATATCGTTGCAAGATTTAAAAGGGTCCAGATATTTTGGGGGCCAGTACGATAAATTACAGGAAGTAGCTACAATAGAATGGGATTTGTTAATTATTGATGAAGCGCATTACGCTGTAGATACATTTAAGTCAAATGTTGCTTTCGACCATATTCAGCGAAAATATACTCTACACTTATCTGGTACACCATTCAAAGCCATTGCAAACATGAAGTTTGATGAGGATGCTATATTTAATTGGACATATGTTGATGAACAAACAGCAAAACGCAATTGGCCAAAGGATAGCGAAGAAGAGAATCCATATGCTGTTATGCCACAATTAAATATGTACACATATCAAATGTCTGATATTGTACGTGATAAATTACAACAAGGTGCAGATTTTGATAATGATGGTGAAGATGAGGCGTATGCTTTTGATTTGAATGAATTTTTCATAACAAATGCGGATGGAAATTTTAAACACGAAGAGTCTGTTGATAAATTTTTGGATGCGTTGGTTACACAAAACCGTTTCCCATTCTCCACACCTGAATTACGGAATGAATTAAACCATACATTCTGGTTGTTACAATATGTTGATAGCTGTAAAGCATTAGCAAAAAAATTAAAAGAACATCCTGTGTTTAAAGAGTATGAGATAGTGCTTGCTGCCGGTGATGGTAGATTAGATGAAGAAGAAGAAAGTGAAAAAGCGTATGATAAGGTTGTTAAGGCGATAAAAGAACATGATAAAACTATTACTTTATCTGTTCGACAACTGGCAACTGGTATTACAATTCCAGAATGGACAGCGGTATTGATGTTGGGAAATATGAAAACACCTGAATTGTACATGCAAGCCGCATTTCGTGCACAAAACCCGTGCTTGTTTAAAACAAAAAGTGGTGAATTACAACGCAAAGAAAACGCTTATGTCTTCGATTTTGACCCGGCCAGAACATTGACAATATTTGATGACTTTGCAAATAATAATCATTCTGGTACTGCTGGGGGACGTGGTGATACAGATACACGAAAAAAACAGATAAAAGAACTATTAAACTTTTTCCCTGTATATGGTGAAGATGATGGCGGTGAAATGATATCATTAGATCCAGAGAAAGTTTTAACAATACCACGCAAAATTCATGCTAAAGAAGTGGTTCATCGTGGATTTATGAGCAATTTCCTGTTTCAAAATATACACAATGTGTTCAATGCCCCACAAAGTTTAATTGATAGCCTTAATGGTATAGAAGCGGTAAAACAACCAACAACCGTTACACCAAAAACAGGAAAAGAATTAAACGTTAACCCAGAAACTGGTGAAGTGGAAATTCCGTCAGAAACAGTTGTAGGTTTGGCTACAGATATATTTGGTGAAAAAATTTATGGTGAACAGGAAATTGATACTGATATCACGCAGGTAATAGAAAACACTGTGACAGATAACAAATCGGTATTGGACGATTTAAAACAAGATTGCAAAGAAAATGTAATTATTCCGTTAATTGATAAAGCAAAAGAAAATTACGGAAAGGACGTTACAAAAAATGTTGTACAAGCAATAGAGAAAAAGGTAACAGCTGCTGCAGACCTTGAGCTAAATAAAGTATATACCGACCATCAAATTGAACAATCAAAATTAGAAGCAGAGAAACAAGAAGCGGTTACATCTGCTGTAACATCAGAAGACAAGAAAAATGTCGAATTGCTGTATGCATCAAAACAGGCAGAATTGGAACAAGTTTTCAAACAAACTGTTGCTGAAAAACAAAAAGAGATTATAAAACAAACTTGCGAAACAATTGTTGTACAAATTGAGACAAATAAGTTGAATAAAGAAAAAAATAAAAAAGAGGAAGAAATACGTGACCATTTACGTGGATTTTCAAGAACTGTTCCATCGTTCCTGATGGCGTATGGTGATGAGAATACGACTCTTGAAAATTTTGATAAGAAAATACCAGATGAAGTATTTAAGGAAGTTACTAGTATATCTTTAGAAGACTTTAGATTTCTGCGTGATGGCGGTGATTATAAGGATGAAGAAACTGGTGAAATCAAACATTTTGAAGGACATTTATTTGATTCTGTTGTATTTAATGATTCTGTGAAAGAATTTTTCAATATGAAGTCTAAACTGGCAAATTATTTTGATGAAACTAGCAAAGAAGACATTTTTGATTATATCCCACCACAGAAAACCAACCAGATATTTACTCCTAAGAAAGTTGTAAAAGAAATGGTTGATTATCTTGAACAAGAAAATCCTGGGTGCTTTGACGATCCAGATAAAACATTCATAGATTTATATATGAAATCTGGGTTATACATAACAGAAATTGTAAAACGCTTGTATCAAAGCAAGAAGATGCGTAAATTGTATCCGGATGACAAGAAAAGACTGCAACATATATTTGAAAAACAGGTGTATGGTTTGGCACCAACGGAAATCATTTATAAGATTGCAACTGCATACATTTTAGGTTTTGACAGTGAGATAAATATTGCAAAACATAATTTCAGACAGTATGATGCGTTGCCAGCAGCCCAAAATGGTACATTAGAAAAAGAATTGGAGCAACAGTTTAAAAATTAAAGATTGGACAACGACTCCTTTGAAAGTTGCTTAGCGTTGGCAACTTAGAGTGTGTTATCAGGATAAAGACAGTTTTTTCTTTTGGAATTTTTCGGCTGTCCCTGCAAAAACCTTTCGTTTGTCCGTGTTAACAACACAATAAATTGGTAAATAACACAACAATGCTAAAAAACAAGGTGCCAAAATCCGGCACCTTTTGTTTTTTTTATTTAGCATCGTGTATTTTCATAAATATATCTTTAAAATAATAGATATTCATATCATTATTTCTATAAGCACTTTCTTTTTTACAATCTATTATTACAGGAGCAAAGTATTCAACATTATTATGCCTGTTTTTTTTGCATTCTGGTATTTTATCAATATCTGCCGCTTTCCAATCCTCAAAACTTTTGAAATATTTTACAGCACATCGACATACTTCTTTTTTTTCATTGTCCCATGTTAATATAGGGCAATTCTTTGCACTGTCTGGATCATAATAAATTTCTTCCGATAGAAGTATGTGTTTCTTTTCTTTCAAAGCTTTCGTAATAACTTCAGCTGAGATAAGCCCCAATTCATACCAAGATCTACGAGCTGGATGATCTGATGCTATTTCTGCTGGATTTATATTGGCCCCTGTTTCGTAATCAAATAAATTGAAGCTTTTTTTTGATTTAATTGAGATTTTTTTCGAAAAACTTGTTTCTTCTACAGTAATAGGAAAAATACAAGGAACAAAACAATTTGATTTAGTCTGTTTCAAAAAAATCCTTTCTTGTTCTTCGTCTACTATCTCTTCTCCATTATAATTGACTTTCAATAGCACTGAAAAAACAGTATTTTTATAGATAAAAGTCATATGATCAAACGATGTTTCGTACAAATTACATTTGAGCCATTTGAAGCCTGGACATAATTTTGTTAGTTTCTTATTAAGGTAATTACCTGCTAGTCTAAATTCTTCATGATTAATGAAATCCATCGGATCTCGATAAATATGATCTATATAGTAGGCAGGTATTTCTGGATGAACGTTTGTGTTATATGTTACTGTTTCAAACATATCAATATTTTTAAATTTTGTCATAAATTTCTCTTTTTTTTATAAGTTTATTTATATACAAGTTATCTTGTGCATATATTTAGAACTGTTTTTATTTGTTGGTTTTTGTAAAAAAATAATTTTTTTAGTATAAATAAGTTATATAAAAAAGTGACTAAAACCTATTGATAGTCATACTTATTTTATGTAAACTATGTTTTATGAATACAGAAAAATCATCAATTTCAAGATCTGCATTTGAAAGAAGAAATCAGAATAGATTTGATAAAATTGAAAAGCAGATAATCGCAGAAATGGGAAGAGCCAAGAATACCGGACTGGCTATTTTGAGAGTATCTAAAACAAAACCACAGATAACGATACCGGAACTTGTAGAAGAAACAAAGTTGCGAAAACAGACAATCACAAATGCTGTCAAAAAAATGGTATCTCTAAAAATAATGTCCCCCTTGACAGAAAAGAAAAGATACCAGGTATATTGTTATAATAATGTAGTCGGATACGCCCCAGAAATGTTTTTAAATGATCTGAAAAAGCAAAATAAGGCGGGGGTATCTTTAGACTTTGTTGGTAAAACGGCAGCAATAGCCCAAACAGAAATTTCTAGCAAAGTCCAATATAGAGGGGATGCATGGCATAATAAGAGGCAGAATAATCAATACAGCAAAAATTCTTTATATGTTGCAGATAATATGGATGTCATGAAGCATTTAATTAAAAAAGGGAAGACTTTTCACATCATTTTTGCGGATGCACCTTTCAATCAGACTACGGCATATAAAACCAGAGAATATGAAGATGTTTTTGATCAACATGCTGGATATTTACAGTTTATGTATCCTAGATTGATGTTATGTAAAAAGCTTCTAGCAGATACAGGTCTTGTTGTAATAGCAATAGGGGAAGACGAACTATATCACACGAAGTTGATCTTAAATGAAATCCTAGGTGAAAGCAATTTTATAAACTCTGTCACAGTAGAAACTGGTTGCGTGGCAGGTGTTTATAGTGGGTATAGCAAATATAGGTTACCAAGCGTGAAACAATATCAGCTGCTTGTATTTGCAAAGGATCATACTAAAATTAATTTCTTGAATAGATTATATGATTTACAGGATAAGAAGTTTGCTAAAGACTATAACACAATAATAACAGAAGATTTGAATCATGAGCCATTGATAGATTACCTGAAGAAAATAGATTGGGTTGTTGAAGAGTTTGCAAACCATAAAATGCAGATGACTTTAACAAAAGTAAATGATCTGATGGAAATATCACAGCGGTTCGAAACTTTTATATATGAAGAAGTTGCACCGTTATTATATAAGTCTACAGCACCATTTCAATCAACAGACATACAAGAAGCTGCTAAAAATCAACCAGAAGACGTTGTTTTTGTCTCAGATGATAAAAGATACCTGATAAAGACTAAAGATAATACAGTAAGGGAATTTAAGCCTTTTATAAATAGAGTTCAGGAAGATGGACTTGGAATACAGAGAGGAGACATATGGAAAGGTTTTCAGATGTATAAGAACTCCGAGAAGAACAAATTTGGTATAACGTTTGAGGGGCGTAAGCAAATTCGAATGCTTCAGGATCTTTTACATTGGATAAACAATAAGAATGCACGTGTCCTGGATATATTTGCTGGCTCTGGTTCGATGGGGGCAGCGGTATTAGCACAAAACTTGAAAGATGATGGTAAAAGAACATTCTGTTTGGTGCAAATACCAGAAAAGATAAATGAAAAAAGTAATAATCCTCAGAATTTCAAAACCATAGACCAGAAGACTGTTTTTGCCCTGAACAATGCTATAAAAGAGTTTGATAGTACAGAAGGGTATAAAGTATTTAGAATCAAAGCATGAACCAATGAATAACTTGCGTGACCTATATATTAAAGCGGCTTTTTTACTTACACGTATTTGTTTGTGATGAGTTGTTAGTTAAAATCAGACCTAGTTAAAAGACAGAGTTAACTATCTGATGAGTTAAAACAAACGAGTTAAATCGTTAGTTACAACAAGATGCATGTTTCTTTAGTTATTAGTTCTATATAATAGAGGTAATAACATGATAATACAACCAAATTATACTGGAGAAAAATTGCTTACTGTAAAAGAACTTGCTGAATTGCTTTCTTTACACCCTTCATCTATTTACCATTGGCATTGTGGAAAAAATCTATATCCCGAAATACAAAGAGTCAAAATAGGGAAGCACGTCTATTTCAAACTGTCTTCTATAATGTCTCTTATCAACAACCAGTAATTTATCTATTGGATTATATATAAAAGCCTTGAACCATCCTTTGACTTTCAAATATAGACCAAAATATATCAGTATTTTGAGTTTATATATTGGATGAAATTTTATAGGTTTAATTTTTTTTTCTTTTATTCTGAACATAGTAACTAGATCAAATATATAACTTCCTTCATTTCTGGATAAATTCCTATGATTCTTTATCTGCTTGCAAATATAATTACATATACCTTTTTCATTATAAATACTTTGAATATCCATAACGTTATCATCGAATCTGTATTTATATATGAGCTTTTGAACACTCCAACACAATCTGTATAGGAAACAAATCTTATTGTCTGAATTATCTTTTACTAGTAAATGTATGTGCCATATTAGATCTGGTTCATCTGATTGTTCTAATGCTCCTTTGAAATTGAAAGCTTTTCTAGGCCAGTTGTTGTAAGATCCAGTAAATATTATTTCTAATTCTTTTACTAATTCCCTGTAACAATCCATAGATCTATATTGGTTTCTTGATATTTGATAAACCGTAACAGATTTATTTCGTATCTTAGTTTTTACACCTTTTCTTGGTAGTGTGATGGTTAATTGTGCGGATATACCAAATTGTAACAAATGATCTATCCAAGCAAGTTGATATGGTGTTATTTTGTTTATTTGGTTACGATATACTGCATCTGGATTTGGAGTGGTTTTATTATAATGTTCGATTTCCAAAATACGAACTAACATATCAATTGCTTTGAGATTTATGTACAAATTTGAAATTTGATTGTTCATTGATACACCCTTTTTGAGAGATTAATTCTTCGTTTAACTGTTTCAGATTTGAATACAGTCATTTTTCCCAGAAATCTCCATGTATTTGACTAGAACCATTTTCTGTGCCAAAAAGATTTCTTGTTTTTATAGAATCTAGTTTTTTGCATTTAGTTGTTGTTCTATGAATTTCTTTATGATAAAATACGCATATGTGGCCATTGATCATCATATAGGGCGAAAAACAGTGGCCAGGATACTGGTTGGGTAGGAAATTAATAGACAACGGTCCGTTTTATAGAGGGGGACTGTTAATTTTTTAGGAACTTTTTCTTATAGCAGTCGTCCCTCTCTAGTAATCCTGCGAATATATTCACAATAAATAGTGAAACCAGCGCAGGTTATTCTTGTTGTTCCATTCTATACTGAATAGAGCGTTCCATTATGATAAGTACTCTGGCTTGCTTGGAGGATAGCTTCTCATGTTTGTCTAAATAATCGATAATGCTAGTCACTAGTTTTGTATTAATACGCTCCATTCCTAAATTTTGACCTTTTTGAAGCATATTTTGCCAATAAATACCCCCTAAATTAACGACTCTTTGAACTTCTTCTAGGCTTGGCATGTAGTCTTTAGAATATACCATTGCATACTCCTATTGTTGCGATTTGACTCATGTGAGCGGCTCTGTATTTATCCAAAGTACTCTTCGAATAACAAATCTTCCTTCCGTCTTTGAAGAATGGAAGGTCTTCTTTGCTGCCTTTGCATCTGTATACTGCTAATACTCCGGGAGTGGTTCCTAAGTATCTAGCGGCTTCAGCTGTATTCATTAAATAATCTAAATTTTCGTTCATTTTAAACATAAGTATTCCTTTTTTTTGTGCAGAATTAGCGATACTGCAGTTAGTGGTAATATAAAAACCGCTCTAATCGGTCTCTATATATAGCTGAACTCATGATACTGCAATAAAAATAAAAGTCAAGAAAAAACATAAAATAATTAGTTTTCGTGTTTTTTTGCTGTTGTATGCGGGTTTGTTTTTTTGTATTTTGTAAGAAAAGGATTTGGAATGTCAGAAGTTGTACACAAGGGTGGACAGTTTATTATTCAAGAAGATAGCCAAAAAGGAAAGGAAGCAACTTATTTGGCTTTGTTTGCGCGTCATAAAATTGGTATAAAATGGGCGGAAGATAATGGTATCACAACTAAGAAATCTTGTGAATGTCCGGATTTTATATTTGAAGTACCTGATCGACCAACAATTGGTTTGGAAATTGTCAACTTTATTTGTGATAACGATAAAAATAAAGCGACAATGCGTCTTGAAAGAGCAGCGAAGAAGGTCGTTGGATATTTTAAACAAAAAGGCATTCCTTTATCTTTGGTTATAGATGTATATGATCCAAGAGAGAATAGTATAAAATGGAAAGACCTTGTAGACGCTTATAACAATCCTGGTTTTGATCGCATAAATGCATCTGTTGAAGAACTAAAAGACAGTTTTATATCTGCTTTAGAATCAGAAGGGATAAAGGATTTTGGGGTAACGAAAAAGTGGGTGGATTTAAATGGGCAAACATTTATTGTGTGTGCTAGCAGAATGCATGAACCAAATACTTCGTACCATGTTAATAATATGGGGGTGTGTATCGATGATCCATTTGATGAATTACAAGAAACAATAGACAGTAAAAATATGAAGTTTGAATCTTATAAGAAGAATTGTGATGAATGTGATCTGTTGGTTGTGGTCGATAATGTTTTTGTTCATTTTTCTGAAAAATTACAGAAACATGAATTCAAATCTGTATTTAGAAATGTGTATTTATTAGATGTATCTTTTGACTGTAAAGTTACAAAACTAAAGCTTTCTGAAATTTGTTAAGCGAAAAACTAGCGATATATCGTCAGGTGTCGCTAATTTTGATCAAAAAACTAGCGATAAATTTGGTAGGATTATTAACCAAATTTAATCAGAATTAGCAAGATTAGTTGGATTCTAGTAGGATTTTAGAAAAAGGGCTTCAAGACAAAAAGTCCTGAAACCCTTAGAATTCGTGGCTCGGGCAACTGGACTCGAACCAGTGACATACGGATTAACAGTCCGTTGTTCTACCGACTGAACTATGCCCGAATAACTGCGCTTATGATATAACTATTTGATGTACAAGTCAAGTGTTTTATAAAATTTTTATACTTTTTTGTGGTTTGTGCATTTTTTAATATAAATTTAAGTTTTTTAAACAAAAAACAATATATAAAATTATTGTAAAATATTCGTGCGTATAAAATCTATAATTCAACTTGTGGTAGAAAGTAGTTTATATATTTATGGTGTATATAGGGAATAAGAATATATTCATACAACCGGTGGTTGTGAGGGGATTATTTCTTTAATTTAATTTCCCAACATTTTGGCAGATGCAAATCGTTTGGTTTGGTTGTGATTGCAATGGATATAATTTTATATGTTGCGGTGGTGTTTGTATAACCCTTGTGAAAAACAACCTTGTCATAATTTTTGTTGGATAAACGGTTGTTCCAATATTCAGAACATGCACGATATTCCGAAGTTTTTTCGCCAGATACAATTTTATCGAACCAATAGTGTTTTAAAACAAGGTGCAGGGTATTTTTCATATTCCTTATTATATCACAAATTAACCAAAAAACACAACAAAACCGAATCGTTTTTATTAACCATAAAATATAATAAAACACAATAAAATTTAGGATTAAATTCTAGTTGTAGTTGTATATATTGAAATAGTATCGTTATAGGTGTAGTATGTATATAAGATTTGTGAATCATAGGAGGAAAACAAAATGACACACAATCAAATATGGCAAGCAATAGAATTATTTGCAAAAGAACACGGCTTTTCTGTGTCTGGGTTGGCAAAATACAGTGGATTAGATCCGACTTCTTTTAACAGAAGTAAACGTTCGTCTCTTTATGGGCAACCACATTGGCCATCAATGTTGTCTATTGCAAAAATATTAAAGGCTACAAATTCGCAACCCAATGATTTTTTTAAATTTATTCCTGAGAATCAAGATGATGACACAACCCAAGAATAATTTTATTCTTGGGTTCTGGAATAAACATCTATTGTTGAATCAGACCAAATAAAACTGGCAAATACAGGACATCTGGCACATGGGCATTGAACATTTATTTTGCCAGTTTTTAACATTTTTATCATATTCAAAAAAGGACTTTTGTTCAAAGCAGATTGAATACCCAAATCAAATGCGTTGATAGGGTGTTTTTTGTCTGGGTTTGTCCAGCAACCTAACAGAGAACCATCATAATCTATCATTGGTTCGTTTAATAAATTCCAGCATGGGACATTGTTTTTATCGTCTGCCAGATTATAAAAAGCATAAGATGTAGCGGAAAGTGTATCTTGTGGTGTGCGCGGTGGGGTTTTTATTATTGCGTTCACTTCTGGAATAGGCATTTGATATTTTGTTTTTAATTCGTTTAAAACATCTATATTTTTATCACCATCATGCAGATTAACAGCAATTACAATTCCAGAATTGACGATTGCGTCAATAATTTCAAATGGGACATTTTCTGCCATTTCACCGAAAATTAAAGCTATGCTTTTTAAACGGCATAAATCTATTATTTTTATAACATCTGGTGAATCAAATATAGCCTTGCCAATAAAAGCTATCTGGCGAACAAAAGGTGATTTTCGTATAAAATTTTCAAATAAATCGTATTGAACAGGTTTTTCTGTTGTTTGAATAACAATTCTTGAAATTTTTTCTTCGTTTATATACATTTTCTTGCACCTTTGTTATTTTGCAAAACGTCTATTAAATTTGGTTTTTTGTTGTCCAAGGTTTTTGTGTGTACACAAATATTACAGATATAAATTTTAACCTGTTCAACAATGTTCATATTCACGAGTTTCATCACATATTGTTTATGAAAACAGAAATATTTTAATTCGTGTATTTTTTGTCCGAGATAAATTCTTAGAGCACTCAGTTTGTTTGGAATATATGTTCTGTATTTTCTGCTGTATGAAGATGGGGCGCCATAATGCCATGGTTTAACGGCAGATAAAAAATGGGCAATCACATATTGTTTAGACCAATCTATCCAATCATTTGTTGCAAATTGTTTGTTGTATATGTTGTTAATTCGCATAATTTTATTGTTTGCAATGATGTTTATAGCATCTTGGTCCGGAAATTTAGCTGTTTCTGGATTGTCATGTATCCATTGAACACATTTTTCAGAAAAACCAAATTCAAGACATTTTTTTATATCAAATAAAATCATACCGCTGTTGAAATAATTAGATGTTTTTAATTCGCCAATACGCGTTTTGTATGAAAATCTGTCAACAACCATAGCGAGCATAAAATTGTCATCCATATTTGTGTTATATAATTCATACAAATCGTCCAGAACCAATGTGTCGCCATCTATATAAATCATACGGTCTAAATCAGAAAACATTTCTGGAATCATAATTCTGTAAAATATAGCACGCGTCCAATGTTGCATATCCAGACCATGAAAATCAAAATCGTATTTTGACATATCTTTGAAATCGAGAGATATATTTGTCCCGCAACAAAAACGATTTAATTTATTTTTATATTGTTCGCTGAACCCAGTGTATAAAATATGCAAAACAGTTTTGTGTTTTACATTTTTTACAAAAGAATTCAATACCGCTGTCAAAGGCAGTTTATAATTATTGTCAGCAGCAACACAAATATGTATAATGTCAGTCATCAGTTCTTCTTTGTAAAATGTTTTCTTATTATTTTTACGTAATCGATACATTCTTGATTTTTTAATGTACGACCCATGTTGGAATTATGTAATCTGCGATTGCATACAACAGAATCTATTTTGTTTATTTTTATACCACTTTTTTCAGCACGCAATAACCAATCATATCCGTCGCCACACATCAAATCAGAATCAAAATCACCAACGGTATCAAACACAGATTTTTTTATCAAACAGCAACCAGCAATAACACCATGTGAAGATTTTTTTTGTTCTGTTATTGGTGTGTAAGTATCAACACAATCTGGTGAAATAAAATCTTGGCGCAGACCGATGACGGCATCATAACCATTGATGTTTTGAATTAAAATATCAAATGCGTTATCAACCAATTTATCGTCTGCGTCCATAAACATAACATATTCACCATTTGCAGATTGCAGACCTGTATTTCGTGCAACCACAGGACCACTTTTATTTATAGTTATAATTTTATCTGTGTATTTTTTTGCAATATTGACGGAATTATCAGTGCTTGCATCATTTACGACAATTATTTCAATACCCGTGTTTTTAATGCTTGATAAACATTCATCAAGATATTTTTCGCCATTAAACACAGGTATTATAACTGAAATCATTTTTCAATTGGTGTCCAACCGTCCAAAGATACATCGTGAATAGGGTCATCCAACAACAGTTTTTGAACATCTGTTGATGGTGTAATATCAAAAGCAAAATCTTCTTCTTGTAAATCTTGGTATGTCAAATCATTTAACAAAACATCTTCAATTGTATCTGGTGTGTCAGATTCAACAATCAATTTGAATTCTAACAATGTTTCCAGTACAGAATCAATGCGTGATTCATAATCATCTGGGATTTCAGGGACTTTTGAAAAAGTTTCTTTTATTTGTTTTATATCATATCCCTTGATTAAAAATTTAAAAACAAGACTTGCAAACAAAGGCAATAAATAAAAAACACCTTGTTCCATGTCTATGAATATAACCTGGGAACCAGTGATGTCAGAAAAGAAATCAGGATTTTTTTTATACATTAAATAACTCCTTGCTTTAAAATTAAATTGCAAATGGTCTTTGCATTTTCGTTAATAGATTTTGATAATTCTATCTTAAAAGAATCGATTCCAGCAAGCAAGCCAGAAATTTTCTTGTAATCATTCAAAGGATTTGTATGGCGTGCCAATAAACTGAAATAAGAATAATCCATGCAAACGCGTGTCAGAACAGGCGATATTGCGCATTTTGTTATCAATGGACTTTCAAGATTTGATTTTATTGGTTCTATAATTGCCTTGATTGGAATGTGTGTTGAAATTTGTGATTTATCAACGACATAAACATCTTTGTTGCTGCCGTTTGGACGTGATGAAAATATTGTTTTTACACCATCCAGAGTTTCATTTAATGATAATGTTGTATATATTGGGTCTGCGAACACAGTGTTGTTTTCACGGTGCAGGGCAATTCTGTCGTCGCCGACAAATTTCATTCCGTTTGCCAAACAATATGCAGACAATGTTGATTTTCCAGAACCACTTAATCCCGTGATTAAAACACCGTAATTTTCGTTTCCAACCGCAGAACCATGCAAAATAACATTGGAATCATCATCAAAGATATAATTTAATAAACGCATTAATAAATGATTTTCCCCAAGATGATAAAAATTTGTTCCGTATTCTTCGGTGATAGACAGATAAAAAACAGGTTTTTTTCTGATGAATAAACAATTGTTATGAACAATTATATCTGGGTGTTTATAAATGTTTGTACCTGTGAAATAAATATCTGTTGTATAATAATCTGGGCATGAAATGAATTTATATATACCACGATTTAAAATGTATAATTCTTTGCTGCCATCGATTTTAGTGTTTTCCAATACTTTTACGAAATACAAAGGTATTTTTTCAGCCAGCCATTGCACATCACATTCAATATATAAAGGTTGTTCGCCAATATATACCGTTCCACGCCATACAGGTTTGTTTTGTGCGACTATGTTTTGCAATTTATCACAAATTGCATCAAATGACGATTGATCAAAATTTTTAGTATAGTTCGTTGGCATTAAAGATTTTCTCGCAGATAATATATGTGGTTTTTCTTGTGTAAATAAACGAGTTTTTTATCGCGTTTTAAATAATGTTCTATAACCATATCTGGACACATATGTTCCATAATTTTTATTGCGTGTTGTGGAACAATATTTGGAATAATTTTATTTAATAATTTTGTCAGTATTCTTATTTGATAATCATAACCAGACAATTTTGCAGTTTTCATAATTCTGCTCCAATTCAATTCTGGATAATCATGAATTATTTTGTATGTATCCAATACCCATTGTGGATGAGAATCAAAAATCTCGCTGATGTCTGTGTCTTTTGAACCGGCTTCGTATAAAAAGTTTCCATAAAATTCGCACATAATTATAACAATAATATCTTCTGGCGAAGGAATCAAAACATCGCAACCCATTGTGTTTAAACGGGACGCACGACTGAACATTTCATCGTCCATTTGTGGATTTGAGCCCTTGAACAAAGAATAGTGTACATCAACGCAACCTTGATCTCGCAATTGTAAATCGGCGCTGAATAACATATCATGGTTTATATGAAATCCGTTTTCTGTAGCCAGATTTATTGCGTTTCTATATACATTTTTTGGAATAGCAAAATCGGCATCGTTCATTGGGCGTGTGCTTTGTGGATAAAGCAGTTTTTGAACCAGACCCTTTTGTGCAAGTGGAACAATTCCATTTTCATTATACAATTTACATATTTTCTGAAAAGCCGCCATATTCATAGCATTTCCAAATCTTTCGTGGCTTATAACGCCGGCCAATTGTTTTGATAATAATGATTTATCAAATTTATATACGGCCGATGCAAGCAAGAATACCTTTTGCAAAGGTTCGTTATAAACATCGATAGATTTTATCAACTTTTTAATATTTGTTTTTTTATCTACGCCGGTCAATACCCTTAACAGATTCACAAGGTTTTTCTTTGGCTTTAAAAAGTAAGGAATAAAAAACATGACAATCCCCGTTGGTATTACTCAGAGTATACAAAAGTTATGAATATATAGTCAAATAGAATTATTATTTCTTGGCAGAATCTATCAAGGCCTGTTCAAGAGAGCCTTTTTCAATTTTTATAATTTCTTTGCGCACAGGTTTTTCTTTTAATAAAATTTCAGGCACAGAACGGTTGTTTTGCAGATTGTTTAACAACGGTGTTGTGATAGGTTGAATTTTAGTTGCAAAATGTGATTTTGAATGTGAAACAGTCGTGTTGAAAATACAATTTTTATATGCGGTATCCGTCTTTTTTGTCCAACATTGTTCGTCTATTGAAACATTAGAACCATTTGGTCCATATTTCATAAAATCTTGGCTTAATGTTAAAACACAAGAATCGCGTCTGTCATTTGCGACACTGGACATAGGGCAATCGTATATACCTTGGTCAAAAGATTCGTATTTAAATTCGCCACCGATACAATAATGTTTTGTTGATGGACATCTTTCGCATTTTGTGCTGTTTGCAGGTAAATATTGTCCTGCGTTGCAATAGGTGTTCACGCTTGATTTATCAATACAGTATGTTTTATCGTCATTTGGCACCTGATAAGAATCACATTTTGATTGTCCCTGATTTGTGTTTTGTCCTGGGGTGAAATCACCACCAAAACAAACATAGTCGGAACTTACACATTTTTCACAAATTGAAGAGTTTGCAGGTAAAAAATATCCTTTGTCACAATGGGTTCTTGCGGATATACAAGCGGTACGGTTTGTATTTGGTTTTTGGTCGTATGCACAAGATTTTAAGCCTTGGTCGATAGATTTTATTTCAAATGTTCCACCCGGACAATAATATCCATCTAAACAGCTTTTACAATCATTGATAGATTTACCACCCATTGGTAAATAGGTTCCTGCCTTGCAATTAATTTTTTGCGAAGGCTTGTTGTTATCATTGTTGTTTGAAGAATTGTTTTTATCGACACATTTTGAATGGTCTGCATTTGCTATTTTCCCAGATGGACAAAGGTATATACCGTCATCTCCAGTAGGACTTCTTGTTAAAGTTATTTTTTCAAGTTTCCAACTAGATGACCACTGAGAATTTATTTCTGCTCTCGCATTTTTTTTATCAGTATAAAAAACACCCCCAGGACAAATATATCCTGTTTTACATGGTTGGCATTTTTCATGTTTGGACTTTGTATATGTCCCTGGGTCGCATTTTATACTTAAACTGCCCCTATAAAGCTTCTTCTGTGTATCGGTCGATTTAAAATAGCAATAACTGCTTGACTGTGGACCCCTGCAGTAAGATTGGGCACCAAGCCCCTTACACATGTCTGTTGTTGAATCTGATGTATAACCATTACCGCAATAATATATACCATAATCATCTAAATTTTTTGCGCAATCTCTCCACTTGCTGCCACCCGTAAAAATTTTCTTTTTTTCTGCATCTTCGTCGCAATAACACCCCGCAGGACATGGCATACACCAATCTTTAGATGTGCTTGTTTCTTCCCATCTGTACCAACCCTTGCCATCACAGGTATCTGCAAAAGAATTGTTGATAACTGCGATTGCGCAAGGTATCACACTAAAAATTGCTAAAACAGATGGCTTTTTTATATTCATCAGACCACATTCTCAATTATAATAATATTGTACAGAAAATTTCTGTTTTGTGCAATACAAAACTTATAAATCGTATTTTGAAAGAATGACTTTATGGTAATTTAACCTTGCCACCGAACATACATTTGATGTATTCGTCTTTTGTGATATGATTCCAACATTGGTCGCCCAAGGCAACTTTTTGACCAGATGGACCGTATTGCATCATTGTTTTATCAAGAGTCAACATACATGCGCTTTTTTCAGAATTAGGCTTGCTTTTATCTGGGCATAAATAAATTCCTTGGTCAACATCTGACATTTTTCCAGAAACACCCGGACAATATTTTGTGGAACCAGAACATTTTGCACATTTTATTGTTTTTGCAGGAATATATTCACCAGGTTTGCATTCTGCCACATCAGGGCTTTTTGCCGGTTCAGATTTTTTAGCCTCACATGCGGTTTTTTTCGCATTAGAAACCATACCTGCGGCGCATTTTGCTAAACCTTGATCCATGCTTGGGTCTGGGGACCATTTTCCACCCGTGCAATAATATCCGTCCAGACAACTTTTACAATCGCTTGCAGATTCACCGCCCATTGGTAAATAAGTTCCTTCTTTGCATTGAATTTTATCTGATTCTGGATTATAGCATTTTGTTTTTGTTGAATCTGGAATTAATCCAGCGGCGCATTTTATTAAACCCTGATTAATACTTGGGTCTGGGGACCATTTTCCACCTGTGCAATAATATCCGTCCAGACAACTTTTACAATCACTGGCAGATTTTCCGCCCATTGGTAAATAGGTTCCAGCCTTGCAATTAATTTGTGATGAATCTGCCGATGAACGCATAGGCATAATTCTTTTTTGTGGCAGTTTTTCTTTCAATACAATGCGGGCAGCAGATGCATTGTCTTTTGCTTTTTTTGCAGAATTTGATTTTTTTGCAGAACGGGAAGAAACAACTTTCTTCTTTTCACATTTTTTGTGTTTTGAATCTGCCAATGTTTCTGCACTGCATATTTTAATTCCCTGATGTTTTTGGGAAACAACAAAATTTCCACCCGGACACCACAAAGATTCAGAATTATTTGTAGATATTTTTTGAAGATTTGAATCATTACAAGGGACACAATTTTTATAACCCGCAGGCAACATATAACCGTTTGCACACATAACAGATTCAGCGTGTGAATCCATATTATACAGCGATAATATAGAAACCAATGTTGCTGTTAAAAATACAGATTTATCCTGTCTCATTTTTATTGCAATAAAAATACATTCCCTTTATGTAATGTTTATTATACAAAAAATATGGTTTTCATACAAGACAAAAATATCAGTTATTATTTATCTGAATTTTCTGTTGATTCAGGTAAAACGATTTTATTTCCGAATAAACAGATTTTATATTTAGCACCGTCTTTCACAGTCCAACATTGGTCGGATAATTCTGCGGTTTCGTTTGGTCCAAATTGTAAAAATGTTTTGGATAGTGTTGCGATACAAGCATCTTTATCATAATTTGGTACACTTGGTGCAGGACATTCATATATTCCTTGGTCGACAGAGTCTTTCTTGAATGTTTTTCCGCCCGGACAATAGCTTTTAGAATTAGAGCATCTTTTGCATTCCATTGTATTGGCAGGTAAATAGAATCCAGCGCCACAAGTGACTTCTGTTGGTGCATCTTTTTCGCAGCCTGTTTGCTCGTTGTTTGGATGGAACCCAGGTTTGCATTGGAAATATCCTTGGTCAACATTGGCGTATGTATAACTGCCGCCGGCACAATAATAATCTTTTTTACATTGTTTACAATTTTCAGTTTTTGCAGGCAAATATTGACCAGCAGGGCAATTAAATGTTTCATAAATACATTGTGTTTTTGTGGAATCTGCAATCTGACCTTTGTCGCAACGCAATATACCCTGTGCAACAGGGAGTTTGTTGAACGTTCCACCTGCGCAAACATAATATCTGTCTTTGCATTTTGAACACGATGTTGCGCTGCTTGGTAAATATTGACCCGCATCACAGGTATAAGTTGGTTCTGTTTGTGTTATGCAAGCGGTTTTTAAATCGTTTGGCACTTTATTATTTATACAAATTTTTAGCCCTTGATCAGAAGCATTGGTTCCCGTTGTGAAAACACCACCTGGACAATAATATCTGTCGCGACACGGTTGACAATCGCTCAGTTTTGCAGGCAAATATTGCCCCGCTTTACAAGAAACAGTACATGCTGTCTTTGCAGGGTTAGGGGTGCTGCGTACACACATTTTTAAACCCTGATCCACAGATTTTACAGAAAACATTCCGCCCGGACAATAATATCTGTCCTTGCAAGGGGAACATGACGAAAGTCCGGCTGGTAAATATCTGCCTGCTTTACAATTAATTTGTGAAGCGATTGATTGTGCGGTGCTCACAGAACCTTTCATTTCGTTTAAAACAGGACTTTGTTTTACAAGAGATAATTTTGTTGCTGCGATACGCGGAATAACAGACTTTTTTTGAGCGCAATCAGCGTCACGACAATACATAGCCGCTATTGTCATAAACAGCATTGAAAACAAAAAATATTTGTTTTGAACCATAAAAAAAGCCCTTTCCCCTTAATCGTTTTAAATTATATAGATTTTAAAAATTTTGTGCAACAAAAATAATATTGACAAAAAATATATTTAGTATATATTTTGATATAAGCAGAAAACAACATGATTAAATTAGAAACATTTTTAAGCAAATTTCAGAACTTCTTGAAATTCAGAAGCCCTAAACTTATTGTAAGATATACCGAATTTGATGTTTTATTAGATTTGTTAAAGGTAAATCAACAGGGAATCACATCAAAAACATTTTATAAATTGATGACTCCTGAATTTAGACTTGCTAAAAATACTGATGAAACCGGTATGAAAATGACCACTTTGATAGATAAAAAGACCGGAAAACCAGTTCTTGCATATGCTGTAAAAATACAGAAAGAAAATATGCAACCAAATGAAGAAGAATACGGCATTGCATTGCAAGATCCAAACGGTGAATTACAACATGCAGGAAAAAGATACAGAATTATTGGTATGACTCGTTTTTATATAAATACAGAACGTAAAATGGTTATGCCACGATTTGAATCTGTCAAACACAGTGTAGATATAGATAAATATACCAAAGCGATTGTGACAGATGAACGTATAGATTCATATATGAAATCATTGGAAAATACAGATTATGCGGGAATAGGGGTCAGATTGCATCAAATTAGAATAGAAAGAATGTTGCAATGTAAACTTGGAAATTCTTTTATCGTAGCAGAAGGAAACTCTTTCCCGTTTCATTATTCGTTGGGATACAGATTGGCGCCATGTACTCAGGAAATAGACTATACTTATCCGCTTATGAAAGATTTTGCAAGCAGGACCAAAACACCAATTATGGAAAATGCTAAATATATATATGCAGATAAACAAGACAACAAATTTGTAATAGATTATTCGGCAAGTTTAGAACATTTTCTTGATGATTATTACAGACATGGCGGAAAACCATTGGACGATATAATGCCAAACATGTTTTTGACTAAAAAATCACTTGAACAATGGATAAAGATGATACGTCAACAACCAATGTTATATTAAAAAAATTAAACCACCCAAAAAGGTGGTTTTCTTATTTGAATATATTTAATGCGTGTACACATAAACCTTTTGCTATAGCGTCTGGGGTATCGTGTTCCAATTCTGATTTGTTTTCTTCAGAAAGATTTTCACAAACAATTTTAATATCTTTATCAAAGCAAGACTTTATAGATTCTCTAATCATAGGAATACGTGAAGAACCACCAGTCATAATAAGATATTGAAAATCTGATTTGTTTTTTCCAGATTTGCTAATACAGTCTTTTATAGACTGTTGAAGTTTTGGAATATATTCTTGTATTGAATTTTCAAATTCTTGTCTGTTTATTATCGTGTCTTCATATATAATCCCAGATTTTTTTGCAATTTCTACCAATTCTGATTGTGTCGGTAAATTAAAAAGAGATAATTCTGATGCGTATATAAAATCCCGTATGTTCTGTAATAAAACGTCTGTTTTGTCCAATATACTACAAGAAACAAAGATATTTTTCATTACATACGATATCAACATAGTTTTTTTAGAATAATATTCAGCATCAACTATTTGTTCTCGTAATTGTTCTAATTTTTTTATTCCGTATTTGTTTTTATATTCAGCAACTAATTTTTTATAAAAATCTTCACCTGTTTTTTCACATGCTTTTTTTAGGTTTTGTATGTATTGATCGCCGAAATAAACAGTTATTTCCTTTTTTAGATTATTTTCTACTGCTTTTTCTGATACGATTATATTTTTCATCTTTATTAAGATAGGATCTATGTCAACAGATTCCAATTTTATCTTTAATAAATTATCAAATATATCATATCCGATTGAATAATCTGGTTGAAATGTGAATTTTAATTTGAAATTAGGATCTAATTTCAAGTTATAAGAATAATCGTTTATATTTTTATTAATTATTGCATAATTTGTGCTGTTTATAATATCTTTTTTATTTTCAAATTTTGATTTTATATCGTTAAAAGATAATTCGTTCATCCAGAGATTTAATTTGTCGAAAATAACACTGTTTATATCTGCTATACATCTTTCAATATTGACATCTTTTTGAGTGTTTTCTCTAAATAAAAAATTATAATCATGATTGCCATTGATATATTGATCTTTGTAATTTCTAAGAATTGTTTTGATTTTGTTTAATATTATTTCAGTATTTGTTTTTGATAAAAATGATTCAGTATTTGATATAAATTCTTTAGCACTGTTTCTCAGAATATCTTCTTGCATATATGAATCTGTTGGAATAGCAAACGCATTTTTTTTGTTAAATACATATTTTTCTTCCAGAGATAAGTGTTTTTTGCATTTTTCTATTTCTATTATTAAATTATGGCCGTTTTCCGCCCTTATTATACGTAATAAATCTTCAATTTTTTTCTTGGCCAAAGATTTTTGATAAAAATTTTCTATATCGTGTATAACTGTATAATTGTATAATTTATTTATAGAAAACGCGTTCGACAAATTATCAAAATAGATTCTTGGGAAAGTTGATATTGTGCCATTCTCTAATAAAATTTCTGATTCAAAACCTAATTCAGGCATAAAACGACTTAAAGAAAAACTTTTGTCAAAATTTGTTCCACCAATTTTTATACCAGTTGTGGCAAAAACGTCATCTCTTCTGTTTGTTTTTTTTGCATGAGAAGGTCCTAATGCCATCGCTGTAAAATCACTGGTTCCACCACCAAGGTCTGCAACAAAAGCGTTTGAATCAGATGAAATTTCTGCTTCCAATGCGAAAGAAGCGGCAATAGGTTCTTCTAAAAAAACAATATTCTGAAAGCCGAGTTTTTCTACTATTCTGCGCAAATTTTGTTCCGCTTTTTTGTCGCGTTCATCATCGTCGTCAAAAAAGTGTACGGGGCGCCCCACAACAATACCGACAATGTTATCCGATCCGGCTTCTTCAATTACACGTTTTTTTACACGGTTCAAGAAATTATAAATAAAACTGAAATAAGATATTTCTTTTAAATTGTTTATTCTTGTCGTTGCGTCTATGTCATCAAGAATAGATTTTAGATTGCGTAAAAGCCGACCTTCGTAGTCGTGGTTTATGTACGCATTTATAGCCTGTCTGCCGACCAATAATTTGTTTAATTCTGGTATGTAGAACATTGCAGAAGGCATAGATTTACATTCTGTACCATTTTCAGATTTTTCCAAAATTGCCGTTTTAATAACAGGATTGTCTAAATCTGCGTATGATACAGAAGTGTTTGATGTTCCAAAATCTAAACCAATAACAATTCTTGGCATTTTATTAATCCATTTCTTCTGGTTCTGTATTGATATTGATACCAATAAGTTTGTTTTGCATATCTATGTAATATTGTAGTTGTGTATCTATAGAATCAATCACATCTTGTGGTGGATTGTTAAAGTTCATCAACATGTGTCTAATATTCTGTAAATTTGTAATTATTCTGACTAATTCATCTCTGTTCATAGCAAAAACCTTTTTACAAAATATAACTAAAAATGATATTGTATTTTTATACAATATTTATATTGTCATTGCAAGCGCAAAAGTTGTTATATAAAACCACTTGGAAATATTTAATTCTGGCGCGCCCAGAAGATTTACTCGGGCAAAGCCCTGCGTGGCAACCGTAACGATTTCACTGCACTTTGTTTGTAAAATCTACTTGTTGTCGAACCATGTTGAGTGTTCTCGTCCGTCTGGGCATAAATTAAAAACCGGTATGAAACCGGTTTTGAATTTCTGGCGCGCCCAGAAGGATTCGAACCCTCAACCTTCTGATCCGTAGTCAGATGCTCTATCCAATTGAGCCATGGGCGCAACGAGGTATATTCTATCTTATTTTATTTCAATTGCAAGTAAAAATACAATTATTTTGTTCTTTGTGCTTCTTTTATATATCTGTACCAATTAAAAGATGGTTGCTTAAAATAGGCTGTATTAAAATGGCAAGGGCAAACCGATTTATAAAAACTTTTGTCCGAAGATTGTTCTTTTGAATCGCCAATCTCTACTTGATTTCCATTACGGACAACATCTCCGGTTTTTGTGCTGAATCTTAAATGATGTGTTGCTAATTTTCTGCAATTTTGGAATTCACAAACCGCTTCAAGACGGTGTTTTTCATTGCATACCTTGAAAAGCCAATCTGATGCAGAAAATTTACCACCATTACTGTCAATCAACAAACCATAACAAAATATAGTTTTATCTAAATCTTTTGCGATATGGTTTAATATATCTATATCTTGAACCGAGAAAAATTGGATTTCGTCAATCAATATAAATTGAGTGTCTTCTTTTGGAATATAAGATTGTAAATTTTGCAGGGCCTTGGCTGGTTCTCTTAATCCGATACGAGATACAATTTCAGAATCTGAATCTCTGTTATCAGCAGCAGGTTTTAATACTTCGTATTGTTTGCCGGAATTTTTTAATTTATAAGCATTTATAATAAGTTCTGTAGATTTAGCAGCGCCCATAACACCGTAAAAGAAATGCAGTTTTGCCATTTTTTCACCTTTCCTTGTTATATTTCTCTCTTACATCCCTTTTGCCGTATATAAGCAAATTTATATAGGCTTGGTCAAGATGATATTTGTGTTTATTCATAAAAAATGATAAAATATTTTCGTATGAGGAAGAGTTTATTCATCTTAGCGTTGTTTTTCACAATGCCTGTTTTTGCAGGCAGTTTTTTGAAAGCACAATCTTTCCCAAAAACCTTTCAAGATTTATCTTTTTCAGACCGTATGCAATTCAAAATGGATGATTATGAATTGTATCAGCCTGAATATGATGCCAATGGTAATTGTATTTCTGGCTGTGCATATCCAGGAATAAATATTATACAGGAACACGAAACAAGTAATAATGATACGCAACAGGCTTTGCAACAATCTGAATCTTATCAACAACAACAGCGACCATCAACAAATATATCTTTAGATACGCATCAACAACAACAGCACCCATCAACAAATATATCTTTAGATACGCGTGCTATAATAAATGCTGTAAATACAACAAACGATGGGCCAGTATGTATAAATCGCAATGTAAATATTCCAGTTGGTCAGGTGGCGCCTTTCGGAAAACCTTTGATTGGAAATCCGCGTATATCTTCGCCATATGGCCCCAGAACATTGCATGGCAAACAAAGTTATCATGATGGTATAGATTTCGCTGTGCCCATTGGAACCAAGGTTTATTCTCCGGCTGATGCGACAGTGGTTCGTGTTATAAATGATAATCGTTGTGGCAAAGGATTAAGATTAAAACATAATGATGGCACACAGAGTATATATTGCCATTTAAACAGTCAGTTTGTAAATAATGGCGACAGGGTGGGGGCTGGTTGTCAAATTGCAGAATCTGGTAATAC
This sequence comes from uncultured Alphaproteobacteria bacterium, assembly GCA_946623825.1. Classification (GTDB taxonomy): domain Bacteria; phylum Pseudomonadota; class Alphaproteobacteria; order Rs-D84; family Rs-D84; genus Enterousia. The sequence continues at coordinate 261,305 of CAMORN010000001.1, forward strand.
AGGACATTCAACTGGTCCACATTTGCATTATGGTTTAAGAAATTCTGCCGGTAATAAAATAGACCCAACACCGTATATAAATCATTAATTATTTATTTTTTATGAAATTTAACTTCAAAACTGCCATTATTAAGTGGGCGAAAAGAAGCTATGCGCGGGCTTAATATACTGTCTGTTGCCCATTGTTGAAATTTGATTTTTAATATGCCGCTGGCGCCTGTGATAACCGTTGCGGAACGCGTGCCAGATGCGGCAACTTGTGCCAGCATATTCCAAGATTCTTCTTCGGTATGATTGTGAAAATCTATTATTGGGTGCGCTGGTAAAATTTCTGGTTTTGGAACCAGTGTTGATAAATGCAAAGATTTGCGAACTTCTTTTTTTACAGAATCATTTTCTGGTATGAATTCTGTACCAATCATATCCGCAATATCTTTGTCATTTAATTTTTTCATTTTATTCAGCCAAATTCCCAACAGACATTGTTATACGGCGAATACCAGAACTGATAGATTTTTCTTTGTTTATACGAGCTTTGATAATTTCGCCTGTGTGATAAATGTGTGTTCCACCACATAATTCACAAGAAACATCGCCTGCGGTGATAACACGAACTGTGTCGCCATATTTTTCACCGAACAAAGCCATTGCGCCGCGTTTCTTGGCGGATTCAATATCCATTTCTTCGTGTGCAACAGACAAATCTTCTTTTATCCATTTGTTAATTAAATCTTCAACTGCCTGTTTTTCTTCTGCTGTTAAAGAGCGACCAAATGAAAAATCAAAACGAACAGAATCAGGCGCAACCTTAGACCCGCGTTGTTCAACATCGTCATTTAATACCTGACGCAGGGCGGCTTGTAATAAATGTGTCGCGGTGTGTGCGCGTGCAGTCTGTTGACGGACATTTTGATTTATTTCTGGCATAATTTCATCACCAACAGAAATTGTTTTGGTTAAAATTCCTTTGTGAATAACAATGTGTCCTACACGATTTGTTTCGGAAATATTCATAACAATTTCATCGTTTTGTTTAAATACACCGCTGTCGCCAACCTGACCACCCTGTGTTCCATAGAATGGTGTGTGGTCCAACGCGATTTCAACTTCATCGTTTTCATTTGCAGATTTTACAAATTCTTCACCACGCAAAATTGCTAACACTTTCGCAGGTTTTGTTGTTTTTGTTTCATATTTTTCAATATCAATTGTGTCTGGTAAATCGGTTTGAGATTCCCACAACAATTTTGTTCCACGTGTATCTGCGCGTGAACGTTCTTTCTGTTCTGCCATACATTTTTCAAAACCAGCAACATCAACAGAAATATTTTTATCACGCAAAATCATTTGGGTTAAATCAACAGGAAAACCATATGTGTCGAATAATTTGAATGCGATATTGCCAGGCAAGATATTGTTGTTAATATTAGGTATTTCATTTTCCAATAATTTCATACCATTTTGCAACATATCTGCAAAGGCGTTTTCTTCGTTTTTAATTATTTCAACAACATGTGCTTCTTGTGTCTTTAATTCTGGATATGCATCGCCCATTTCTTTTACGAGAGCAGGGTAAAGAGCAGACAACAAAGCCCCCTTGTGTCCCAGCATTTGTCCATGACGCATCGCGCGTCTTAAAATTCTGCGAATTACATAACCACGGTCTGCGTTGCTTGGGATAACACCGTCAGCAATTGCAAAACCAACAGAACGTAAATGGTCTGTGATAACTTTGAAACTTGTGATGTTTTCAGGTGTTTCTTTTACACCGGTTAAATCAGCAACAGCCTGTTTTAAATTTACAAACAAATCTGTGTCATAGTTATCATGTTTGTTTTGCATAATAGATGCAAATCTTTCAAGACCAGCACCAGTATCAACATTTTGTTTTGGTAATGGACTTAAAACACCATTTGCATCACGGTCATATTGCATAAATACATCATTCCAGATTTCAACATAACGGCCACCGTCTTCGTTTGGTGTTCCTGGTAATCCGCCCGGCATATCTGGACCGAAATCATAGTGCATTTCTGTACATGGACCACATGGGCCGGTTTCGCCCGCAGACCACCAATTGTCTTTATCTAATCTGATTGCGTCTTTGCCAGTTATTTTTTTCCATATTGCGGTCGCTTCATCATCGCTGATGTGTGTCGTTACAACAATTCTTTCTGGGTCCAGACCGAATACCTTGGTCAATAATTCCCATGACATTTCGATTGCGCCTTCTTTGAAATAATCGCCGAAAGACCAATTTCCCAACATTTCAAAGAAAGTATGATGACGGCCATCAAAACCGACATCTTCTAAATCATTATGTTTGCCACCTGCGCGGATACATTTTTGAACATCTGCAACGCGTGGTGCAAATGCAGGTTCTGTTCCTTGTAAAATACCTTTCCATGGCACCATACCAGCAACCGTGAATAACAGTGTTGGATCATTTGGTATCAAAGATGCGGACGGAACAATTGTGTGTCCCTTTGATTTAAAATAATCTAAAAATAATTTTCTTATTTCATTATAAGTCATTGTATTTTTCCTTTTAGTCGTCTTATGATAAAATTATTAGTTTCAATATTCAATCATAAAATTGCAAAAGATATATTTTTTATGATATAATAGTCTTGTTATAACGAGAGAGACACCATGAATAAAAAACCGGGTTTATTATTTGTAGTAGTAGTTTTTGCCATGATTATATTGGCTGCGTCATTCAATATGAATCTCGGCGGTGGGTCTGTTGTGCATTTAAGGGCAGGTATAAATCCTGATACTATATTGTATGTATGTCCAATCACGGAAAGTAATTGGAATGTATTTGCGTCTGCGTTTTCTTTATGGGAAAAATATGTATACATGTTTTTCATTTTTGCAGCAATCGTTTTGTCATTCAGTTGGGGCTGGGCATTATATCAAAATTTATTAAAAGATAAATTTAGTGCTGATGCGTATAAAAACCCATGGGGACTAACCAAGATATTTTTCTGGGCTGGTGTGATATGTACCGTGTTGGCGGTTACACCAAATCATTTCAGAACTGTTCATGTTCGTGGTGATAATCGAAATTGGGTTTTATGTGAAAACTTTTCAGAAGGTGCGCGTCCTGTAAGGGCTCAGGCCGTAGAATTGCGCTAAATTGAATTTTGTCAATAAAATAAAATTTTTATAAATTTTTAATAAAAGTCTTGACTTGAACCGCAGTTTTCTCTACGATTCGGGTAAGCAGTGGAGGCAATGTCTTTGGAAATCAAATAAAAAAGATATTGTTCCAAGGGCATTGCCTTTGAAAACTGTTAGACAACCTTAAAAACTCTATATGAAAGGAGAAACTCATGAACAAACAAGAATTGATTGAAGCAATTGCAAATGAAGTTGATGTTCCAAAAGTAACAGCAGCTGGTTGCTTGGATGCTTTCATCAGCACAGTAACAAAAGTATTGAAGAAAAAAGGCGAAGTTCGTTTAGTTGGTTTTGGTACATTTGCTACAACAAAACGTAAAGCAACAACTGGCCGTAATCCTCAAACAGGTGCAGAAATCAAAATTCCTGCTTCCACACAACCAAAATTCCGTCCAGGCAAAGCCTTGAAGGAAGCTTTGAACTAAACTGTAGTTTGTTTTAAGTAGAGGTTAAAAACACCCGCAAATTTGTGGGTGTTTTTTTTGGAAAAAAATCTGCTTGATAATGATATTTTTATTGATAAAATTTTTATGTATTTAAAACAAAGGAAGGAATACAATGGCAACAAAAAAACAAACTAAAAAAACAACAAAAACAGTTGCTAAAAAAGCAACAGTAAAAAAAGCCCCAGTCGTTGAACAAGAAACACCATGTACATGTGGTTGTGGATGTCATAAACATGGATTTACGCATTTGTTAAAAAAATTGATAATATTGGCAATCGTATTCTTGTTGGGTATGTTTGCAGGTCAATCAATTCATTTTGGCAAACCAAAATCTTGTCCATTTAATCATATGCAACCAGTATTCACAAATGGTTGCTTGGACATGAGTGCAATCAAATGCCCAAAGATGCAAGAAAAATTATTGAAAGCCGATGCAAATGATGACGGTTGTGTTTCTGCAGAAGAATATAAATCAATGAAACAAGTAATGCGTCAAGACAAACACGGTAAAAAATTTCATGGTTTTAAACATCAACAAAAAGATTAATTAAAACAAAAAAACACCCCGATTTTTTTCGGGGTGTTTTTTTTTATCCTTTCATAATTCTAGATTTGTTTCTTTCCCATTCGCGTTGTTTGATTGTTTCACGTTTATCCACTTTGTTTTTACCATAACCGATACCCAGTAAAACCTTCAATTTGCCACGATTGTTAAAATACAATTTCAAAGGAAAAATGGTTGCACCTTTTTCTTGCAATTTTCCAATCATACGATTGATTTGATTTCTGTGTAATAATAATTGTCTTTGACGTCTTTCGTCAAAATTCACAATACGGTTTGCTGTCGGTAATTTTTGAATTTCAACACCCGCCAGAAATAAATTATCACCGCGTCTTTGAACGAAGCCATCAACAATAGTTACCAACCCATAACGTACAGATTTTATTTCCGCCCCAGTCAATGAAATACCAGCCTCTATTGTGTCTTCAATAGAGTAAGCAAAACGGGCCTTGCGATTTTCAGAAACCTGACCAGATTTAATTATTTGACGTGGCATTTTGGATATAATCTCTTTGTGTTTTCTGTAAGTATAGTTTCTAAATCTTCAATTTGCAAATTTTTAATGTTTGCTAAAACCCGCGCTGTTTCAATCATCATTGCAGATTCGCATGGTTTTCCACGATATGGAACCGGTGCACAATATGGCGCATCTGTTTCAATAACAATTCTGTCGTTTGGTATTTTTGCAAATGTTTCGCGTATAGAATCAGCGTTTTTAAATGTTAAAATACCGCTGGCTGAAAAATAAAAACCACGGTCCAACATAATTTTTGCCAATTCCCAATTTGATGTAAAACAGTGCATAACCCCGTGATATTTATCAGTTAAAATATTTGCGGTGTCTTGTTCTGCGTCTCTGGTATGAATTGCCACTGGCAAATTGTGTTTATAAGCAATATCCAATTGTTTTTCGAACAATTCAATTTGTTTGTTGCGTGTTTGCGGGTTGTAATGGTAATCAAGTCCAATTTCGCCAACACCGACAACCAACGGATTTGATAAAATTTCATCTGTTAAAAAATCGGCAGGATTTGTATCTACATAATCAGGGTGAATACCAGTTGTCACAAAAATATTATTATGTGTTTCCGCTATTTTAATTGCAGGTTTTATGTCTGTTGGATCTGCTGTGGCACAAATCATAATTCCAACGCCAACATCGTTTGCGTGTTTGATATAATCATCTGGTCCATCAGGCAAATCATATGTTAAATGACAATGTGTATCTATAAACATTTTTTTATTTCCGTGATAATTTTAAACAAAGATATATCTGGTTTTAAATTTAATCTGCTGATGTCATAGATTGCATTTGATGCTTCTGGGTATAAATCAACCAAACCAAAATGAGCAATCGCATCAAGCAATATGTTATACAAAGATGGTTCAGTTGCGATTTTTTCAGCAATTTTCATCATGTCGCTGGCGGTTGAATGTTTGTTTTGTAAAATATCCAATAAATCTTCGTATATTACATCACCACCAGACGATTTTAAATTTGCTATTTTGCCAAAACTGCCGTTTGCGAGTTTTAAGATATCTTCGCTGATAGGGGTGTCTGGCATAAATTTATAGCATAATTCACGCAATTGAGAAATTGTCAAAGGATGCATTTTTTCAACGCGTGCGCGTGAACGAACGGTTGGCAAAACATTTGATAATTGATGTGTCACCAATAAAAATAATGTTTGTTGTGGTGGTTCTTCTAATAATTTTAAAATTGCGTTCGATGCCGATGGGGTTAATTCATCTACTGAATCTATCAATACAACGCGCCATTGTCCCGACATAGAAGACATTTGCATTTTTTCAATCATTGCGCGCACGGTTGAAACCGAAATAGATTTTGCATCTGTTTTTGATGCACCATGCTGGTCAATATTGCGAGCTAAATCAACAATGAAAAAATCACCAACATTTCCATAAACATTTTTTGCAATTTTATATGCCAATGTAGATTTACCAATTCCGCGTGGACCACACAACATCCATACTGGATGAATAGGGTGTTTGTCGCGATTATTCCACGCGTCCATAAATGTTTTAAGCGTTTCTTCGTGTCCAATTAAACAGTCGTTGTCCATTGGATTTGGAAATTCAAACAAAGATTCTTTCTTTTTTGCTGCCATTTATTTTCCCCATATCATAACAGATATATTCTTAAATACGCGTCCAAACAATTGAATTTTTCTGATGCGTTCTTTCGCCACCATCGGAATTTTTTTGATGGTGTTTCCGTCTTGTTCAATTATAACTTCGCCGATTTGTTGACCAACCTTGATAGGTGCTTGAATTGGTTGATTAAACCGCGCTAATACACGAACATTTTTTAAAGAAGCATCTTTTTGTGTGGTTATCGCAACATTTTCATTCACAGTTGCAATAACTGTTGGACGAATTCCGTACCATACTGGTATTTCAGCTAATTTATCGCCCGGTTTAAAAAATATTTTAGTTTTAGTATTTTTATAACCATAATTTAACATTTTCTTCATTTCTTCGGCTAATGCGTCATGGCCAGCACCTTTGAAACCGTTTATAACACCAATTAAACGACGATTTCCGATTTTGCTGCTGGCTACAACACCATAACCGCCGTCGGATGTGTGCCCTGTTTTTAAACCGTCAGCCCCAGACATAGAAAACAACAATTTATTATAATTCATTGTGTGTGTGCGAACCCAATCATTACACCAATCTGTTTGTGTGTCTGTGAATTCAAAACGTTTTGTTGAAAACCAAGGATAAAATTCAGGATATTCATGAATAATATATTTCGCCAACATCGCGAGTTCACGAGAAGTCATCAAATTTTTTTCATTTGGCAAACCACTCGCGTTTCCAAATGTTGATTGTTCCAAGCCAATTTCGCGTGCCTTATTAGTCATTTTTTCGGTAAAATTTTGTTCGCTGCCAGAAATGTTTTCTGCGATTGCGACAGTCGCATCACCGGCAGATAAAACAATGGTGCCTAATATTGCGTCCATAACGCTTATTTTTTGCCCCGGAACCAGACATAATTTGCTGGCAGAATACCATAATGGATTTTTATAGTTTGCGTTTTCAGAAACGGAAATTTTATCAGTTGTTTTAATATGTCCAGATTTTATTTCATCAAACAAAACCGTCAAAGTCATCAATTTTAACATAGAAGAAGGTGGCATTAAAACATCTGCGTTTTTAGAGAAAATTTCAGCGCCACTTTCATAATCTATCAGCAACGCAGATTTAGCGTTTGTAGAAAATGTTGCACCATTGGCAATGCCAGTGAACATAAAACATAATAAAACAAGGAACATTTTTTTCATAGCAATAAGATAATAGCAATTATAAACGCTATTTCCAATGTTTTTTTAATAAAAAATACGCAGATATTCAATCTGCGTATTACATTAAAAAACCAAGCTTTTATTGGTATTGTTTTTCTTGTGTTGATTGCAACATAACCGCTTTATATTTTTTATAATTTTTGACATAATCTGCAACATTGAACATAAAACCTGTATCAAGCATAGCGTGTTCTTGCAAAATATTCAAAATTTCTTGTCCTATACTTTTAGCTTTTATTTCTAATGATTCTTGGGACATAGAATTGTTTTTTGCTGAATCGTATTGTCTGGCTAACATTATGATTTTTTCAATTTCTTGTTTGTTCAAAGAATTGCATACAAAATCACAAAATTCTTTTAATGCATTTTCGTCTTTCTTTAAAATTTTTAGACCCGACAATTCAGGATAATTTTTTATTGCCCAATCTGCGTATGTATCTGCAATTTTTTTCATATGATTGCGTGTTTCTTTTGGTACGGATACCAAAGAAAAATAAACCATATACAAACACAATATAACCAATAAAGCACTTAAAGAATAATTTTTAACTGTCTGACGAACAATAGATTCTGTTGTAGATCTGTGTTTGGTTTTATTGTTTGCGTTTGCGACAGCAAAAACGGATGTCGCCAAAATAATCAAACCAAACAAGCCTGTACCAACATAGTAAGGACGCATATATCTTGAAAAAACTTTGTTTTTAGCCATTGTAAAAACCTTTGTTTGTTGTTCTTATAAAAATTATAGCTTGAAAATATATGTTGTCAATATTTTTTCTTGACAATATTTGTGTTTGTATTATTTTTATATTGCATAACAAAAGGGTGTAATTTTGAAAAATAACATAAAAAATAGAATTAAAACATTACCTATTAAAGGCATGATTGCTGCAATGTCTTTATTGCCAATTGCAAAATCATCTGCAAAAACAAATTACCAATTAAAACCAGATAATAAATATACTTTGGTTGTAAAAGGGGGACCTACATTTGTATTGCCATCATATATCATAAACAGCAATATCAAAGGTAACGATATGTCTGGATTTAATGGTGGTGGTTTTATTGAAGTTGGTGCAGCCAGATGGTTGGGTGAACAAGGTTATACCGGAAAAGCAGAGTTTTTAGTGGATTTCACAGGTCGTATAGATATTATGCATATGAATTCAAAAGCATCTGCTGTTTATGATGCAAGAAATGTTCATAATGATCAAAATTATTCAGCGGCAGATGTAAACCCAAGAAATGTAAATGATTTGATTGCATCATTAAATGTGGCTACTGGATTTGGTGGACATGGTGTTAGTATCGGTGCAAATGCTGGACTTGGGTGGCATTTTGATAATGGTGGAAATTTTGGACCTGTTTGTATTTTTGGCACAGGGCTTGGTGTCAGATTAAATGATCATATGCAATTAAAAGCAAATTATCGTTTTTATTTCTTTCCTTTTGAAAATCTTGGGTCTAATACATTTAAACCAACAACAGTAAGATTGCGTAATCTGGTTGAATTAGGTTTTGTGTATAAAATTCAAGGTGTACAAAAAAGCAGATAATTGCAAAGATTTATGTTGTGAAACCCGAACGAAAGTTCGGGTTTTTGTTTTGTTAAATATGTTTTTTTATGGTATAATATTAACATCGCAGAAAGGATTTTTTATGTCAGAATCAAGAGTTTCAAATAATGGTGAATTATTGCGTATGTTTATGCAATGGTTAGAGAAACGTTTTGATAAACAAAAAGATGTTGTTGAAAATCGTAGATTTAATCGTGCTGAAAATATTTATATGCATCAAGCAGAAACAAATTCAGAAAAACTTAAATATTATGCGTCGCAATTGTTGAGTGGCGGACGTATGGGTACAATAAAATTAATAGAATACATAACAGAACTGACAAATATAGGCTTGGTAGATAGTGCACTTTTGCGTAAATTAGAAGAAGTTTATAAAAACGCAAATAATGATGAAAAGAAAATTGTTCAATGGATGAAAAAGCATCCTGCCACTTGGGCTTATTTGTCATATTATCTGACAATTGCTTTGATTGGAACGATAACTTGGGGTGGTGTGAAAATCAATAATTATGTGAAAGGGAAAGAAAAAGAAAAAAAAGAAATAGTTGTAAATCCAGAATCAGAAAAATACGAATCCGAAGAAATCGTAAGAAAAAATGTAGAATTGTTCGAAAAAACACGCAGTAAGATGAAGTTTTCTTTGGCTTTTGGTGAAAATTATTATCCATATGTTTATTTTTGTGGAAAAGCATGGACCACAGGACACGGCCTTACGGTTTTATATGGTGCAGATGGCACAGCGAAAAAAGTTACTAAAAATACAAAACCTGTGACATTGGAAGAATCAGATGTTTATAAGGGACGCTATTTAACACGAGAAGTTTTGCCAGATGTAAAAAATTTAGTAAAAGTACCACTTGATGAAAAAACATTATTGGCTGTGTGTGTGTTAAGATATTGTATCGGACATAAAAATTTTGCAGAATCAAATTTTCTAAAACAATTGAATAGCGGAAAAAAAGGTGCTGAATTAGCAAAAACTCTGACTGGGTGGCGCCAGCAATCGGGCGTACTGCAAAGATGTTATTTTTTTGCCGCGCTTATGTGTGATAAAATAACATTTGATGATTTATTAGATTTGCGTGCAGAAGGATGTTATAACCTGAAATTGACAGATATAGTTGTTTGTTCTGATGGAACCCCAAAGACAGATGAAAAAAATTTTTACGAATGGGATTTTACCAAGATTCAAAAAAATCTTGAAACAGCAAAACAGTCTCGTTCAGTTAAACTGGTAATTCCACCGGCAGCAAAAGGGAGAAAAAATCGAACAGTTGTGGTTAATTGTAAATTGGTCAAACAGATTGTCCCAGATTATATATGGGAAGAAGTATCTGGTAAAAAGAAAACAGAACAAGGAATAATTGATAAAAAAACTGCTTTTGCAAATGGTGAGATATTGATACAAAATAAAACATTTGATATGACACCGTTGTTCGTTTCATCTGACAAAGAATATGATGTATAAAAAACACCCACACTTGTGGGTGCTCTTTTATCTTTCGTTATCCATAACATTTTGTACAGAAACAGAGTTATACATTTGACGAATATTATTCATAAATGATTGGTACCAATCGTGTTCTGGTAATTTTTTACGCCATGTTTCATATGTAGAAGATAAAATTGTTGCATTTTTCTTTAATGTTTCTGCAAGATATGGATCGTAATCAGCGATTTGTTTAATAGATTCAAAATATGCCAATTCTTTTTTATATTCTTGAATTCTTTGTTTGATTTCTGCTTTTTGTTTTTGTTTTACTTCTTCTGGAATTGGGTATGTATCAACATATTTTAAGTCTTCGGTTTTTTGTCTTATGCCTGATTCTATCCAAAATTTACTGCTTTTTATAGATGACATAAAAAACTTTTCATATAATTTCATAAAATCGAGAGGCTTGTTTTCAATCAGATTTTTTATTATTTCACACATCACAGGATTATATTTAATATGTTTAGCCATAAAAACAATTAATTCTTCGCAATCAGGCGCTTTCAATATGCCATATTTATCAAAACCGCCATCAAAACAAGTTTTTGCATAACCCCAGAAATTTTCCATTTCTGCATACAGAGAACCGGAATGTCCTTTGTTTGATGCGGTTGCATGCAACCCCATATTGACAGCGGTTTCTGCAATTGCGGTGTTTGCAGATGAACCGTCTGATAATTTATCTGATTCACGAAATCCCATTTTTTCCATGCTCATACGGACAACAGCATCACGCAGAAAATGTGATAATATATCAAAACGGCTTTCTTCGAACAGACCGCGCAAAAATGCCTTTTTGTCTTTGGCAGATTCGTACATTTTTTTAACGCGTTCGTCGCCGTAAAATTCGTGTTCTATTTCATAATCTTTTAAATCGCCATTTTTGTATTTATTATATGTTTCCAGTTCTTCTGGATTTAACATTGATAAAATAGTCTGAATTTCTTCTTCTGTAAAATTGTCGCGTTTATATGTTGCGCCATGTTCGTTTATTGAATATAAAACATCATTTGATGGTTGAATAACAAATGTCTTGTCTGATAAAACCAAACCTGTATTTGGATTGACAGACCAATATGTATCAACCCCAGAAACCTGGGCAGGATTTCCGTTTGCTTTCACTATGTCTGTATATGGTGTTAAAATAACGATAGGGCTGTCGTCCCAATTTCCCATCATATGACCGCGTACAACATGATTAAATGTTGTATGAACCGTGTTTCGTGGCACTTCAAAATTCGTAGCCATTGCAGTTGATGGAATATACATTGTGCCATCTTTATTGCGACTCGGTAAATATTTTGTTGCATGAACAACACACCAGTTTTCAGACTTTGCCATATAGTTTTCGCCAGCATAATCAATTATGGCCGCATAGGCTTTTTTAAACGCTTCTGCCTTTGACATAATAAAATCTCCTCGTCGGTGTTATTTTATCATAATTTGGTAAAAAATACTAACAATAATTAATATTTGTTCAGGCAAGATAAAAAAATAAAACACCGCACGGGGCGGTGTTTTCTTATTGTGGCGGAGACGAAGTATTCCCTTGGCATAAAATGCCTGCGGGGCAACCGTAACGATTACACGGCACATGGTTTGTGTAATCTACTTGTTGTCGAACCTAGCAACTGCGTTGCGAATGGTTCAAATCTGCCTTGCGTTTGTCGACAATAAAAAAACACCGCACGGGGCGGTGTTTTCTTATTGTGGCGGAGACGAAGGGATTCGAACCCTTGATACCCTTGCGAGTATACCACATTTCCAATGTGGCGCACTAGACCAACTATGCGACGTCTCCGAATATCAGGAATTATTCTTCGTTTTCAGATTCATCTGGGGTGTCGTCTTCTTCGACAACATCTTCCGCAGGTGCGTCTTCTTCTACTAAAGTATTATCCAAGATAGCGTCATAATCACGCAATTTTGGATCTTCTGATGTGATTTCCAATGCTGTTTCAGATTCAGACACAGCAGGTGTATCTTTATAAGATTCGATAAATTCATGACGAACTTCTTCTACATCTAATTTGCCACTTGCGATTTCGCGTAATGCAACAACTGTTAATTTGTCATCTTTCTTTTCGACGACAGCTGGGGCGCCACCATTTAAATCGCGAACGCGTTGAGATGCCAACATACCCAGTTCATAACGGCTGTCTACATAAGGTAAAGTGTCTGAATTTGTTACACGTGCCATATTAAAATCCTTTGTTGAAATCATTTTTATCCACGATATAATGCATTATATAGTCTCAAAAATCAAGAAGAAAATATAAAAAATGAGTATAAAAACTATATCTTTTGGGTGTCGTCTTAACGCATTGGAATCAGAAAAAATTTCCAAAATGTTATCTAGCGTTATGGACACTGCGATTGTGGCTAATACTTGTTCTGTCACAGCAGAAGCTGAACGCCAATGTGCACAGGCTGTTCGCAGGTTTTCTCGTGAAAACCCAAATGTAGTTATTTTTGTTACGGGGTGTGGGTCAACACGCAATGAAAAATTGTTTGCTTCTGTTCCGCGTGTTATTGTGATTCCGAACAAAGACAAAACAAATTTATCAGCCTATGTTTCAGCATTAAAACAGGCAAATTTTAATATTTCTTGTCCAAAGATAGATGTTTTTAAATCAAACGAGTCAAAATTATCAAAACAATTTGTTCAGATACAAAATGGTTGTAATCACGATTGTACATATTGTGTAACCCGTCTTTTAAGGGGAAAAAATGTATCTTTTCCATATTCTGAGATATTGGCAGATGTGAAAGAGGCAATAAAAAACGGTTTTTATGAAATTGTTTTAACTGGTGTTGATACTGCGTCTTATGTCAGACAGGAAAACGGAAAACCGTTTTTATTATCAAATGTTTGTGAAAATTTATTGAAAGATGTTCCAGAAATAAAACATTTGCGTTTGTCTTCTATTGATCCTGCATCACCGGAAGTTCCTAAAATCATAGAAATAATGAAATCAGACAACCGTTTTATGCCACATTTACATTTATCTATGCAATCTGGTTCTGATACGATATTAAAATCTATGCGTCGCCGTCATAATGCAGATTCTTTGCGAAAATTAATTAAATTGGCAGACAATAAAATTTCTTTCAGTGCTGATATAATATGTGGTTTTCCGGGTGAAACAGACGAATTGTTTCATGAAACTGCAGATTTAGTTCGTGAAATCGGACTTGTTCATGTCCATGCGTTTCCGTATTCCCCGCGTCCAAACACGGTTGCAGCCACTATGCCAAATCAAGTGGACAGAAATATATCAAAACAACGTGTTAAAATCATAGATAATATAGCAAAGGAAAACTTGAAATTATTTATGGAAAAACAGATTGGAAAAACAGTTTCTGTTCTGGTCGAAGAAAACAATATTGGTCGCACCCCAGATGATATAGATATAAAAATTATCGGGGATAATATTACAAATAAAACAATATTAGATGTAAAAATTACAGGTATTGAAAACGATTGCTTCGTTGGGGAAATAAAATAAAAAATACCGGCTTTCGCCGGTGTTTTATGCGTTGCGCCCAGCGACAACACCGCTTGAAAACGCCCATTGTAAATTAAATCCGCCTAAATCACCGGATATATCCATTACTTCGCCTGCGAAAAACAACCCCGAACACAGCAAAGATTCCATTGTTTTTGATGATATGTCTTTTGTATCAATACCACCAAATGTGATTTCTGCGGCATTCATACCAATTGTTTCATATTCAGATATTTCAAAATTGGTTATTTTATCGGATATTGTCTTTATTTCACTGTCTTTGAAATCTGCAATATTTTTATGCGGATTTGTTAAAAAGAACAGGGCGAGTTTGTTTGGCAAATATTCACTTAATATTGTTAAAATATCTTTTTTGCCATTTGTTTGTTTTGCAGATTTTAATATTTCAAAAACATTTTTATCTGGCATAAAATTTATAGTAAATTTACCGGTGGATAAACTGGCACGATAAATCGCAGGACCACCAATTCCGAAATGTGTAAATAATAAATTATCATGTATAATTCTGTCGTTATTTTTTATTTGAACAGGACACGAAATACCAGATAAATTTGAATCAAAATATTTTGTTTTTAATGCGCATAATGCAGGGCGCAAAGGAACGATTTTATGACCGAAATTTTTTGCTATTAAATGACCAATATTTGACACCCCTAATACAGGATAAGAAACCCCACCAGTAGCAATAATTATTGAATAACATTGAAATTGATTTTTTTCAGTATTTACAAAGAATAAATTTTTATTTTTAGAAACAGATTCAACTTTTGTATTGTGTTTTATTTCTATGTTTTTAATGTCATTTTTTAATGCGTCTACTATGTCTTTTGCACCGTCTTGACAGAAGTATCTATTTGGTTCTTTTTCTGTGAATTTTATGCCTTTTTCTTTCACCCAATTTAATGTGTCAATTGGTGAAAATTGTTTCAATGCAGATATGGTAAATTTAGGGTTGTTTCCAAAGTATTTTTTATATGTTGCAGATGTGTTTGTAAAATTACAATTACCACCACCCGAAATCGCAACTTTTCGTGCATGGGTGTCGCCCATGTCTAAAACCAAAACACTTTTTTTGCGTAAATATAATTCGTGTGCCGCCTTTAACCCAGCAGCCCCAGCGCCAACAATAATTACATCATATATTTTCATAATGTATATGTTATCGGAAATAATCACAAGTTCCATAAAAATATTGAAAAATAAAAAATATTGTTTTATAATACTGGTCATCAAAAGCAAATGTTTTTGATAACACAGGGTGGATTTATTTCCTAACTTGTTCGACCTTTAACTGAACTAAATAAGGAGTCAAAAATGATAACTTTTACATTAGAAACACCACGTTTCGACAAAAACTCACTTTCATGTTTGTTTGAAAATATTGATTTAATCAGAAATAATCAATCGTTTATAAATACCAGAAAAAAATATCGCAATATTAAGATAAAAGGTATTTTTTCTGCCGGTTTATATGTTGGTGGGACAGAAATCCCATTGGGTGTGTTATTAGATTTGTGGAATAACACGAATTGGCACACTGATAATAAATTTTATTTTAATATAGTCGGTTCGCCGTTGTCTGGAATGAATAATTGTGCATGGTATGATTATACAACCAAACGAATTGAGACCGGAAGGGTCGAAAGGTGGCATTATTTAGCGCCAACAGCATTGAACAGGGTGCAAAAAAGCAAAGATTATTTGTTTAGACAACAACAATTGGCAAAATGGCGTGATAAAAACAAAAGAGAAAACAGCTCTTTTGCACAATGGAGCAAAAATGTGGAAAAAAATAATATAAAATATTATGAATGTCCAAAGGTTGCTAAAACGCTAACGATTTTTCAGTTGGTAGATTTGTTAAAGCAAAAATAAAAAAAAGGCCGTCAAAAGACGGCTTTTTAATCTGTGGTGGGTTAGGTAGGACTCGAACCCACGACCAAAGCGTTATGAGCGCTCCGCTCTAACCAACTGAGCTACTAACCCACAGCGAAACATATTATATCTATTTTGTTTTGTCTTGCAAGACAAAAATGAACTTATCTTGCTTTTTTTTGTAAGGTATGGTAAATATAACCGTATGCCTGATATGATTCCAATTTTGAACGAAAACCAGATGTGTGCCTTTAATACGATAGAACACACAAATTCTAATATTTTAATATTGGGTCAGGCGGGAACCGGTAAATCCACATTTGTAAATTATCTTAAATCTGTGTCGGCAAAACGTATTGTGTGCGCATGTCCGACGGCTGTGTCTGCGTTGAATATTGGTGGTCAAACAATTCATTCTTTGTTTCAAATTCAGCCGCGAGATTTTATTTTGCCTGAAATTCTTAAATTAAAGGCTAAACCACGTAATATTTTAACAGCCACAGATATTTTGGTGATTGATGAAATATCTATGGTTGCACCAGATTTGTTAGATGCAATAGATATATTGGCGCGTATGGCGCGTCGCAATAATGAGCCGTTTGGTGGAATTCAGATTGTTGCAATTGGAGATTTGTTTCAATTACCGCCAGTTATAACACGTGATGCAGAAGATTATTATAAACAAGAATATGGGTATAAAAACGCTTATTTTTTTGATGCAAATGTTTATAAACGGGCAAATTTCTTGAAATTTGATTTTAATCAGGTTTATCGTCAAAGTGATAATGAATTATTGAATAATTTGATATTGTTGCGAAATAACGATATTTCTGCATTACCATTTTTTAACAATTGTCGCATAGAAGACGAACAAATACTTAAAAACGCGGTTATAATTACACCATTTCGTGCAATTGCGGACAGAATAAATACAGAACGATTAAATCAAATATCTGCACCTGAAATTAAATATACTGGTGAAATAGACGGTTTGTTTAATGCGAACGATGTGCCGGCGCCTATGGAATTAAAGTTAAAGCAGGGCGCGTTGGTTATGTTTGTTAAAAACGGCGACAAATGGCATAACGGTTCAATGGGGGTTATAGAAGGTTTGGGAACACGCAGCATAAATGTCAGAATCATAGATGATAACAGATGTGAAAATGTTAATGTGAAACCTGAAAAATGGTCCAAGATAGAATATTCGCGTGATGAAAATGACAGAATTGTCGAAAATGAAGTCGGGTCATATAAACAATTTCCGTTAACATTGGGATATGCGATGACGATACATAAATCTCAGGGAAAAACATTGTCAAAGGTTGTGTTGGATATTTCGAGTGGTGCTTTTGCGCATGGTCAAACATATGTTGCGTTATCGCGAACACGTTCTGCAAAAGATATGCATGTTGTAAAACCGTTACGTGAAAGAGATATAATTTTTGATAAAAGAATTATTGATTTTGTAAATGATGTTTCGGAATAAATTATAATTGTTTTTCCATTAAAATAGCATCAACACCATTATAGTATTTAGGACGCAAACCAACGTTCTTGAAACCGGTTGATTCATATAATTTTTGACCTGCAATATTTATTGAAGAAACTTCTAAAAATATTTTTTTAACCCCTTGATTTTTAAGAATATTTTCGATTATACCGATCATAGCGGTTGCAATACCTTTGCGCTGCATTTCTGGGTTTACACCAATGGTAATTATTTCAGCTTCATCAACCACAGAACGATAAACAATAAACCCGTTTTCAGACATAATAATTTCGCATCCAGATTTTTTTAAATCACGAAAATCATCTGACGACCACGGGTGTTCTGGGAAACATTTTGCATGAAGATTTGCGATTTCGTTAAACATTATTTTTCAGCATAACTTGGTCTTAAATACATTGGAATCACAGGTTTCAAATCGCCATTTTTAATTTTTGTTTCAACAATATCTTTTGCATACATAAAATTGTATGGTTTATGTCCGACGGTTGACTGGCATTTCATTTGTTCTGTTTCTACTTCATCAATTGTCATTGTGCATGGTGTGTGTACAGAAGATGCAACAAAAAAATCACCACGACCAGAATCTATTGCAACAAATGTGTTTGGTGTTTCGTATAAATATAATTCAAATACATTTACAGGAACGACCGGTATGTTTAATGCAAGACCGATGCCTTTTGCATATGCAATACCCATACGAATACCGGTAAAACTGCCCGGACCAACAACAACACCAATTGCGGTTAAATCACGCATAGAAACATTATTTTCTTGCAAGAAATTCATTACTGCGTTTGGCAGGGCGATTGCTTGCTTTTCTGCCTCTATTTTCATATGTTTATTGTCCAACAATAATTCTATGCCACGATTTGAAGTATTTATAACTAAAATCATATTGTTTTTTTCCTTTTTTTATATTCTGGCACTGAAACCAATTTTATTATTGGTGTTTGCGTGATGGTGGACAGACAATAATTGATCTATTTTTTCTTTTGTAAATTCTGTTTTAACATCTTCGCCATTATTTTCCAGCAAACTGCGACGTAACATAGCGGATATTTCGCGTTGTAATTCACGAACACCTTGTTCAGATGTGTATTCACGAATAATATGCAATATTGCATTGTCATCTATAACAATGTTTTCAACATTCCAACCGGTGTCGTTTGCAGCGCGTTCCAATAAATGTTCGCGGGCAATACGCAGTTTTTCTTGTTCTGTGTATGCAGGGATTTCGATGATTTCCATACGGTCTTTCAATGCAGAAGACATATTCAAAGAATTAGATGTAGCAATAAACAAAACATTTGATAAATCAAAATCTACTTCTAAATAATGGTCGCGGAAAGTTTTGTTTTGTTCTGGGTCTAATATTTCAAGCAGTGCAGATTCAGGATCACCACGCCAATCACGTCCCATTTTATCTATTTCGTCCAATACGATAACAGGATTGTTGGTTTTACATCTTTTTAATGCGTCCATAATTCGTCCACATTGCGCACCTATATAGGTTTTTCTATGTCCACGAAAATGTGATTCATCAGAAATTCCACCCAATGAAATTCTGCAATATTTGCGACCCAATGCATCGGCAATAGATTTACAAAGTGATGTTTTACCAACCCCAGGTGCGCCAACAAAACACAAAATACTGCCACGGTTTTTACCGGTCTTTTTCATAACTGCAATATGTTCAAGAATTCTTTCTTTCACAGGTTGCATACCGGAATGTTCTTTGTCCAATGTAGAACGCGCGGTTTGTAAATCTATTGGGAAAGAATCACTTTTATCCCATGGCATAGACAACAATTCATCAAGATATGTTTTTAATAATCCGCCTTCTTGGGACATAGGGGACATTGCGCGCATACGTTTTAATTCGGACATAGCCTTTTCTTTGGCTTCTTTTGGCATATTAGATTTTTCAATCTTTTTACGAATGGTGATGGTAGAATTTTCTTCTTCGTCATCTTCGCCCATTTCTTTCTGAATTGCACGTAATTTTTCTTGTAAAATAGCCTGTCTTTGTCCGCTTTCCATCTGTGTTTGGACACGACGATTTATATCAGATTCTATTTTTTGTGCTTCAAGAACCAATAGAACCTGTTCCAACAAAGCGACTAATTTTTCACGCCAGCTGGTTATTTTCAAAATATTAATTGCAATTTCTGTGTCAATTTCAGCCATTTGAATCACAGAATCTATAAACGCAGGCAATGGATAATTTTGAATGACTGCGCGTAATTTTTCCATTTTCTGTTTGTGATTATTGGACAGCATTTGCATAACATCTGCAACCTTGTCTCGCAAGATAAGTGTTTGTTCAAAATCTTGGTCGTCCAATATATGTACAGGTGTAATATCTGCAGAAAAAATGCGTTTATCAACACTGATGTTCGATAATTCTACGACATCTGTTGTTTTTATTATGGTATGAACCGCCCCGTCTGGCATATGTAAAACCTGAGCAATTTCGCCGTATGTACCCGTTGTGAACAAATCTGTTGCAAACATCGGATAAGACCATCCGTGTTGCGGACATAAAACGATTTTGCGATTTT
Source organism: uncultured Alphaproteobacteria bacterium (assembly GCA_946623825.1). Taxonomy (GTDB): domain Bacteria; phylum Pseudomonadota; class Alphaproteobacteria; order Rs-D84; family Rs-D84; genus Enterousia. The sequence continues at coordinate 281,373 of CAMORN010000001.1, forward strand.
GTTCCATTGCGGATTCTATACAGGCAACAGACATAGGATTATCAACATACACCGGTACCGTCAGGCCCGGATGTACAACCAAATCACGAACAGGTAAAATAAATTCTTTCATAGCATTTTTAAATATAGAATATTTTATAGATTTTTCAAGGTATAAAAAAATTCCCTGATTAAAATCAGAGAATTTTTGTTTTTTTATTGTTTTATATTAACGACGGCGAACAAAATTGTTTCCGTGAGATTGTGCGTTATTGCTGCTGCGTTTTGATAAATAACGTGCGCCAATCAAAACCAACCATTCAACAGACAATAATGCTAATGCGATAACTTTTTCTTGGCAACCCTGTAAATATGCCAAAACATATACGAATTGTGCGATGTAAGAAATGTATAAAACACCGAATACACCTGTAAAGAATATTTTTTTGATTTTTCCGAACATTTTATTTTCCTTTTTATTTTATCATTCATATCGGGTTTCTGGTGCCAGGTACCCGACAGACCCCGCAAAAGCTAAAGTGAAATACATCAACAATTGCCAATGTATTTCTATGCTATATTAAGCAGCCATTGCAAAGCGAACATTGTCGTTCGCAGCGATTCTATCGCCATTCAGTTTTTAGTTTGTTTTTAACGGAACAACCCGGATTCAATCAATTTGCCTTTATTTCGCCTGTCGAAACTATATCAGCCCCATAAAATTGGTGGAGCTGTGGGGTACCGCCCCCCAGTCCAAAACGATTATTCCGCAACGAATTCAGAATCATCACCATTTACATGGCAAACAATATTATAAATATTTATACTAGAAATTGCAAGTTTTTAAGTTATAATGCAGATATAAACAACGGAAAAAACAAAATGAAATTCTTAGACAAAGCAAAAATTTATGTAAAAGCAGGCGATGGTGGTAATGGTGCTGCATCGTTCAGACGCGAAAAGTATATTGAATTTGGTGGACCAAATGGTGGCGACGGTGGTCGTGGTGGTGATGTTGTTTTTCGTGCTGTGCCAAATGTGAATACTTTGATTGATTACAGATATAAAACAAAATTCGTCGCACAACGTGGTCAAAACGGTATGGGAAAAATGAGAACTGGTTATTCTGGTGAAACATTGTATTTGCCTGTGCCAACTGGAACTGTGATATTATCTGAAAACGAAGAAATAGAATATGCCGATTTAAACCAAGACGGTATGGAATATCGTGCCGCCCGTGGTGGTAATGGTGGTTGGGGAAATTTGCATTTTAAAAGTCCTACAAACCGCGCTCCGCGTCAGGCTAATGATGGTTTGCCGGGTGAAGAAAGAACATTAATTTTAAGATTGAAACTGATTGCAGATATTGGGTTGGTTGGATTTCCAAATGCTGGTAAATCTACATTGTTATCTGTGGTTACATCTGCACGACCAAAAATTGCAAATTATGCGTTTACAACATTGAACCCACAATTGGGCGTGATGTATGCGCATAATCGTGAATTTGTTATGGTCGATTTACCTGGACTTATCGAAGGTGCACATATGGGTGTCGGTCTGGGGGACAGATTTTTGGGACACGCAGAAAGAACGAAATTGATTTTGCATGTAATTGACGGTTCTGAATCTGATTGGGCGTCCAGATACAAAGCAATTCGTCATGAAATGGATTCTTATGGTGGTGGTTTATTAAATAAACCGGAAATTGTTGTCATAAATAAAATAGATGCAATATCAGAAGATGAACTGAAAGAAAAATTGTCTGAATTCAAAAAATCTTTTGGTCGCAAAAAGAAACCTGAAATTATAACTATCAGTGCTGCGGGACATATTGGTATTGAAGATATGATTTCTATAATAGAAAAGAAATTTTTAGAAATTACGGAATAGATTATGTGTGTAAAACAAATCAAAGTTTTAGAAAATCCAATGGACGAATATAAAACATTTGCAGACAGAAAAAAAGCCTATGATTTAGCATGTACACAAAACGGTGTTTATGCTGTTGATGTAAATTTGAAAAAAATACCATTAAACAAAGTTAGTGTAAAAAAATTGGCTTTTGTTGGCGGTTTTTGGCGTGTGCAAAAACATTTTCCTTATGAAATTACACGTGTTCGTGACAAAGATATGGTTATCATGGACAGAATAAAATATAGAGACAAAACTGAATTTGAATACTATAACGCAAAAGATGTCGGATATAATTGTTATGGTCCTTTTACGATCAACGGTAATACAAGTGATTATGTTGTATCAAAAAGTGTGACAAACAAAGGCGTATGTTGGGGGTATGGTAAAAGTATAGAATCTGCACGTGCGTTTTTGGGTCTTAAATTATTAGATGAATATATGGATGTTGTTAAAGCAGCAATGAATCAAAACATAAGAAAATAATTTTTTTGATTTTATCGGGCTTCTCTGATAAAATAAGGGCGAAATAAAATTAACACAAACCAACAAGGAGAAAACAAATGGTATCATTGAAAGGCACACAAACAGAAAAGAATTTATTGATTGCTTTTGCCGGTGAATCTCAGGCTCGTAATCGTTATACATTCTTTGCATCTCAGGCTAAAAAAGACGGATATGAAGCAATCGCAAACATCTTTCTTGAAACCGCTGAACAAGAAAAAGAACATGCATCTCGTCTTTTTAAATATTTAGAAGGTGGCGATATTGAAATCACAGCTTCTTTTCCAGCTGGTAAAATTGGTGAAACATTGGAAAATTTGAAAGCTGCTGCATATGGTGAGCACGAAGAAAATACAGACATGTATCCAAAGTTTGCACAAATTGCAGCTCAAGAAGGTTTCACAGCTATCGCAGAAGTATTGAAAAATATCGGTTATGCAGAACGTTATCATGAATCTCGTTTTCGTGCATTAGCGGAAGCAATCGAAAACGGAACATTGTTTAAATCTGATAAAATCGTTATGTGGCGTTGCACAAATTGTGGTAATTGGCACATTGGTACAGAAGCACCATCTGTTTGTCCTGCATGTTTGCATCCACAGGGATATTTTATCAGCGAAGGTGTTATTTCCCGTTGTGATACAAATGAAGGTTTTTGTGAATACACAACAAAAGACTAAAAACATAACTTCTTTATCTAAAAACGCCCGTTTGGGCGTTTTTTTTATACTTGATTTATCAAAATATATTGGACTAGAATCAGACAAAAGGAATAAATTCATGCGTTTATTTGGGTTGATGTTTTTAAGTATATCTTTGACGGCGTGCAACAGTGTTTATCTGAAACCAGACAGTTTGGATAAAAACAGTTTGATTTTTGCGCGTCGTGGCGGATATTCTATGGAACGTTCTATCAAAGAAACTATGGAAAATCGTGGATATAAAACGACTGTTGGTATATTAAAATCTGCCAGTTCTGCCGGTGATCGTGAAACAGTTGCAATACCTGTAAAGGCAAGATATGTTGTCCGTGTAGAAGAAAGACAAGAAATATTGCGTCCAATATGGTGTGTTTTTAATGGTTTTTGGTGGTGGAATTTTAATGTATCTATTTCAGACCGTACAAATGGAACTGAAATTTTATCGTGGCGTGGGCGTGGTTGTGCCAACAGTTCTGTAGACAAATTAAATTCTATTTTAGATACATTGGAAATCAAATCAGACAAATAAAAAACCACCCGACAGGGTGGTTTTATAAAAGAATAGTATTTATATATTAAATGCTGTCAGCATTTACCCATTTACCAGATTTTAATAAACCTGGGGCCATTCCTCTGTCAGAACGCAGAGCGTCAATTACTTGACGTGCTTTTGCAGCATCTAAATCAATGATTCTGACTTTGTACATATCGCCTTCGTGAACAACGACTGCATTACCGTATGAAGACAAATCTTTTGCCAAAGATGCGGCGTTGTCTTCGCTGTAAACTGCGGCAACCTGTACACTGTATTCACCGGTTGTTGGCGCTGTTGCAACAGAAGCTGTTTCAGCAGGTGTTTCTGGTTGAACGGTTGCTGTTTCTGCAACAGGTTCTGTTTTTACTGTTTCGCCCAATGTTGCATTTTTAACCAATGTTGATTCTGGGGCTAAAACTTGAACTTGGACTTTTGTGTTTCCGTTTAAACCAATTCGTTGTGCTGCAGCGGTTGATAAATCCATAATGCGTGTATTAACAAAAGGACCACGATTGTTTACGCGGACAACAACTGAATTGCCGTTTTCTAAATTAGTAACTTTTGCGATTGTTGGCAAAGGCAAAGTTTTACTTGTTGCAACCAATTGATTTGAATCGTAAGTTTCGCCATTGCTTGTTTTATTACCGTTTAATTCAACAGGAATAACACCCGCAATACCGGTTTGGTTGTATGTTAAATCTTCTGCTGGGATGTATTGAACATCTTCGATTTTATATGCACTGCCAATATAATATTTTGGTGCAGCAGCCAATAAATAAGCGTCATTGTTTAATGTAGCAGGTGTTGTGACCAATTGTTCTTCTGCGAAACCTTCATAGCCATAATCTGCGACATCGTTGCTGGTGTTAATACAACCGGCAACCAAAGCGGTTAAAACCGTCAGGGATACTATTCTTTTCATATTCTCACTCCTAGATTTATATGGGACCATCCCATATACTTTTATGTATATTATTTTATCATAATAAAAGGCTGGTTGCAAATTTTATTTTATTATATATCTGTCCACGATAAATGCGGTTGGTAAATATAAAACCCCAAAAACACAAATCGCAATCATAAGGGATAATATGCTGGTTATATTAAACAAACACAAACCACACCCCAACGCTACAGAAATAACGCTGAATGCAATGAAAGATATAAATGTTTTTTTGTCTGTTTTTATCAGTTGTCTTTTGCGACATACGCGACCCAACAGATAATTTTTAACATAACCACTGATTACGACACCGACTGGGATTGATAAATAACCAATAACAGGGAACAAAGCAATATAAATAAATGTTGCTATTGCCAAAGAAACCATACTGGTTCGAACAGGTGTATTAACATCTTGTGATGCGTACAATGTTTTGCTGTAAATCTGGCTTATCAACATTGCAGGCAAAACCAAACATTGTATTTTGATTGCTGTGGCAACGGCGTGTGTAGATTCTGGGGTCCAAGCACCATATTGAAATAAAAATCTGATAATTGGTTCTGCCAACACGAATAAACCAACAACGCAAGGTATAATCAGCATCATAGAACGACGCATAGAAGAATTTTGTTGAATATAGACACTGCGCATGTTTTTATCAGCCAGCGCATTGGAAATAGATGACATTAAAACCGTTCCGACGGCCAAACCAATCATTGCAAATGGTAATTGAATGATTCTGTCTGAATAATACAGCCAAGATACCGCCCCAGATTCAAAACTAGCAACCAATGTGCCGACAATAATTGTTATTTGATAGAAACCAGAGCCAACCAAAGAGACCAAAAATCTTTTGAACATATTTTTAATTTGATTGTTCCAATGTGGTATTATCAATCTTAAACCAAAATGCTTTTGTCTGATTCTGGTTAACAATATGATAAATTGAACAATACCAGATAAAACGACGGTACCAGCCATAACATATAATATAATTCCATTTCCATAAAGCAGGGAAGAAGCCAAAGCAATAATCAACATAATGTTTAACATTACTGGCATAAACGCTGCGAGCAAGAATCTTGAATGGGCGTTTAAGATAGCGGATAAAAATGCAGAGCCACAAATAAATATGCAATAAAAGAACATAATACGTGCAATAACAACCGTCATTTGCATTTTTCCAGGGTCTTCTGCAAACCCCGGTGCCAGAGCCCATATAACCAACGGCATTGCTATTTCAAATATTGCGGTTATACATAACAATATCAGCATCAACCACGAAAAGACATTTTTTGCAAAACCTTCGTCTTTCTTCATATCTGTATACATTGGAATAAATATTGCGGATATAGCACCTTCGCCTAACAAATCACGAAACAGGTTAGGTAATCTGAACGCAGCCAAGAATATGTCTGATAAACGACCCGCACCCAAAAATCTTGCAATCAACATATCACGGATAAAACCGAATACGCGACTTATCCCTGTCATCAAACCAACACCGAATATATTCCGCCCAAGTTTCATAATATTTACCTATTTTTTTGCTTTTATTTTTATGTGTCTTTCATTATACTGCGAATAAACAAGGGATTTCAAGTATGAAAAAAATCTTTTTATTATTGTCATTGTGTGCGGTGTTGACTGCGTGTGGTGGTGGCGAGGAAATTGTTGTTGAACGCCCACTGGAAGATATTTATCAGGAAGCTTACACAGAATTTAACAAAAAACATTATGAAGAAGCTGCAGAATTGTTCCAAACAGCAGAGGCGCAATATCCGTCTTCGCCATGGTCTGCAGATGCGCTGGTTATGATGGCGTATTCAAGATATATGGATAAAGATTTTGCGGGTTCTATATTGGCAATTGACCGGTATATGCGTTTTCATCCGGGACACAGGGATGTTCCATATATGATGTATTTGCGCGGAATGTGTTATTATCGTCAGGTCAGTGATGTTCGTCGTGACCCTGGTATGTCCGCGTTTGCATTACAGCAATTTCAACAATTGGTGGACAGATTCCCACACAGCGAATATGCAGAAAATGCGAAAAACAAGATTTTAATCTTGAAAAACTATATAGCGGGTAAAATTATGTATGCCGCCCGTGAAGATATGTTCAATAAAAATTGGACTTCTGCAATTACAAGATTCCAATCTGTGTTATCTGGCGCACAAGAAACCGTTATGACACCAGAGGCAATGTTCCGTTTAACCGAATGTTATACAGCGATTGGGTTGCCAGAACAGGCAAACGGTTATACCGATATGTTGCGTAAAAATTTCCCAGATAATGAATGGACCAAGAAGTTAAAATAAAAAAAGCCACGATTTGTGGCTTTTTTCTTATCCGTGATATTTTTGGTATAAATATTCATAATAAGCATAATCAGACATATTTTTGCATTTTGCATATTCTTGTTCCAAAAATTTTTCAACCTGTATTTTAGCAGCAGGTGTCGGACCAGATTGGTTACGATAATGGCTTGATGGATTTTCGTTGTATTTTTTCTGTCTTCCGCGAAATTCATCATAATATATTTGTCCAATACGCATCATAGGGCGAACAATGGTTGGATTTTTTACGCTGATTTCCAATGTCCATGTTCCACAAAAGCCGTCATCGCCACGACCGGCAGTATGATGATTCAATATAAAATTGCGTCCAAGGCTTGATTTACCGTCTATATATGGAAAATAGTTAAATGTTTTTGTTTCTTCATATGTTGATGCCAGATATCCAAATTGTGGACTTAATACAGCGCCTGTTTCAGGGATAACAAAATCAATAGTTTCTTTTTCTTTAAACGGGTCAACTAAAAATTTAGGGTTACGAAAATCGTATTCTGGGTCGCCATCAAGATATCTTTTATAAAAAACTTCGCTAACGAACCAATCGCGCATTGTATATTGTCTGTTTTGGTCGTATGGAATAAAAGGTTTCATACCCGCAGGAATCGTGCCTTTATAAACCTTGAATTCAGGGGCAAGGTGTAAATCATAACTGTTAGACCCCAAACATTCTATATCAAAAGGTTTAATCATAATATTTGGCAAACCATCAGGATTGTGAGGATTTAATCTCAGCATTTCAGATAATATTTCAGGACCACTAAGTTGCATAGGCGTTTTTCCTTGTTCGTTGGTCTCTCTCGGGCTCTCTTGGAAAAACTTTAATATAATAAATCGTTTTTTCAAGGTTTTTTTGTTGAGTTTCCAAAATAGTGTGGTATCTTCTAGAACATGAAAAAAACTTATTCTGGCTTTATAGCAATTATCGGACCAACAAATGCCGGTAAATCTACCTTGCTGAACCAAATTATGGGGCGCAAGGTTTCTATTGTTTCACATAAGGTACAAACGACCCGTACGCGTTTGCGTGCAATAAAAATGGTTGGTGATAAACAGCTGATTTTTGTTGATACACCGGGGGTGTTTAAACCGTCTCGTCGTCTTGACAGGGCGATGGTTTCCGCGGCTATGTCTGCCATGGACGAAGCGGACGCAGTATTGTTATTGGTTGATGCACAAAAAGGTATAACAAACACAATCAAAGAATTATGTGAAAAAATTAGTAGTCACAAAAATTTATTTGTTGCTTTAAACAAGGTTGATGCAATTCCTAAAACTGATTTATTGCCAATGGTTGCAGAAATATCACAATTGGCTAATTTCAACGAAATATTTATGATATCTGCATTGAAAAACGACGGTGTTGAACAAATGTTGTCTTCTTTGGCAAAGGTTATGCCTGAATCACCATATTTGTTTGATACAAAAGACGCTAGTGATGTTCCAGATATGTTATATTTGGCAGAATTAACTCGTGAAAAAGTTTATAAATATATTCACCAAGAATTGCCTTACCATATCAATGTTGTTACGGAACGTGTTGACCAAGATGACGAAGGTGTTCTTGAAATCTATCAAAAGATAGTGGTTGAAAACGAAGCACACAAAAAAATAGTTGTAGGCAAGGGTGGTGCACAATTAAAGAAAATTGGGACTGCTGCGCGCCATGATATACAAGACCAATGGGGTGTAAATGCCAGATTACATTTGTTTGTTCGCGTTGAACCAAATTGGGAAAATACGGCTGAAAATTATACAGAACAAGGGCTTGAATTTAAATAAGAGATAAAAAAAATGACAAAAGACACAATAAAAAATATTTTTAAGAATTCAATTTATGCACAAATGTGGAAAGAAAATCCACAATTCAGAAAAGATATAAAAACTGCTTTGGCTGTTTTTGGTTTTGGTGTATTGATGTTTGTTTATGGTTCTATCAAAGGTTGCACCATGGACAAAAAAACAATACAAAAAGAATCTGTCATTGATAAAAACATGAATTCTAAATTGTCGTTTAATACACTGCAATTATTCAAAAAATCAAACAGTGAATTACAAAGATAATTAAAATGTTGCACACATCTGATTTTGATTTTGAATTACCACCTGAATTAATTGCATCACACCCATTGCACGAACGTGATGCGTCGCGTATGTTGGTTGTTAATGGGCAAGATATATCCGATAAACATATTCGTGATTTTGTATCTTTTTTGCGTACGGGTGATGTCGTTGTTTTTAACAATTCCCGTGTTATTCCGGCGCGTTTTGAAGCAAGCGGTCATGAAATTACATTGCATACATCTAAAACAGATAAAGATTGGTGGGGGCTTTGTAAAAAATTCAACAAAATCAACATTGGCGACACATTGACAATGGTTGATGGTACCACATTGGAAGTATTGGATAAAGATGATGACAGTGGTTTGTTGTTGCACTTTAATTGCGATAATGTTTTTGATTTGTTGAACAAATACGGAAAAATGCCGTTGCCACCATATATGAAACGCGAAGAAGAAACCGAAGATAGGGAGCGTTATCAGACGGTTTATGCACAACCACTTGGGTCTATGGCCGCCCCGACGGCAGGTTTGCATTTTACAGATGATTTATTGTCAGAAATAGAACAGGCAGGTGCAAAAATTGTAAAGGTTACCTTGCATGTTGGCGCTGGAACATGGATGCCGGTTAAAACAGAAAATTTAGCAGAACACAAAATGCATTCTGAATGGTGTTGTATTACCCCAGAACAAGCAGAAATCATAAACAATGCAAAACGTATTATTGCGGTTGGAACAACATCTATGCGAACATTGGAATCTGCATCAAAATTGGCAAAAGAAAACGGTTTTCCTGGTCGTGTTATGCCAATATGTCAAACAACAAACATATTTATAACACCGGGGTATAAATTCGGTGCGGTTGATGTGTTGTTGACTAATTTTCATTTGCCAAAATCTACATTATTTATGTTGGTTTCTGCGTTTTCAGGTCTTGAAAATATGAAACACGCCTATGAACACGCAGTGTCGGAAAAATACAGATTTTTCAGTTATGGTGATTGCTGTTTATTATTCAAAAAGGATATATAAATATGAAATTTGAACCATCTTTGCACAAATTGTCAAACGGGCTGTGTGTGGTTCTGGACCCGATGGATATTGAAACGGTTTATGCTCAAATAACATTTTTCACAGGTGGTCGTGATGAAATGCCAGATGAATATGGCATAACCCATTTTTGTGAACATATGTTATGCAAAGAAACAACAAGGTTTAATTCTGCAAGACAGCGTATGGATTATCTGGAAAATAATGGCGGTTATTCAAATGCTTCGACCAGTTCAAAGCGTTTAACTATTTATGGTCGTATAATTGCTGAAAATTTAAATTTGTTGTTGGACACATTTGCAGACCAATTGCAAAACAAATTATTCAAACTTGAAACTATCGAAAAAGAAAAAAATATTGTCATAGATGAATTAAATCTTTCGTTAAATAATAATTCAGATAAAATGTCAGATTTCTTCGATAAAGCCTTGTTTAATTGGTATGTTCCAAATGGTCAAATTACATTGGGTAATGCGGATACAATCAAATCTTTTACAAGGGAACAATTGTTTGATTTTTTCAACAAACGGTTTTCTGCTAAAAATTGTATGATAACAATATCTGGCAAAATAAAAGATTCAGATGAAACATTATCATATATTGAAAAACTGTTTTCTTTCTTGCCGGAACACGATGTTTCCGAAAATACAGAATTGAAATATACACCAACCGTTGCACATAATAATCAAATCAAAAAAGACACAATTCATGTTGCTATTTTGTTTCCAGATTTAAGGGAAAATACATACGAAAACAGATTAAAAAATATAGCAATGGGTTATTTTGAACAATACTTAGCAAATGAATTATTGAACACAGTCAGATTTGAAAAGGGTTTGGTTTATGATATTTCAACGGATACATTTGGAAATGAAAAAAATGGCTTAAACGCTATCATTACGCAAACAACACCGGTACAAATTGCCGAAGTTGTAGCGACAATTGCGAAGACTTGCTACCGTGTGTATCAAGAAAAACAAATCACAGATGCAGAATTACAAAGGTATAAAAATTTTGATAAATTGCCAATGGCTGATTTTTTGGAAAATGCCAAGGCTCGTGCAAAGCGTATAACTAATTTTTGGCACCATTATAACAGATTATATGATTTTGATAAATCAAAACAGGAAACAAATTCAATAACTGTTCAAAATGTTATAGATTCATCAAAAGGGTATTTTGACGGTCCAATGTCCATTATAACCCAAGGTGCCGATTTCGAAGCAGATTTGAAACAAATATGGGAAAACAATTTTAAAGGGGATAAGTAATGTCATTAAAATTTAATTTGAAAGCGACAGACGGTAATGCCAGACGCGGGGAAGTTGAAACCGCACACGGAACATTTCAAACACCAGCGTTTATGGCTGTTGGAACCGCTGCAACTGTTAAAGCAATGACAATGGATCAGGTTGCTGCCACAGGTACCCAAGTTATTTTAGGAAACACATATCACCTTATGATGCGTCCAGGCGGAGATTTAGTTGAAAAAATGGGTGGTTTGCATAAATTCGGTGGTTGGCATGGACCTATTTTGACGGACAGTGGCGGTTTTCAGGTTATGTCATTATCTAATTTAGTTAAAATGAAAGAAGAAGGTGTTGAATTTACATCGCACATAGACGGCGGAATTAAACACTTTTTAAGACCGGAAGACAGCGTTCATATTCAACATCAACTTGATTCTAATATCACTATGGTTCTGGATGAATGTTTGCATTTGCCAACAACTCGCGACAGGGCTGAAAAAAATGTTGATATGGTAACCCGTTGGGCAAAACGCAGTAAAGACGCCTTTATAGACAGAGCAGGGTATGGAATCTTTGGTATTGTTCAGGGTGCAGATTATAAAGATTTGCGTGAAAAATCAGCAAAAGAATTGACGGAAATCGGTTTTGATGGCTATGCGGTTGGCGGGCTGGCGGTTGGCGAACCACAAGAAGTTATGTTTGATATGATTGCGCATACGACACCTTTCTTGCCAACAGATAAACCAAGATATTTAATGGGTGTTGGTACACCACTTGATATATTGGGTGCGGTTGAACGCGGTATAGATATGTTTGATTGTGTTATGCCAACACGTGCTGGACGCACAGCTCAGGCATTTACAAGACACGGGACAATGAATATGCGCAATGCAAAATTCACAGATGACGACAGACCTCTTGATGATAAATGTGGCTGTTCAGCATGTAAATTATCGCGTGCATATATACATCATTTGGTAAAATGTAATGAAATATTGGGTGCAACATTGTTGTCGCAACACAATCTGTGGTTTTATCAAGATTTGATGCGCGGAATTCGCGAAAGCATAGAACAGGGCAAATTCCAAGAATTCAAAGAAAACTTTATTGCTGAATATACAAAATCTGACAAGGAATAATTTATGGAAACTATAAAAATATCTGTTAAAAAATCTATCGAATTAAACGCAGATGACCGTTTATATATGGCAATGATAACTGTTTATGACAAACCAAATTATGCGGTTTATACATTGGGACATAATCGTTCAAATGGTGCATATTATTATATGATACCAAATGTACAGGTTGCGCATTTTACAAACAAACAAGACGCAGATTTATATCATGATACCATTGAAAATATTATGGATTATCAACAAAACAATGGTTTGATTGCAAAAAAGATAAAAGAATATGACACCGAAGAAATAGTTAAATTTTATAACGGTGTGCATGCGGGAATAATAGGAATAAATAAAACGCTTGAAAAACAAAAGTGATTTTTAATATCATTGAAAAAGAAAGGAGATTTCAATGGCAAAAAAACAAATTGAAGTAATAGATATGGACGGTAAAAAAACCGTAGCAAAGAAAACATCTTTTGTAACAAACACAAAACGCGTATTTGCGGTTGTTTCAATATTATGGATTATTTTTATAGCATGGTTTCCATTGTATGTAAAAAACACTTATTCTGGACCAATTAAAAAATCTATGGTTGTGTCGGTTTTCTTTGATTTACAGAGAAATATTGTTAAACAATACGAAGCTTTATTGGGCGGAATTAAAAAATCTATTAATTTGGAAAAACCAATTGGTGTTGCCATAGAAAAAGTTAAAATTGTAGAAAATCAGGTCGATAAAGTTACCAACACAACGGCTAAGGCAAAAGAACAAACAAATAAAGTAAAACAGGAAACTAACAAAATTTCTGCAATAACTGGTCTGGCTAATAAATTTGGCGTGAAAACGGGTGAAATAGACAAAGCTGTCAAAGAAACAAATAAAGCCGTTGCAAATGCTGATAAAAACATTGCAAAGGTTGATGCTATCGCAGACCAAGTGAATAAAAAATTAGATTCCGTGAAAAATGAATTGGTCAAAGTTTCCCAGACAGAAGTTGATAAAATGGTAGATGAAGCCATAAAACATCAATTGGATAAAAACAGCGGTGGTTTGGGAACAACTTTGTTGACTAATTATGGTATTAAACATGTTTATCCATGGCGTCCATCTTCATGGCCAGTTGCGACTAAAATTTATAACGACCTTGAAAAATCAAATGTTGGGGTTGTACAAATATTAACAAATACCGTGAATAAATATTTTGGTTATGTTGCATGGACATTGGTGTTTATCACATGGGCATTTGGTTTTGTCGTATGGATGATTGCTTTCAAGAAAGTAAAACAGGTAATCTCTCCGTTCATAGTTTGTCCACGTTGTGGTCATACATTTGCAGACAAACGAACAGTTATGGGATTGTTAAAGGTGTTTCAACCTTGGAAATGGTTCTAGGAATAAATGCCACCCCGTAAAAAGGGTGGTGTTTTTTTGATTATTATGATTGACAAATAATATTTTTAGTCTATTATATAAACAACATAAAAAGGCTTAAAAATGAAAAAACAAATATTATCTTTGGCTGTGTTTATGATGATGATGACCGGTTGTAAATCGAATTTTGCAGTCGTCAAACAAATTGGTGAAAGACAAATATTGGTGTCTGATGTTGAAACAAAAACCGAAAAAATATTTATATTTAACCGCAAATTTGGTGAAAGCACAGATTTTTTAAAATTTGTTAATCCGGGGGATACTGTTTTGATTCAGGCAAGACAATACGACAAAAACATAGAACAGGTATTGGAATCCAGAAACAGCAGTATTTATTTTAATGCAGACAGTATTTGTGCCAGATATGAACGCGCAAAATTTGATGCTGCTAAACAAATAATGTCAACACAAAATGTGAGACAATAAAATGATGGACTATTACACATTAAATAGAAAATATTCAGAAGTTATGAACAGAATTTTGTTCTTGCGACTTATAAATTCTGGTAAATCTAGCGTAAGTAAACAGCAGGATGTTATCGTTGCTGAAACATTTGATTTGGCTTATGAGATTTTGTTAAATTTTCATAATTCTAAAAGCAATACAAAACGCGAAAATTGCAGAAAACTTTATAAAAATGTTTTGGAAATAGTCCCAGGACCAGAAATTAAATCTGTAATGGCGTATCCTGAAAAATACGAAAAAATGGTCGCGTCAAAGAAAGAATTTCTGAAAAAGACAGCGGGCATGGTTGTCGAAATGAATGCTATATCATCGTATTTACAGAACAAAGCGAAAATAAAGGAATTATAACCCATGCAACAGGGTAAAATGGATAAATTTTTCAGTTTATTGCTTTTTACAGAATTACTTTGTTCTGGTAAATCATCTGAATCTGGTAAAATTCACAAATACATTAAAGACACATTTGGTATCGCAACAGAAATAGTCGTTGATTCCATAAAAAATATGAATGTGGCAAGATATCACAGGGTTATAAATGCAATTAAAGATTTAGATTTATCAAAAAAAGAAACAATTTTAACCCCTGAATATAAAGAATTTGTGATTTATACATATAAACGTTTTATAATGCGAACAGGTGATTTATTGCAAGAAAATACACCATTTTTGATGGAATATAATGATTATTTAACCCAATTGTCCCGTAAAACAAGAATAAAAAACAAGGCAAGATAAAAAAACACTTGCAAAGTTGTAAAAACTATGTCAGAATACCTTTCGCAAATGCGAGCGTAGCTCAGTTGGCTAGAGCGCAACCTTGCCAAGGTTGAGGTCGAGGGTTCGAGCCCCTTTGCTCGCACCAGAATTTATAAACACCCGAAAGGGTGTTTTTTATGTTTAAGCAAAGGGGCGAGAACCCGCAGGGTTGCGAGGCGAGGCAACGGCAGTTGCCGAAGTACTTTGCTCGCACCAGAATTTATAAACACCCGAAAGGGTGTTTTTTATGTTTAAGCAAAGGGGCGAGAACCCGCAGGGTTGCGAGGCGAGGCAACGGCAGTTGCCGAAGTACTTTGCTCGCACCAGAATTTATAAACACCCGAAAGGGTGTTTTTTTATGTTTAAGCAAAGGGGCGAGAACCCGGAGGGTTGCGAGGCGAGGCAACGACAGTTGCCGAAGTACTTTGCTCGCACCAAAGTTTTTTATTAGAAATCCGGGCATTTGCACCGGATTTTTTGTTTTTCACTCGAATTATTGCCCACAAACAAAAATCCTGGAAAATCCAGTATTTTTTTGCTTTGGCACACTTGAAAATAAAGGATAAAAACCTATGTTTAAAAAGTGTAAAGCAAACTGTCAAGCAAATGACAACCTTTATATAAGAAATGATGTGTTTTATTATATGGTCGAATTACCGCGTCAAGATGGTAAAAGACGATATTTTATAAAATCATTACACACAAAAGATTATTACGAAGCATTGGAAAGGCATTTTATCCAAATATGGTCACATAAAAACAGCACCTTATAGTGCCATTTATCATAAAACATACATAAACACGCCAAATTCAAGCCGTGGACAACGAAAATAAAATCGGCAATAAAACTATAAATCAGAAAGGCAGAACAGTTTATATATTTTTTACTTACGTTTGTTTAGAACATAAAAAATACTTCCAATAAATGTTGTAAATAATGTTACAAAAAACAAATATCTTATAACATGATAAACACTGAAACCCAAAATATCTCTCGCATACCAATATTCTATTTGTTCACGTTTATTATCATTTTTGAAATCAATATATTTTGGTTCTACTTTTTTTACACCTTTTTTATCAAAACTTAAACTTATGTATCCATATTTCTTTATATTTTCATCTCTAATAACTTGACCACTGGATGGGGTTGTATAAAAAGGAACACCTGCAAAATTGTTTTTTTTAAAATAATGAACATGTCCGAACAACATCACATCAACTTTATATTTTTTTAAAACATTTTCTAACTTATTTTTTGTTAAAACATCTAATTTATCATTACTAATACTTTTTGTAATAATTGGTGGAATATGAGAATATATAACACAATTATTAAACATAGGTCTAATTTTTTTCAATGTATCCTCTAACCATTCAAACTGTTCGTCATCTATATTTCTTGAAGAATTATCCAAAGCTATAAATAAAACATTTCCATAAGAAAACCAATAATACGTATTGCCCATAACATTACGATATGGACGCACATCATATTTATGTTTTTTAAAAACATCATGATTTCCAGGGACCGCATATAACGGCATGTTTCCAACATGTTTTTTAATTTCGTCTAACAACCAATATTGTCCCAAACTGCTGGTATGTGTAATGAAATCACCAAGATATAACATAAAACTATAATTTTCATCTGATTTTCTTATATCATCTATAACTTGCTCTAACACATGATTTTCTGCCCCCGTATCAGACAATACTGCAACAGAAAACTCATTTTGATTTTTAGCAAAAAAATGTGAGGCAGGAGACTTTAAGTAATAGTTTGATTTTGAAAATCTATCCATTGAACAAACATGAAATACAGATATAAAAAATATACTCAGCACACCTAATATACTTATAACAAAGAAAAATTTATAAACATATTTCATAATAGTTCCCTACATCATATCCATAGATAATTTATTCTTGGTGTGCTATGGTATCACAAAAAAAACGTAATACAAATATATTTTTTTAATGTATAGAAAAATTTTTTACTATACGTGATATCGGCTAAGATATATTCTTTGTCAGAATTCCTAACATCAGAATGAATTGAAACAAAACATTAAATAAAAGTCAATGTTATTTTATGAATATAAAATACAGTCATTGTAGGTAAAAAAATCGTGTGCTTTTTACAAAAAATACGATAAATTCAAAAAAGTGTCAAGCAAAGTGTCAGGCAAACTGATAAAAATGGCTGAATTTCGGGTTAAAACGGACTAAAAAATGCCAAAAAAAGGCGTGATTGTGGTTCCCTTTGCTCGCACCAGAAATTATAAACACCCGAAAGGGTTTTTTTTTTATTGTTGTATTAGCAAAGGGGCGAGAACCCGCAGGGTTGCGAGGCGAGACAACGCAGTTGCCGAAGTACTTTGCTCGCACCAGAAATTATAAACACCCGAAAGGGTGTTTTTTTTATTTGGTTAAACATGAATAAGTAAAATATTTATAAAATAAATATTGACAAATATATTTATTTGTATATTATATGTATAAATAAGTTTTATTTTGTGATAAAGGTTGTAAAAAAATGAAAAGTAAAGATTTAAAGAGTTTTATTGGTGCGTCTGCTTTTATTGGCAGCATGTTAATTTCTTGTGGTCGTGTTGGTTTACCAGTATCTTCTAAAACCGAAGATAAAACAATTTTACCCAAAAAAGAACAAAAATACGATATTGAAAACGATCAAAGAATGCGTCAAAAATATCAAAAAATGTATGCGGATTCTATTCGTTTTGCAAATGGTTATGACAGTATTTGTAACAAAAGTAATATGTTATGGAGAAAAACGGCAGAGCTTGAATCTCGTGCAGATTCTTTAGCTATGGAAAATTCTTTAGGGGCTGTAATGCAAAGAGAAGTTGAAAGTGCTGCTAATAAAATTCTTAAAGATTTTTTAAATAGCGTTTCTGGTGTTTTAAGAATGTATCAAATATCTTTACAAGACTACGTAACAGAAGATAATGATTTTTTATGGTGTTTTAATACTAATGTACAAAAAGATAATTATGATGGTACGGATTATGTTTTAAAACAACCTTTGATGTATTTTGGTGTTAATACTTGTGGATTTTATGATTCTGAACATGAATTTAATGAATTGGTCGATATTATAAATCAAATTATTTATGAATCAGATCATGCTAAATCACATAAAAAAGAAATTATGAATAAAATTAATGCTTTGATTAAAAAGGTAAAGCCAAAATTGATTGCTAGCAGAAAATCTATAGAACGTAAATATTCTGATTATTATGTAGTAATTGACGGACAAGATGCTGCTTTTATATCTTATGGAGCAGATGATTGGAATTATGGTTATAGTGATACAGAATATCCAGAAAGACAGGCTGTGGTTAAAGTTACAACTTTAAGTGTATATGGAGAAGATTTACCAATAAAATTTTTTGAAGATAAAAAAGCAAAATATGAATTGGTTAATCTAGGAAATAACAGATGGCAAGTAAAAAAGATTTCAAATATAGGTGTGATTGAAAATACAGCAATATTTACAGCTAAGGACGAAAAGTCTGTTAAAGAATATTATGCGGGGATTGATGCACGTAATTATTCAGAATTTCGTTTTGATCCGGGACATGATTCTGGTGGAGTACATATTGAAGTAGAGGAAGGTGTAGTTATAAAAAAAGCAAAACAACAATGGTGGCCATCAAGAAATGTTATAAATCAAATTGATTCATTAGAAGAGGAATCTATAAAATATGCAAGTCAAGCAGCAAAATTAGAAGAGCAAAAGAAAATAATAAATCAATATGCAGATTCTGTTGCGCGTGCAATGGTTAACCAATATTGTAAATAGTTGTTTAAACAAAAACCGCCATTAATGGCGGTTTTTTGATTTTGTTGGCAAAGGGGGGAGTTGCGAGGCGAGGCAACACAGTTGCCGAAGTGTTATTTCTTTTTTCTGTGTAATTTAAGAATCATGTATAATACGACTGAACTGAATGATAATGTGATGGTGTCGGAAATAACCATCTGGATAGATTTCAGGTATATTCCATACAATATCCAAAATACCAAACCGGTACAATATATCAAATACATTGTCAGAGACAATCCAGAAACATCTTTTGTTTTGATAGATTTTATTGCTTGTGGCAAGAAAGCAATTGTTGTGCATGTGCAACATATACAGCCGATTATTTCACCGATTATTGGATTCATGATTTTATTCCTTTCATTATTCGCAAGCGCATTATATAAATCTGCAAAATTAAAATCAAGTATTCATCAGATTTTTATTGAAAATTTGCAAGATATATGTTATAAATTATGTCTGTAAAGAAATCACAACGGGTGGTTAAACAATGAAATTAAATATTAAACGTTTTTTTAATTAAGGGTGCGACCATCAAACAATTTGACGGACGCACTGGACTGTGTCCGTTTTTTTATGCTAAAACAAAGGAAAAATAAAATGGCAGAAAACACAAATATATCTACGAACGAATTAACAGCACGTATGCAAAAGGTTGAAAATATTAAACAACGTGATGGTGTTGTTTGGAAAGATAAATTTGACCGTTCTCATAAAATATGTGAAGCACGTGAATTGGCAGATGAAACCCCTGTAAAATTGGCGGGTCGTGTCACAGCACTTCGTTGGTTGGGTAAATTGATGTTTGGCCGTATTTATGATATCGAAGGTGAAATTCAATTTTCAATGTCCCGTGAAGAATTAGGCGAAGAAAATTATAAATTTATGAAATCCAATGTTGATATGGGTGATTTTATCGGTATTACTGGAACTTTGTATCATACAACTGCTGGTGAATTGACTGTCCGTGTTTCTGGTTATGAAATCTTGGCCAAGGCACTGCGCCCATTACCAGAAAAATTCCATGGCCTTACAGATATGGAAACACGTTATCGTCAAAGATATTTGGATATTATTTCTAATGAAGAAGCACGCAATGCTTTGCTTGGTCGTTTCAAAATGACACACAATTTGCGTGAATTTATGAACAGAAATGGTTTCCTTGAAATAGAAACACCAATTATGCAAAATATTGCATCTGGTGCGGCTGCAAAACCATTTACAACACACCATAATGCGTTGGATGCAGATTTTCAATTGCGTATTTCCCCAGAATTATTCTTGAAACAGGCAATTGGTGCGGGTTTTGACCGTGTTTATGAAGTTGCAAAAGATTTCCGTAACGAAGGTATGGACGCAATGCACCTGCAAGAATTTACAATGATTGAATGGTATGCTGCATATTGGGATTATAAACGTAACATAGATTTCACATGGGAAATGGTGCAAGAATTAATTCAAAAGGCACGCGGAACATTGCAAATTGAATACCAAGGTACAATGTTAGATTTCTCTAAATATGAAATGATAGATTACACTGCCAGAATGAATGAATTGTTTGGTTGTGATATTCTTGAATTTAATGATGTAGATAAATTGCGCAAACAATTATATGACAATGGTATGTTCCCAGTTGGTGAATTGGACGATTTGAAATCGATACCTACATTGGTTGATTATGTTTATAAACGCAAAATCCGTAACCAAATCGTTCAACCTACATTTTTGTATAACTATCCAACATATATGGTGCCATTGGCGCGTCATAACGACAATGACGACCGCAGATTAGATATGTATCAATTGTTGGTTGCTGGTGGTGAATTATGCAAGGGTTATTCAGAACTTGTAAATCCAATGCAACAATTGGCTGCATTTGAAGAACAGGCAAAAAATATTGCTGGTGGCGAAGAAGAAGCTTTTAACCCAGATAACGATTTCGTTCGTGCTATGGAACATGGTTTTCCACCAATTTCAGGTGTGGGTATGGGTATTGACCGTTTAGCTATGATTGTGTTCAATCAACCAACCGCACGTGATGTTATCTTGTTCCCAATAATGAAATAAAAAAAGGAAACATATATGTCAAATCTTGATGACATACAAGATGTGTTTTTACGCACAAAATTGCACGACGAAAAAAACATATCTGTCATAAACGAAGCCTGTGAAGAAGGTCGCATAGATGAAGCGAGCAGGGATTATCTGTTAAATTTATACACAGATTCAATGGATTGGTTCCGTGAGGTGTTCTTGTATATCGGTAAATGTTTTGGTGCACCAAAGGCGGCTGTGCACGCATACGATTATTCAAAAGATGCCGTGATAGATTCACCGATTACAATATCATCTATTAATCCGCTTGAACCATATCTGGTTAACCATCGTCTGGACGATGATCCGATGCGTAATCAATTTTTTATGCTGACAGACAGACATAAAATAGATTTGGCTGTGTCTTCTATTATTACTGTAATTGTTGGTGCACAAAAAAGCATAAATCGTGCCATAGAAAAGATAACTGGTAAATACTATGATGATTATGTAAAAGATGTTGCAAAAACAGCATATGATGTTATTGCAAAAACAGGCCGCGAAGCATCTGCACGTGCAATATCTGAAAAAATCAAAGAAACATTTTCTAAAGATTTTATAACAGATGCGTCTGAAACTGTTCTTGAAATAATCGGTTCCAGCCACAATCAAATTGCTGCAAATATGGTTCGTGAATTGGATAAAATTAAGAAACCGTATGAAAGATTGGAAGATGTTTGGCGTATTAAATGTTTATTTGATTTGGTACCTCAGGCACGCACATTTATTGAACGCGTTTGCAAAATGTGGCCTGAAAAAATCATAGATGTTCGTGATAAATTTTTTGATATTACAAATCCACGTGGTTATCGTGATGCAAAATTGGTTTTGAATATCGGACATAACGGGGCAATTGTTCCAATGGAAATAATTTGTCAGGTTCGTACATTTTTTGAATTTGAACACCAAACACATTCTGTGTATGAAAAATCAAGAAAAATCAAAACTGCAACTGCGCACAGCAGGGAACAATTGGAAAATCAAACAGAAACTCTGCACATAGAAGGCGTAAAAAAATACAATGCTATGATTTGTGATTGTGTAGATGATTTGTTTGACCGAATTGGTTGGAATATTTTGTACAGTGATGGTGATACTGATATGTTGTTTGATGGTTTCCCAAGAATATCTACAATATATTATCCACAAAAAATAACCGATATAATTATGGAAAAAGTTGATAATGCGGTTGAAAACGAAGTTTTCTTTGTACAAAATGCACCTACAAAATTGAGTAAAGACCAAGAAATCAGAATTTTCCGTTGGATGGCTAAATTTATATTGGTTTCCGCAATGCCGTATTCTTATTCAGATTGGACGGTTAACACGGATACAATGTCCGGAAAATTCTTTAATTTTATAATGAAAGAATTGCAAAGATATTATAAAAAATAGCAAATCAAAGGGGTGAAACATAAGATTTCATCCCTTTCTTATTTTCTTGCGTTTTATTTCCGTTTTAATGTAAAATATAAACAGGTTATTGAAAGGGTTTGCAATAACCATAACAAGCATAACAAAGGATTCGATTATGCGTCAAGGAAAGGTAAAATGGTATAACGGTAAAAAATGCTTTGGCTTTATTACCCCAGATACACCAAATCAAGATGGAAATACAGACGATGTGTTTGTTCATTCCAGTGCATTAAAGGCAGCAGAAATTCGTTTTTTAAATGAAAATGATATTGTTGAATTTGAAGAAGAAGTCAGAAATGGCAAATTATCAGTAACAACATTGAAACTGATACAAAGGGACGAAGAATCTGCAAGAAGATTCCAAGAACGTCGTGCAGAAAGACGACGCGCAATAGAAGGTCGCAAACAGAGAGAAGAAAAGAAACATGGTTTCGCTTTCTGGAAAAAATAAAAATCTTTATAAATAAAAAAAACGCCCGTTTGGGCGTTTTTTAATATGTTTTTCCGGTGTGTTCACGTGCGATTTTAATAATACCAGGTAATGGGTATTCGCGGAACATAAATTTTTTAGTTTCTTTATCTGTATATCTTAAATTTTTGCGAACAAATCCTTCTGGTAAAACAGAATCAAAATATTGTACATCTTTCCAACCGTTTTGATTTGGTAATTGGTATGGATAATATTGTTGTGGAACATTATTTATGATTATTGCATTGAAAGGAATATTGTTTTTTCCAAAAAATGTTACACGATGTTGACCGTCTATCAGAAGTGGTTGATTATCTATTATTTCAACGATAGGTGGGGTCAAAGAGTATTCAGAATCAAGTGTTTTATATTCAATAAAGCCCTTTAATTTCGCAATATCTATATTTTTGTTCATAAAATAATCGTTCAAAACCCTTATATTATATACTTGGTCCCATAAAACAAAATATTGTGTTGGTAAAACATCTTTTGCAGTGATTTCTGAAATATAAATATCTGATTGTACAAATGGTTTAATGTTTTTATTGCCACGCAGAGTTGTATTTTTCATAATGTTTAATAATTCTTGTTCTGGGTGCATGGTGTATTCTAATATTTTCACTTTCCTTTCCTTTTTTTATACTTATAATAAGATACCGAATACTAGTAAAATGAAAGGAAAAAAGCAATGACTTTTTATTTTGATATGGACGGTGTTTTGGCAGATTTTGATTCGTCTGCACCAAAAAACAGTCAATCTTTAAATCATCCGTCTGAATCTATGTCTGATACAGAAAAACAAGCAAAAAAACAATTCTGGCAAACCATAGAACAAAATAAAAATTTTTGGCGTGATATTCCTGTTTTTGCTGGTGTTAAAGAAGTCTTGAAATCTGCACAAGCCAAAGGTGAAATATTCGTTTTAACAAAAACACCATCTGCAAAACATTTTGTCGGTGGTCAAGATTATGTAGATTTTGTTACAAAAGAAAAAATAGATTGGATATTGAAAAATATGGCTGAATTTTTTGATAAAAAACATATTATCGTATGTGATGGTAAAAAGGGTGCTTTGATAAACCCGACCGCAGACGATATTTTAATAGATGACAGAGCGGAAAACATAACAGAATGGGAACAGCATAACGGTCGTGGAATATTGTTTGATGAAATATCCCGTGTAATTAAAGAAATAAATAAATTATAAAAAAACACCCAAACGGGTGTTTTTTTATTCTATTGAATTATCGTGTGCATTATATGTTTCGTTGTTGTATTGCACATGCATCTTTTTATCAGAGATTTTGTTTATATTTATATCATCATTGGTTAATATAATATAATGTACCCCGTCATTTGTTTGTATTGCCATAGATGGACCATTTGGTTTTTCGTCTGTTAAACATATCTTGTCATCAGGATTTTCGCCAATATGCATCCATTTCTGGCTTTCGCAATAGAATTCCCATTTTGCATATAATGTCTGTTTGCCGGTGGCTGTATTTGGAATTATGTATGAATCATAACAATCTGTTAAATCTTCATAAGAACACCAGCCCGAGAACAAGAAATTCTTTTTCGTTGGTGTGCCGTCAATAATGGTTTCTGAACCGTAATTATAAGCATGTGGTGCATTTGCAAAATTTGTACCGCCATTTAACACATATTCAATATAATATGTTTCAGGTGTCCATTGTGCGTACAATGTTATATCCCCAACAGAATCTGACGGTATAATAAACACTTGATTATCATTACCATCAAACCAACCATTAAATATATATCCAGTATTTGTTGGAACACAATTTATTTCTTTTTCAACACCGACTGTATAATATTCGTTATCACAACCAGAACCACCATTTGTATAATCATAAATGATTTGATATTCAGCTGTTTCCCAAACGGCAGTCAAAGTTTTATTGCCATTTGAACCGTGTGGCAATTCGGTTATAATATTACCATGTTCATCAACCCAGTGAATGAAATTATAACCGTCTTTTGTTGGTGTTCCAAATGTGATAGTGTCAGATTCAACAGTATATTCATTTGGTGCGTTTTCATAATTTTCACCGCCATTTAATATGTATTCAATATTATATATTTCAGGTACCCATTTTGCATATAATGTTATGTCTTGTTCTTGTGTTAAATCAAACACATGTGATAAATCTGCATTGTGTTCTATAATTCCACCGTTTTCTGGGGCTGCAATATATACGAAATTATATCCCAAGCCATTTGCAAATTGGTTCCAACCATTGAAAGAATATGCGTTTCTGAAAGGTTCTGCGTCAATGTAACCGATAATTTGTGTCCAATATATTTTACAAGCTTCCCCTTCGGCACAAACAATATCGTCAGGAACATTTGCCACAACATCCCCGCCAGAATTAGTATCAAAATGAATATTTATTTTGCGCGCCCATACGGCAGTCAAAGTTTTATCGCCATTTGACCCATGTGGCAATTCAGTTATAACATCACCATTTTCATCCAACCAATGAATGAATTTATAACCGTCTTTAGTTGGTGTTCCGAATATAATATTTTCTGAATCTGCGGTATATGTAGCAGGGGCGTTTTCATAATTTTCACCGCCGTCTAATTCATATGTGATATTAAATATATCTGCGTCCCATTTTGCATATAATGTTTTGTTTCCGACAGAACCAACCGGTATGTTTGTTATTATGTCACCTGTAAATTCAGCATTATCATACCAACCAATAAATCCAAAGAATTCGCGTTCGTCTGGGGCTGATATAGGTAAATCAGAATCCATATTGCTTGAATATTCGGTTGGGTTTGATGCGTTCAATGATTCATCTGCACCATTTAATACATAATTGATAGTGTATTTATAAACACAAGATGAAATATCGCCAATATGTTCTTCGTCTTCGGTCCAATATTTATGACCGGAAACATATTCACCACCGTTCGGGGCTTCTGGACATTCTGTGAAACATTTTTTCATTGTAACATTATCGCCAGAAATAGAATCAGGATATTCAACCGGACACATTTCGCATGCAACATGACCGTCCCAATCAATTTCAAACCCAGTTAGATATTGATATTGACCGGCATCACAAACGGTTGAAATATTAGAATTGTTAAAGATATTCGCCATACCGCCCGCGGTATATGTGGCACTACGATTTCCCGCTTCGTTATCAGATAAATAACCCGTAATACCCTTAAATAATTCAGTCGGCACCGGTGCGGTTAAATATTGTGTGTCTGCAAATGTTTCTTCAAACATAGGATATTTACTATTAGAAATATCAACTGCTGGTAATGTACCAGAAATATTTTGGAATAATTTTACTGGGATAGGTGTTGCATTACCATTTTCGTCTTTACCAAGATTAGTTGCCCCCTTGAAAGTCATTCTTAATCCAAGTGGTGCAGTTCCAGTAACATTTTTGAATAAATCTTCTGGTATTGGACCGGTTAAACCAGATGCGTTCAAGAAAGTTTTATTAAATGAACCATGCTTTATAGGACCTGATATACCTTCAAATAAAGTTGCTGGAATTGGCCCTGTCAGATTAGAACAGTTTTCAAATGTTCTTGCAAACATATATTCAGCAGGCACACCATTAAAACGACCAAACAAATTTTGTGGTATTGAACCTGTCAGCCCAGAACACCCATTAAATGTGTTTGTAAACATATAAGTTGCAGGTGTCCCGTTTATGTTTCCAAACAAATTTTGTGGTATTGAACCTGTCAGCCCAGAACACCCATTAAATGTTGATGAAAACATATAAGGGGCAGGTGCTCCGTTTATATTTCCAAACAGATTTTCTGGAATTGAACCTGATAGCCCGGAACATCCATAAAATGTTGATGTAAACATATAAGTTGCAGGTGTCCCGTTTATGTTTCCAAACAGGTTTTCTGGAATTGAACCTGATAGCCCAGAACATCCATAAAAGGTTGATGTAAACATATAAGGGGCAGGAGCTCCATTTAGATTTCCAAACAGGTTTTCTGGAATTTGACCTGTTATATTTGGATTATTATAAAATGTCCTGTTAAACATACATTTTTGTGGTGCACCAGATAATTTACCAAATAAACCACTATATTTTTTGTTGTTTTCAGTGTCGGTTATATCTGCTGGCAAATTTCCAGATAAATTGGTGGCACCAAATGTCAATGCAAACAAAGCATCTGTATAATTTCCATTTAAACCACTAAACAGGTTTTGTGGTATTTCCCCAGATAATTTTGTACAACCATAGAATGATTGGTTAAACATACTTTTTCTTGGTTGACCAGTTATGTTTGCAAATAATTCTGGTGGAATTGGTCCCTCTAAATTTGTACAGTTTTCAAAAGCAGCAATAAATGTTGGTTGTGTGCCGTTCGGGGCAGTTGGAAATACAGCGCTTAAATTGCCTTCTATTCGTTTTAATTTGTCGCGCGTTGCGTTGTTAGATTCAGCTTTGAGCCAGCTATTACCAAACCAAAAAGTAGGATGATAGTTTCCACCGCAATCATCATTTACCGTATCGTTTGTGTCATAATTAGTCATATTTTTAGAAGACATACCAATTCTGTATGTTCCTGCATTTGCATAAGTGTGTTGTTGATATTCGCTTGAAGCAGATGCGATATCAATCGTTCCGTCGCCCCAATCTATATATACTGTTCCTGTATAGTTTGATACATAAAATGCGAATTTTTCCCCCGCATTCATTGGTGTTGTTGTCATCCAGAATGCTGAATTTGGATATGTATGACCGTATATTGTAACCGTATTAGAACCATTGGATAGATTCTGTAATAAATCAAGCGTCAATGTTGTAATACGGTTTGAAGAAGTGTTTATATTAAATCCGTTTTTATCATTAAACCACGCATAGAAAGATAGATTTTCCGATAATGTTGGGTCGGTTAAATCAAATGGTTGTGTTTCGCCAACAACCCATTGTGTTGGGTTTGTTGTTGTCAGTGCTTGTCCATTTTCATCAACATATTTGATTGTGTATATGTTTGTTTTCCATTTTGCGTATAATGTTTTGTTGCCTGAAAATTGGGTGGATGTTGTTATTGGTTCACCGCTGAAACCAGTGTTATCATACCAACCAATAAAATCAGAATTTTGTCTGGTTGTTGTTGGTATTGTGTTCAATGTATATCCGCCGGCATTTGCGTCTGAATAATAAATTTTTTGCACCGCCACCGCAGAGCCACCATTTGTGACAAATGTCAATGTTGCATAACATTTTGTTTTATCTGTTGCACCTTCGTCAGAATTTGGGTATTCGGTTGGGCATTTTTCAATAGATGTTGTTGTGTCTAAACAACTGTATTCGCCACCACGACAAAATGAATTCGCAGGGCAATTTGTTGGTTCTGGTGTTGTGATGGTGGACATCAAAGTTGTCTTGAAATCATTATCCCATGAAAAATGGTCACCACAATTACCCGCACATTCATTTCCGCAAATATCCCCATTTTCAAATGTTCCAGATAAAATCCATTTTGTAGAACCAAATATATCGGTCATATTACACCAACAATTTGAACCATAAATTGTGTCTGAATCAAATTGAACATCGGATAATTCTTTGTAAGAACCGCCAATGTCACTGCACGCGGAACGACCACTGAAATTTATTTGTGGGTCAGAACCAAAATGAACCAACCATGAATTTTCAGGTTTGTTTTCAATTAAACTGTCGTCATCACAGAATGTGACACTGCGTGATTTATGGCATTTATAACCCGTTCCAGATATATCATACACCGGTGGAATATATTGTCCCGGCTGTAATATAATAGAGCATGAATAATTTCTGGTTATACATGTTTGGGTTGTTGTGTCCCAATATTCTGTTTCTGCATCACAAGAATCAGGTCCCGTCTTTCTTATACATGGATTTTCAATTGTTGCACCCGCACCATTTGCAGTTTCATATTTGGTATCGCATACGCATGAAGATGAACCGCTTTCGCTGTGTGAATTTTCAGGACATTGATATAAACCATTTGTCCCAGATTCTATGTCGCCACCCGGACAATATGAATCAGCAGGGCAATCAGCCGTTCTTAAAATCGCAGTATTAAACAAGTTTTCTTTTATCGAATTGTCTGGCCATCTGTAAACATGTCCCGCTAATTGTGCGCAATCGTGTGCGCAATTTTCCCAACATGGTTGATTATTATCAATTGCACCACGCGCAACCCATTTTGATTTATATGAATAATTGTTATTTGGGTCGTTTTCACCGTTTAATCTGCACCAACAAAGATACCCATTACCAACATTGCCACGATCAAAATCTTCATCTGAAACATCGCCCCACGAACCGTAAGTTAAACATGCAGAATCACCGTATATTTTACCGTAATCAAATATTGTATAGAAAGAATTTTCAGGAATGTTTTCAGATGCCTGATTATTGTTATATCCGTGATATTGAATAGAAGATTCATTGTTCGGCGCATCTGCGTTCACATCAACCCATGTTGGCAAAGGTTCTGAAACAATATATTTACCAGAATCTATTGTTATTGCGTTTGCGTTTAAAGAACAGAGCGACACGAACAATACGGATAAAATCCGTATGACAAAAAAACTGCAAAAAAACGACGGTTTTTTATGCAAAATTAAATCTCTTCCTTTCTAACATTTTTATGTTAGAAAAAATGGAAATTTTAAGCAAGTTTTTTATTTCTCTGCGGACATAGGATGGGCGTGGTTATATGCATCCATTATTTCTGCCATATTTACTTTCGTGTACAATTGTGTTGTTGACAGGGAAGAATGTCCCAATAGTTCCTGTAAAGAGCGTAAATCTGCACCACCCGCCAATAATGCAGTTGCGAAAGTATGTCGCAAAGCGTGCGGTGTTACATAATCAGGTAATTGCAAATAATGACGCAATTTTTCAATAACTTTTTCTGCCATACGCGATGACATAGGCAGCCCGCGAACACTGCGAAACAATGGGGCGTTTGAATCATGTCCAAATGGGCGAATTTTTATGTATTTTTGAATTGCTTCATTTACGGCAGGCAACACCGGAACAATGCGTTCTTTGTTACCTTTACCAACGATGTGTAATGAAGTAGGGTTGTTTGCAACATCGCTGTTTTTTAATGATAAAGCTTCACTTATACGCAAACCGCATCCAAATATTAACACAACCAGCGCCCAATCGCGTGCACCAATCCATGGGTCGTTTGCATCTATTTCTTTGATAGCGGTGTGCATATCTGCAACATCTGTGGTTTCAATTGCCTTGGACAATTTGCGTGGAACCTTTGGCGAAGATATTAAACCAATAGCATCGTTTTGAATGTTTTTGTACCGCCCCAGATATTTATAAAACGTTCGCAGTGATGACAATGCGCGTGCGGTTGATTTATGACTTAAATTGCGACGGGCACGGTCTGCCAACCACGAACGAAAAGATATGGTGTCTGCCCCTGCAATATCAATCAGGGTGGTGTCGCCATCATTGAATCTTTTATAAAAATTTACGAAATCTAATATGTCGGTTTCATATGCAGAAACAGTATGTGTTGAATAGTTTTTTGTATTCAACAAATAATCTGTAAATTCAGCAATAATTTCGTTCATTTTTTTATTTAATCTCAAATGTTGCAGATACAGAAACGGTTATTTCTGTGTCTTTGCTGACAATACTGCCAGATGTGTCAAAAGATGTTCCTGCAACCGCTTTTGCAGACATCAAACGGAAATTTGTATAATCGCGTTCACCATAAGACACATTGTTATAAGATACTGATAATAATTTACCAGCACGCTTTTTATCAGATGAAACCAATGCGTTTGCGCGTTCACGTGCGTTTTCAACGGCAACTGATAAACATTTTTCAAGTACAGGTTTAATTTTTTCTTTGCTTGTGAATAAACGCAGATTTTCAGTATAAACATTTTCTTCGCCTGCAAATTTATTCAATAAATTTTCAATTGTTTCTGTTTTATCAGATGATATTTCGACAGAAATACTTGTTTCTGTGCCTAAGACAATAGATTCTTGTTTTTCGCTGTCCCATTTTGTTTTTTCATACGAATTAAAATTCGCAGTTTGCATTTGAACATCTTGTTCTTTCAAATATTCAGTAATTGCATTCATTTTTGATGTTGCAATTTGCATAGATTTGGCAGGGTTTTTATCCATAGCAACAACACGCAGAGTAATTGCAGTTTTATCTTTCGGGACAGATGTTAAACATTCGCCAACAACATCTATTTTTGGTGTTTCTGATTTTGTTTTATCGATGTTGCAAAATATTGCCAATAACACAGCAGTTATACCGGCAATAACAATAGTTTGATTTGTTGTTGTTTGTTTCATAATCTCTCTCCGATTTTATTGGTTTAGCCCAACATTTTCTTTTTTACTTTTTCAATTGTACGAGACGCAATTTTATGTGCAATATCCGCACCAGATTGCAAGATTGCATCTATTTCTTGTTTGTTGTTTAATAAACGTTCGTATTCTGCGCGTGGTTTGGACAATACAGAATCTATTTTTTCAAATAACATTGTTTTTGCAGTGCCATAACCCATACCACCATCTAAAAACATTTTTCTGAATGCCGCTGTTTCAGATTCAGATGCAAATTGTTTATACAATTGGAATATCGTTGATTCATCAGGATTTTTTGGTTCTTCTGGTGTTTTAGAATCTGTGATTATGCGCATAACCTTTTTCTTTAATTCGTTGCTTGGTGCGAACAAAGGAATTGTGTTGTCATAAGATTTGCTCATTTTTCTGCCGTCCAGACCCGGTATTAAACCAATGTCTTCACCAATAACTGGTTCTGGCATTTTAAATGTTTCACCGTAAGTGTTATTGAAATATCCCGCGATATCACGTGCAAATTCAACATGTTGTTTTTGGTCTTTGCCAACCGGAACAATATCACTGTTATAAAGCAATATATCAGCAGCCATCAACACAGGGTAGGTATATAATCCCATGTTTACACCCGCATCAACATCAACACCCAATTCTGTGTTTTTTTCAACCACAGCCTTGTAAGAATGTGCACGGTTCATCAAACCTTTTGGTGTAACATTCATCAAGAAATTAGATAATTTGTAAATTTCATCTATGTCAGATTGACGAAACAAAATAGCATTTTCCAGATTCAACCCCATTGCAATTAATAATGCTGCGATTTCGTATGTGTGTTGTTTTAAAGACTTGGCATCTTTTATAGTGTTTAATGCGTGTAAATCAGCAATAAACATAATTGTTTTATGATTTTGAGATAATTCAATCAATGGCTTCAGTGCACCCAAATAATTTCCAATGTGAGGGGTGCCTGTTGGTTTGATTCCAGTTAAAACAATTTTGTCATTCATAAAACATACCTTTTTTATTAAATAAATAATATCACAATAGTATTACAAAAGCAAGATTTCGCAACAAAAAAGCCACCCAGAAAGGGTGGCTTAATTTTATTGTTCCCGTCAGTATTAACGAGAATAAAATTCGACGACCAATTCTGGTTGCATTTGTACAGGATATGGAACGTCTTCAAATGCTGGAACACGAGTAAATGTTGCTGTGAAATTAGCGCTATCTACTGTGATATAATCTGGGAAGTTGCGTTCGCCAGATTCCAAGGCCAAAACGACCAAAGGCATTTGTTTTGCTTTTTCGCTGACGGTGATAACATCGCCTGGGTTTACGCGATAAGAAGCAATTTTAACACGTTTACCATTTACATAAATATGACCGTGGCTTACCAATTGGCGTGCAGAGAACACTGTTGGAGCCAATTTTGAACGATATACAACTGCGTCCAAACGTCTTTCCAACAAACCAATCAAGTTTTCAGGTGCGTCACCTTTCATATTTTCTGCTTCTGCATAGTATTTATGGAATTTCTTTTCGCCAATATTACCATAATAGCCCTTCAAAGTCTGTTTTGCGCGCATCTGTTTTGCGTAATCAGATGAAGATGAACCACGAGATGTTGGTCCATGTTGACCAGGTTTATATTTGCGTTTATTAAATGGGGATTTAGCCTGACCCCAAAGATTTACGCCCAATGAACGTCCAATCTTTAATTTACGTGTGCTACGTTTTGCACCAGCTCTTGCCATAATATTATCCTTTTATTTTGGTTTTTCTTGTGCCGAACATTTGACAGAATCCTTATTCCAAATGGGACCAAAAGACACCATTGGTTATTCAGTTCTGACTACTCAGCGAGGCTAATATTATAATATAATTTCAGAAAAATCAAGTGTTTTTGCGTGTTTTACAAAATAAAATTTGATAAATGTTTATTGGTCATATTGAAACATCCAGCCTATGAAATTTTTACCTTTTTGGTGCAGGGCTTTGAATGGGGTATTAATATCACTGCCATATGTTATGGTATTTTCGTTGTTTTGTCCGGCATATTCAGGGTCAATATTGTCCCAAATAACAGAAATAACATTCGGTGTACATGCAAAATCTTCTATGTGGTATCCGGTTTCACAAGCTTCACATTGTTCATATGTCGTTGCCCCCGCAATTGACACAGTGTCTTGTGGACATTGTTCGATTCCCTGTGTGCCGGAAACTATGTCATAATCTTGTCCGTACGGACAATAATAACCTTTTTCACATATTTTGCATTCTGCTATTTCGTTTTCTGCATCAACATATAAATACTGACCCACAGAACACGATTGGTAATCATGCATTGCACAATCACCAGGAAAATCGTCGTGACTGCCGAAAGGACACGCAGGGCATATGTTTAAATATGAAATTGCTGCTGCTGAATCTGTAAATATATTTGAATACATAGATTTTGGTATGGTGTTGCCCGTATAATTTTCAGCCATTGACAGCATATATGGGAAAGTGGTTCTTGTTTGAAAATTTGTTCCATTTAATCCGTAAATATCGTCCATGCTGCAAAACGCTGAAATCGCAGGGGTGCAATTACCATCGTAATTACCAGTTGTTGTATCATATTTACAGAAAGCAATACTCAGAGCAGTTTCTTGATTAAGTGTATTTTCCCCATCAAATGTGTTTTGTGCAGTTGCAAGGTTATACAATGTTTCAAAATTTGAAAACTGCAATTGTTCGACAATAATAGGCAGAGAATCAACCCCAATTGAACCGTACACACGACCCGCAATACATTCGTCTAATGTAATTTCACCGTTATCATTAAAATCGACACCATACCCAGCCATTTCAGCAATAGGTCCGTTTTCAAAACTTGCAGAATGTACCGGACAAACCGCATCTGGTCGTGAACATCTGTCTAATAATGTAATTGAATTGGCGCTTAAATTAAACATACTGGCGTAATAAGATTGTGGAATTGTTTGTTGATAGTAATCTTCCACTAAATCTATAAAATAATTCAGTGTATTAATAGTGGACGGTTGTAAAGATTCCAAATATATTAATTCATTTACATCGCACAAATTCACAGCCTGAGTGCAAGATAAATCATAATTTCCGGTTTGTGTGTTATATCTACAAAAAGCACTCGCACCGATTGCGTTTTTGTTCAAAGGTTCGTCTTTATTATCGCCAAGATATTTATAAATATGTACCCAATTTTCATAATTTTCGTGTTCTGTGACGCTGTCTGTCCATGCGCGCCAATTGGAATATCCCATGCTTGCCACGCATTCATCAAGTGTTTGTTCGCCGTCGCCATTAAAATCAAACCATTGACCATAAGATTCCCCAACCGGTCCAATCGGGTCTGTCGTAGAATGGGCAGGACACGCAAACGATAAACCTGTTCCGTGGCATCTGTCGTATGTTGCGTTATCATACGGTCTGTAAATAAACATAGAATCAAAATGGGCCAAATCAGATTGTGTAAAATCTAGCCACCCACCAACGGTTTGCAGCAAGCTGTTTGATGAACTAAACAAATTATTACGTGTTTCATCAATGGTGCATACGGAAACTTTATATGTACATGATAAATCATAATTACCAGTATTTGGATTATATTTACAGAATGATACACTTATGCCCGCATTTTGAACAACTTCGTCTGATGAAAGGGAATGTTCTTGAAGATACGTCCCATCTTGTATATTTATTCGTGCAACATAACATTCGTTTGAGTCTATCGTTCCATTATTGTTAAAATCAAATCTTGTCGATGGCATTTCAATATAATCTAATAAGCCATCGCTTGTGTTATGATATGCACCATCAATATCAAACGAAAGGTCTGATGAATATTGTGGACAACCCGTGATATTATCAACACAGCGGGATCCGTCATAATAATAATTTTCTGAACATTGTGGAATACATTCGCCGTATGCGCTGTCATATTCATATCCATAATCACAAGAATGTTCCACACAATTGGCGCCATCCCAATAGTAATTGGAACCATATTCGGTTTCGCACCAGAAACTTTTATCTTTACATTCTGTACCGTCCCAATAACCATCTTGATCATTGCATTCTTGTTCGTAATCGTATTCACAGGTTGTGCCATTCCAATAAGAATAAGGACCTTGAGCATTGCATTCTTGTTCATAATCATATTCGCAGGTTTGGTTCTCTGTGTCCCAATAATAATAAGAGCCTTGGTCATTGCATTCTTGTTCAGAATCATATTCACAGGTTTGATTTTCTGCGTCCCAATAATTGTATCCACCCAAATCATTGCATTCTTGTTCTTCGTTGTTATCTGGTTGACATGTTTCGCCGTCATAGTAATAATTTTCACCATAATTATCTATACATTCTTGGTTGTTATCATATTCACAGGTTTGACTATCATCGTCCCAATAATAATAAGAACCTTGGGCGGTACAATCGTCTGCGTCATCAGCCATTGTATTAAATGAAAGCAGGGCGGCAATTGATATAAAAGCAAGCCACCTGAATAATTTGCCAAATATATAATAAAATGGCATTTATTCCTTCCCTTTCAATATTCTCTCTCGATTACTATGGTTTTGTTCCCATAGCAATAACAAAAACCGCACTTATAATAAAAGGGCGGTTGGAGGTTAGTTACAATTTAAAGCGAAATTGTGTGCTTATTTTATTAGCTGGGCTAATATTATTCACAACCCTCCAACCATCAGTGGTTGGAGATTTTTTACGTCTTTCTCTCTTTGACGCGCTTTAAACGGGTAACTACACCCCATCAGCAAAACTCTTGCTGACATTTTTATGTTAGTAAAAATTTGATATTTCTTGCAAGTAAAAAAACATAATAAAAGTCCCTGTTCAAACAGGGGCTTTTTTTGTTTTTTTCATAGTGATTATTTTAATACAAAATGAACGCTGTATTGTGGTTTTTTATCTGCGCCCAATGATGCGCGGATTACACGGTTAGATGCAATCTGGACAGCTTTGTGCAAATTATCACGATTTTTGCGTTCTGTTTTTGTTAATTTATCAATCGCCTGTGTTATTTCTATCTGAATTTGGCGTTTCATAAATCCTGTTTCATCTGTTTCAAAGATACCTGCGCTGGATACTTCTGGAACACCTTTCAAGAAACCACGTTTATCGATTGGCAATGTGACAAATATAGCACCATTTGTGGCAATCTTTCTGCGGTTTTTATAAACCTGATCGTCGGCGCTGCGTTCTGTTTCACCTTCCATAACAACAAAACCTGTTTGGACAGATTCACATACATATGGTTCTTCGCCGTCTTTCAATGCGATAATATCGCCGTTGTGGACAATCATCATATGTTTTGCGCCACCGCGTTCCATTGCCATTTTACCATTTAACATTTCAGATATAAATTCACCGTGCATTGGGATAGAAACCTGAGGATGAACCATATCATAAAATCTTTCAAATTCAGGACGTCCCGCATGACCAGATGCGTGTAAATGGTCTGTATCAAATATAGTATATGTTTTGATTCCCATACGTGCCAATTTGTTATACAAGAAAGAAACATCTTGTTCGCGTCCTGGAATAATAATTGCACTGAAAATAACCGTATCTGTTGGCAACAATTTCAATTCTTTTACATGACCGTTGCATAAACGGGTCAACATAGCGTATTTTTCCCCCTGAGAACCAGTCAAAAATATAGCTTGTTTTTCAGCAGGTAAATCTTTTATTTCTTCGTGCAAATATACATCATCTTTGTTGATATATCCGTATTCAATACCGATTTCACGGAATTCTGGTAATCCAACATAAGGAACAGGATTTGGATTGCTGCGTTCTTTTATGCAAGCAATTCTGCCGGCGTTATGTGCGGCTTCTGCGAACATTTTCATACGTGCCAGACTGCGTGAATAACCCGTGACAAATACGCGTCCAGGGGCTTTTTTCATAATTTCAGTTAATGTATCACGAACCTGAATTTCTGTTGTTTGTGGTGTTTGTCTTTCCGCAGATGTAGAATCACAAACGCATGCTAATAATTTAGGGTCAGAACCAATTTCAGCCAATCTTTTATAATCTGTTGTTGGTTCAATAGGGTTGTCATCATTAAATGTCCAATCCCCAGTATGCAATATTTTTCCCGCAGGTGTTTTGATTATCAACATTTGTGCTTCTGGGATAGAATGTGAAACATGGAAAGTTTCAACTGTAAACGGTGATAAATCAAGTTCTGCACCATTTGCATCAAATTCAATAATGTCTTTTTCAGGGTTGTAATCCATTTCAACACCATCAAATGTTCTGCGTAAAATTTCAGCAGGGAAACGGGTGCAATAGATAGGTTTTCTGAACTTTGGCCATATGAATTTTAATGCGCCAATGTGGTCTTCGTGTCCGTGTGTTATAACGAAAGCAACAACATCTTTTTTATGTTTTTCAAGCCATGTTGTGTCGCAATATTGAACATCGCCAGCACCAATTTCTTCTTCCAAAAAACCCATACCGCAATCAACGATTAAATATTTGCCTTTGTATTTATAGACATACATATTTTGACCAACATGTTCCAAACCACCCAATGCCATAAAATACATTTTATTGTCGTTTTTATCACTTTCATGTGCAGGTTTATCTGCAATTTTAGAAACTTTTTTTACATTTTCTAAAGCTTCTTCTTTTTTCTTTTTTACCATATAAAATCCTTTCTTAAGGTTAATGTTTTCACACCCCGTCAATTCATTGCGAATAAAGTAAAGACTTTATTTGTAGTGAATCTGTTGGGTGTGGGCTTGTTTTGTCCCGATTTATCAAATTTAACATATTGGGACAGAATAAAGACACAAGAAAAATGTCTTAAATTATCTTTCACACAATTATAGTAGTATTTTTTAAGGACAAAATCAAGAAAAAACCACAGATTAACAATGTCTTGACAAGTGGTTCTGGTGTGCTACATTTATTCCTATACAAAAAACAAGGAATGTCAAATGTACACAACAAAAGAAAAAAGATTAATAGATAAATTCAGCAAAGAAAATGATTTGATTTATCCTTTGCATTCATCTGATTATGATAATCCTGTGCGTAAAGAATTTATCACAAATTTATTGCATAATGAAACATTTGTGCCAACAAAAAACAAAACAGAAGAAAAATATAAAGAACCTTTGTTTAAAATTATAAAAAATTTTAAGAAAAGAGATTATGTTTTTGTCGGTTTGTTAACATTGTTATGCAGTGGTGTTTATTATGGTGTTTTTTCTGATTATTTGTTTAATCACAAAAATATAGCAGAAAAAAAGCAAAGAGTTGCTATGAACCTTGTTGATTTAGCGTCTATTGTTGCGGTGGTTTTATCCAGTATGGGTTTGGGTGCTTTATCTGTTGGTGCAATAAAACAAACAAATCAAGAAGTTGCGGTAGATAAATTTTATAGCCGTTTATCTGTTCGTTTGTTTTCAGAAATGAAAAAAATGCACCCTGAATTAAGCGAAGAAACTTTGAAACAATGCAACCCAGAATTGGCACGTGTAATATATACTTTGTTGATTGCAAATATGTCTGAAAAAGATACACAAAAATTATGGAATATAGCTAATGCTGTTTCGGAATATAAATATGATAAAATTTACAAAGGCGAAATAGGGGATTTAAAAAATCGTGATAAGGCCTTGCAACAGGCAATGGTGATTATTGAATCTCATTTGATAAATAACCCTGAATTGTCCCGTGTTATATTAGATGTTTATCATGGTGCTGTTCCTGTATCATTTATTGTAAAAGAACAAAACACAAAATAATAAAATAACCGCCAAATTGGCGGTTTTATTTTTGGTGCACCCAGTGCGAGTCGAACGCACAATCTTTGCCTTCGGAGGGCAATGCATTATCCAGTTATGCTATGGGTGCATATGTGAATATTTTAAACTATTTATCCCGTTTTTTCAACATTTGTGAAAAATTGCCATGAAAAATATTACGCAAAGTTTCGTATATTTTTACTTGCTTTTTTATGTTTGGTAATTTGCCATTGTGATATAATTCTGGCGCCAGTTCTTTAATTGAATCTATATCAAAACCATATTTTTTCCATTCATCAGCCATTCTCATCAAAAATATAACAAGTGGTTTTAATCTTATGGCGTCTAAATCAAGTATTGCGCAGATATTATCGTTTTCATCTAACAATATATTTTTGTCGTGTAAATCATCATGTCCAACGACCAATGGCGCCATATTCATAGCGCTGAAAAACAAATCCTTTTTCTTGATTTGAAAATCAAATTCGGCATTGTTATAATCATAGCGAATTTCTTTGACAGGTATTTTGGCCATTTTAAGACAAATTTCATATAATTGTTTATAAATATCTTTAATTTTTTCTTTGGAAATACCGTTCAAATTTCTTTCATATAATGTTTTGCCTTCTAGAAAAGAATATACTTCGACATAAGAATTTTTTTTGTCAGCAATTCTGTATGCGGCCACTTCTGGAACAGGAATTCCATATTTACGCAAAATGCGACTGGTATGAGCATTTTTTAACGCGTTTTTTTGGTCTGAAAATCTGAAAACAATTTTATTAGATTCTGTTGTTACAATATAAATATCATGAACCTCGCCAGGAAATTCAGGCAATTCAATCTTGATATTTCCTCGAAATAATTCTTTTATATTTTCAATATCTTTCAGTTGTTTTTCATTCATGTTATATCACCAACATTGCAAGCATAAAATCGTCTAAATCGCCGTCCAGAACTGCTGCAGAATCTGTTTTTTCTACATTTGTTCGAACATCTTTTACCAATTGGTAAGGGTATAGTACATAGTTGCGAATTTGACTGCCCCATTCAATTTTTTTCTGTAAAGCCTTGGCTGCATCTTCTTCTGCTGCGCGTTTTTCCATTTCGAGTTCATATAATTTAGAACGCAGCATTTTCATAGCCATTTCTTTGTTTTGAATCTGACTGCGTTCGTTTTGGCATGTTACAACCGTGTTGGTTGGAATGTGTGTTATACGAACAGCACTGTCGGTTTTATTAACATGTTGCCCACCAGCACCACTGGCACGATATGTATCAATTCTTAAATCTTTTTCGTTTATTTCTATTTCAATAGAATCATCTATGTCAGGCCATACATCAACCGATGCAAAACTGGTTTGACGTTTGCCATTTGCATTGAAAGGTGATATACGAACCAATCTGTGTACACCAATTTCGTTCTTTAACCAACCATATGCGCGTTCGCCAGATATTCTGAAAGTGATGCTTTTGATACCGGCAACATCGCCTTCGTGTTCTTCAACTGTTTCAATGTTAAAATTGTGTCTTTCGCACCAACGTGTGTACATACGGGACAACATTTGTGCCCAATCTTGTGCTTCGGTTCCGCCTGCGCCAGATTGAATAAATAAAAATGCGCCATTATTATCAGCCGGATCGCGAAACAGTGTTATAAATTTAGCCTTGTGTGCAGATTCTGATAATTTTTCAATAGCGGAAATGATATCAGAATCTTCCGGCGACATTTCGTATAATTCGACCAGATTTTTATATTCTGATTCAAGAGATTTTAATTCATTTAATTGTTTTTCAAGATTGGATTTTTTTTGCAGAATTCCACGGGCATAATCTGGTTTGTCCCACAAATCAGGTTGATTTGTAATTTCTGTTAATTTATCTATCTCTGATTGTAATTTGATAGGGTCAAAGAAACCCCCTGACGGCAGAAATGTCGTCTGAAATTTGTTGTAATAAATCGTTGTTTATAACAGCCATACTTAAAATATATCAATTTATTTGTCTAAATCAACTTTTTTGTGTTTTTATATCAAAAGTTTTATTGCGTTTTGTTTGTCATTGTGTTAAAATATTCTCAACGAGAGGGATATTCCATGAATAAATTTTTGATGGCTTTTGGATTTATAGGCGCTTGTTTGCTTGGGAATTCAGCAATGGCTGTGTCTGCTGGAACAACTGCAAATGATACGGCGCGTGCGACGATTTATACGAATTCAGCTGGGGTTTC
The DNA here is from genome assembly GCA_946623825.1 of uncultured Alphaproteobacteria bacterium. GTDB lineage: Bacteria > Pseudomonadota > Alphaproteobacteria > Rs-D84 > Rs-D84 > Enterousia. The sequence continues at coordinate 322,659 of CAMORN010000001.1, forward strand.
TACTGCTGGTTCTCGTGGACAAAAGGGCACTGTGAATGCTTATATTCAAAATCAACGCAACACATATTTTATGATTACACAACCTGATGTTGATACGGCGTGTCGTCAAAAAATTATGGCTTGTTTGACAGATTATTGTGGTGATACAACAATTGTTCCGGGTAAAACATCTGGACGCTGTATGTATGCAAGTGAAATAGAATTATACAATTATGCTCTGTTGTGTTTACAGAAAGACACTTCTATTTTATTACCTCAATATAATACAATGACTAAAAACGGTTCTGGCGGTATGAATACTGCGGCCAGATTGTGTCCATCTTATGTTCAGCAAGAATTAATGTCTTATTTGTCTATGGCAAATATGGCAGATAAATTAACAAAAACCCATTCTGATTTGTGTGTTCAACGCCGTCGTGAATTAGAAGCGGCTATGTCATGCCACAGTGTTGCATTGGCATACGGTAACGAAACAACCAGTATGTTAACAACAACATTATCTGATTATTGTGGTGCGGGTGTTCCTGGTGGTTCTGCTGAAATGGTTACACGTTTTGTAAATGCTGGAAACCTTGGTGCAAATGTTTGGGGTTGGGCTGACAAGATTGTTGGTCTTGAATTAAATAACAAGGGACAAAATTGGGAAGCGGCAGTAGATGCCGTCTTGGCAAGTTATACCAACAGAATGAATCTTGCTTGTGGTGATGATATGAAATTAAATACTGCACCACACGCATCTTCTTCTGGTAATGGTTATTCTAATTTACAGGCAGCGGTTGCGGTTGCTGCAAATGTAGCTTTTCCAAGTCAACCAACAAATCAAGCAAACCCATACGCAAACCAAAGTGTGTTTATGGAAGTAACATCTTTGTCTGAAATATATGATTATAAAACTGCAAATCAGGTTGTTCAGGCTGGTTTAACAAATAATGCTTTGACTCAAAATGCTTTCTTAAGCAGTGCCCAAATGGATAACATGCAGAAAGCATATAAATTGGGAACAAAAGTATTTGTTATCCGTGATTCTTCAAGATGTTTTACAATACCAGTTTCAACATTAACGCAATCTGAAACATCTATGGTTGCACAAATGTTTGCAAATTGTGTTAACAGATAATTGATTTATATTTTTGACCTTTGTACGACCACTGTTGAACAGTGGTCGTTTTTTGTGTTCAGAAAAAAATCGTATCATATCTTGAACCAAGAAAGATTTTTTGATATAATTGTCATCATGAAATTAAACAGAAGAGAGTTTGTAAAATCGGTCAGTTTTTCTGCGTTGGTGATTGCTTTGTCGCCACGTGTTGCGTTATCTGCGCCAAATTCGTTGAAATCTATGCGTACGGGAATTCAGCCGGGGGGTAAAACACGTTTGGTTATTGAAACTGCAACTCGTCCATCTTATACACTATCATATGGCGAAAAACAGTTAATCGTAAATTTATCAAATACAAACGGCAATACAAACGCTGAAACAAAATTAGCATCAGGAACATTGATAAAAAGAATCACACAAATTCAAGATGGTTCTGTGTTAAAGATTAATGCCACATTGGGATCTGAAATAGACGCTATTGAAAAAAATCAGATTATGGTTCTGGAACCAAATGGCGATAATGATTATCGTTTGGTTTTTGATTTTGCAGCTGGTTCTGGTCGTGGTATTAAAATTGAAAAAACTGCTGTTGCAACCACCAAAACAACAAACACAAATAATGCTGTAAAAACGAATACTCAAAATACAAAACAACATATCATTGTGTTGGATCCGGGACATGGTGGCAAAGACCCTGGTTGTATAGGAAAGGGCGGAACACAGGAAAAAACAGTGGTGTTGTCTGTTGCAAAAAAATTGAAAGCAAAATTGGAAGCCGAGGGTTATAAAACATTTTTAACCCGTTCAAGCGATATTTATCTTAAATTGGCAGAACGTGCAGAAATTGCAGAAAAGAAACACGCAGATTTGTTTATTTCTTTGCATGCTAACGCGAACCCAAGCCGTGATATGAAGGGTTATTCAATTTATACTTTGTCAGAAAAAGCATCTGACGAAGAAGCACAAAAATTGGCAGAATCTGAAAATGCCGCAGATAAAATAGATGTAAGTGGTTTTGAAAAATTTTCAAAAGATATTCGTGTTGCTTTGTCTTCATTGCAACAACACGCTGTTGCTGAATTAAGTGAAGAATACGCAAATGGTGCGGCAAAAAGTTTCAACCGTGCATCAATTGAACAACAAAAAGGACCTGCGGTTCGTCATGCACCTTTTGCTGTTTTGCGTTCCACCGTGCCGGGGGCATTGATAGAATTGGGACATTTGTCTAATAAAAACGAAGAAAAATTGCTTAAAAGTGATGCTCACCAAAATAAATTGGTTGATGCAATTGTAAAATCTGTAAATTCTTACGATTTTGATGTTTAATCATGAAAAAACACCCGCATAATACGGGTGTTTTTTATCGTAATATTTCGATAATTTCTTTTTGTGTGCGCAACATACATTTTTCCATGTATTCTGTGTAGGCACGACGGTTCCCTTGGACTCTTTCACGCAAAGCATTTGTGTATTCGTTTGCGTCGCTCTTTTTGTTGAATACAATAGGGCGATAACCATTTTGTATCAAAAACCAATTCATAATCATACGAGCAGTGCGTTTGTTAAAATCACTGAAAGGTTGTGTCATGATAAGGTCGTAATGAACATCAAAAGCACGGGTTAACACAGAATGTGATTTATCGCTTAAATGATATTCTATATCGTTCATTCTGTAATAAATTTTTTCAATAGATGGCGCAAATTCATCAAAAACCTTCACCATGCCAACACGATAGCCATTCGGGCAATCTGTGCCTTGTGTTAAAATGTCATGAATCTGGCGAATTTGATAAGAATCAATCTTTGTGCTTTTATGTTTCAAGATATAATCGTATGCCAAACCAATGTTTTTAAGATTTGTATAATCTACGGTTGTTTTGCGTTTCACACTTGGAACCAATTTTTGTTGAGGTTGAAACAAAACCAAAGGTTCAACAGATGTTATCTGATAGCGTAACATATTAATACTGTCCAGATTTTTAGCAGAAATGTGCATTAAATCGTTAATAGTTTCACGATTTTGTTCGATTCTTTCTTTGTTTGTCAAACCCCGTGCCGCAGAATATGTCTGTTGCTTAGGTTGTTTTTTCTTTATACTTTTCTTCATGTTTTTTACCTTTGATTTATATTTATAAATATAATACTAAAAAATAATTTGTCAACATAAAAGAGTAAACAAAAAAACAACCTGACGGTTGAGTTTTTTTATTTATGGCGGAGATAGGGGGATTCGAACCCTCGATAGTGTTGCCACTATACGCGATTTCGAGTCGCGCGCATTCAACCAGCTCTGCCATATCTCCGTTATGGGGTATTATACATACAAGACCTGAAAAATCAACGATTTAATATTGTTTTTTTTGTTTGTTTCTGCAAGAAATCTTCAAGCATTTTCTTTTTGTTAACAAGATTGAAGAAATCTTCCAATTTGCCACGATTATTCAAGTCTATAAGAATATTTAACATAAAGGCACCATCTTGTTCAAAAAATTCTGATAATTTTACAAGTGTGCCTATGTCTAGTTTTTTCATATACTCGTCCTTTGCCAGATTAAAGCATAAAATATTCTGGTAATCAAATAAATTTTGATTATCATATATTCAACACAGGAAACACAAAATATGAAGACTTTTTTTGAACAAGTTTACGACATAGTAGAAAAAATTCCAGCTGGTTATATTTTGACCTATGGTGATATTGCAAAAATGCTCGGACGTCCGCGTATGGCTCGTTTTGTTGGCTTTGCAATGAGTGCGGTTTGTGAAACAGATAATCGTCCATGGCATCGGGTTGTTTTTTCAGGTGGTCGTTTATGGGACGGTCAATGGGGCAAAGTGCAACATGATATGTTGGCGTCCGAAGGTGTCGGTTTTACAAAAGATGGCAAAGCAGATATTGAAAAATACAGATGGCATATTGAAAATATGATGGCACCGTCCGATTTACACGATATGCCTTTAAAATTTTAAGATTATTTCTTTTTGATTTTATTGAATATCCTGTTTTCGGGTAAATTGCCCAATGTGAAATACCATGTTTGTACATCTTTGTTTGGTTTTTGTAATTTTTTATTCATTTCTTCGCTTGTTTTTGGAATTGGTTTTATGATTTTATCACCCAGTGTCCAATTCGCAGGTGTTGAAACACCAAATATATCGCTGGTTTGCAGGGCTATTAAAATTCGTTTGATTTCTTTGATGTTGCGTCCGGTTGTTTGCGGATAATATAGAACTGTTCTGACAATTCCTTTGTTATCTATGATAAATACGGCGCGTACAGTTTTTGTATCGGAAGTATTTGGGTGAATCATTCCATATAATTTTGATATGTGTAAATCAATGTCTTCTATGACAGGAAATTTAATAATGATATTGCGTAAACCATTAAAATTTATTTCTTCATAAATAGAACGAAACCATGCCAAATGTGATGTAATTGCGCCGACTGATAAACCGACCAGTTCAGTGTTTAATTTCTGAAAATCGTCCATTTCCGCTTGAAAAGATATAAATTCTGTTGTGCACACTGGGGTAAAATCCATCGGATGAGAAAACAAAATTATCCATTGACCAATATATTGTTCTGGAAATTTTATGATGCCGTTTGTTGTTTTTGCAACAAAAGATGGTGCTTTATCACCAATCAATGGCGTATTCATACATATATTTTCGTTTTTTTCTTCATTCATATCAGATTCCTTTTTTATGATTTTATCAAGGAATCTGCATGTTTCGTATAAGAGCCTTTTCTTATTTTTAATTATCTATAAGAAAAAACTTTATTTTTTGTAAAATATGGTATCATATATAGATATAGGTGTATTAAAAGGATATATAATTATGAAACGTTCGGATGTTATAAGAACAATACAGGTGCAATTTAAAAATATGCGTGCCAGTGATGCAATGGCTATGGTTGATACGGTTGTAGATACTATGAAAGATGCAGTTGCAAACGGCGACAGAATTGAAATTCGTGGTTTTGGAACATTTCAACAACGCGCACGTGCAACAAAAAATGGATATAACCCAAGTACGGGTGAAACCATGTTTTTGCCATCTGGAAAAACTATTTTATTTAAACCAAGTCGTGAATTAACTAAACAGATGAATGATTAATTATTGGGGGAATATTTATTATGGCAGCGGGAATAAAAAATCATAATCGTGACAGATACGAACGTGTGCGCAGATTAATGTGGATAAAATGCGAAGCATGTGGTCGTCTGGTTTATTATAAAGATTATAAAAATAATCACTATGTTTGCCCACGTTGTGGTCGTGCATTTATAATGACGCCAAAACAAAGATTTGATTTATTGTTTGATAATATCAATTGGCAAAAATTTGAATTACCAATAACAAGTGATGACCCATTAAATTTCACAGACAGAATGTCTTATAAAGAAAGATTAAATGAGGCTCGTGAAGACACCGGCACAAATGATGCTATTTCCACTGCAGACGGTCAGGTTGCAGGTATAAACACAACAATTTGTGTTATGAATGGCGATTTTATGATGGGGTCTATGGGACGTGCTGCGGGTGATGCAATTGTTGCAAGTATTGAACATGCAATTGAATTAAAAAATCCATTTGTTATGGTTACTTGCAGTGGCGGTGCCAGAATGCAAGAAAATATTTTATCTTTGATGCAAATGGCACGAACAACAGTTGCTGTGAATAAATTACATGACAATAAAATTCCATACATTGTTATTTTAACAGACCCTACATTCGGTGGTGTTTCTGCATCTTTCGCGATGTTGGGCGATATCCATATTGCAGAAAAGGGTGCACGTGTCGGATTTGCGGGGCGTCGAGTTATCGAACAAAATATACATGAAAAATTACCGTCTAATTTCCAAACCGCAGATTATTTATATGAACATGGTATGGTTGATATAGTTGTTGATCGCGACAGATTAAAATCTGTGTTGGAAAAAGTTTTGACTGTTTTAACAAAACAACCACGCGAGGCAAAAGTTATAGATGTAAAAACACCTAAATTTGAACCTCAAAAGAAATCTCGTGATTTAGGTAAAACCCCAGAATACGACCGTGTTTTGTTGGCTCGTAATGAAAACAGACCACATTTCTTAGATTATGTTGCGGGTATTGTTGATGATTGGACATATCTGGCGGGCGACAGAAATTTTGCCGAAGATGCTGCGATGTGTGGCGGTATTGGTTATTGGTATGGTATACCGTCTGTAATCATTGGACAAGAAAAGGGCAGAACAATTGAAACCCGTCAACAACATCGTTTTGGTATGCCAAACCCAGAAGGATACAGAAAGGCTCAGCGTTTGATGAAATTGGCTGAAAAATTTAATTTGCCTTTGATTTCATTGTTTGACACTGCGGGCGCTTTTGCCGGTGGTGCAGCAGAAGAACGCGGTCAATCTCAGGCTGTGGCATCAACTATTGCAATGGGTCTGAAAGTTAAAACGCCTTATGTTGCGGTCAATGTAGGTGAAGGTGGTTCTGGTGGTGCAATTGCCATTGGAACAGGCGACAGAATTATGATGCTTGAAAATGCAATTTATTCTGTGATTGCACCTGAATCTTGTGCAAGTATTTTATGGAAAGATAACAAGTTTAAGGCCGAAGCAGCAACTGCATTAAAATTGACTGCTCGTGATATGGCATCATTAAATGTGATAGATAAAATCATATCTGAACCAGCGGGCGGTGCACATCAAGATTGGCAAACAACAATGGAATTGGTTGCAAAAGCAGTTGCGGACGCTATCAACGAATTGCAAGAAATTCCATTGGAAGATTTGGTTCGAGAACGCGCCAAGAAATTTATTTCTATGACCAGAGATGTTGAAATTTTCCAACCGGGGCATATCCCAGAAGAAAAATTGATATAAAAAACTGGATATTACCAATACCACCAGGTAAGACCTTGGTCCCAACGTTTTGATAAAGAATCCCAATCTATGTCGGGATAGGTTGCTTGTATTGTTTCTTTGTTGGTAATCAGTTCTTCTTTTGCCAATTTAAACAGTGTCGATTTATCTATTCTTTTTCCAAATTCTATTTTGTTTGCACCAGATTGGTATATTTTTGGAGATTTACATTGTTGTTTTATAACTTCTGTTAATGGGGTTATTTCATATATGTACACGGATTTTGAACCACGAAAAGATAATATGTCATACCATAATAAAGTTTCACAGGCACTATCTGTGAAGTGAATCATAGGTTCATCGGCTTTTATTTGCATATCTATTATAGCTTTGAATTTTTGAGCAACAAACACTTTACCAGTTGGGATGTCTTCTGGTTTGTAAGATTTTGCCAGTGTATGCGCAAAAATACCATTTTCTTTAACGATTTTATAATACATATTACCGCCACTTTTGGTTTATATTATAGCATAAAAAACACATTTAGACAATATTATAACGACACGGAGCGTGTAGGATTTCCCTTGCTTCGCTGTGGGGTATTCGTAAGGTGTTTATTTGATTATAAACACCAACTCATAATGAACCTAGATTGATATTGTCAATATAATTTCAAACCAAACGACACGAGATAAAAATAAAACCGACAAAAGTCGGTTTAATTTTTATGGCGGAGCGTGTAGGATTTGAACCTACGGACCGCATTACTACGGTCACGGATTAGCAATCCGCTGCATTTACCCCTCTGCCAACGCTCCAAGTGAATTGTATTATATATAAAGTGTTTTTTAATTGCAAGAACGTTTTTCAAGTTTTTTATGTTTATAATCATTAAATTTTTTAATAAAAATACTTGACAAAAATATTATATGGTTTATATTACAAATACTTGGTTCCCCGTACGGGGCGGGCTGTCAAAAGATTATAAATTGACAAGTCGGGGCATTTGATTTTTCATTTGTCTGAATGTACGTCGCTGATTTTTCTTTTCTGACGACGAACCAATCAAAAAAAGTAAAAACAAATTCAATGAAAAACAGATCTGATTATAGACAGGTTTGTTCTTTTATTGGAATATAAAAAGGAGAACGGTATGAAAAATACAAATTTACACTCGTCCCTCTTTGTTATAACTTCTTTTTTGGTTGGAATAGTACCAAAAACTAGCAAAGCGGGTAGTGTGCAATATGCACATGATACAGAAAAAAATGATTCTGTTTATACAATTATGTATGAACCGAGTTATTTAAATTGCTATCCTGTTTTTAGTCAGGAATTTGTGAACACTATGCAAAAGATGTTTGAAGAAAAAAAGTTATCAAACATAAATCCAGAAAATATACAAAATTTTAATTACACAATATCTTCATACGAAAGATGTGTAAAATATGTATTACCTGATGGCAGTGGTTTTACAAGAAAAAATGGTTCCAGAACATGGCGTAATATGAATCCTGGGGCAATCAGATATGGTGAATTTTCTAGACAATATGGTGCCTGTGGAAAAGCTGGCGGATTCGCTGTTTTTCCAACAGAAGAACATGGTATGAATGCATTAAAGGCTTTGTTGATGTCACCAAAATATATAAATTTAACAGTGGCAAAGGCAATATATAAATGGGCCCCACCAAGTGATAATAACAACACAAAGTTATATCAAATACATGTGCAAAAAATTACTGGTATTCCATTAAACAAAAGACTTAGCCAATTGACACCGGCAGAAATAGACCGTGTGGCAACAGCTATCAAAACAATTGAAGGTTGGAAGGCCGGAATACAAATAAATCAACGTGAATATGGTGGTTAAAAAACAAAACCGACAATTTTGTCGGTTTTTGTTTTTGACTTGTGTTTCTGATTGTGGCATAATAGCAGTATGACGATATTATTTATAAATTTTTACTGTTGTCGCTAATAATGTTTTTCGCAAACAATATGTTTGCATTGTATTTCGTTTTTTTATATCATAACCCTGAAAATCAAAGGATTTTATTATGCAAATTAGATTATTTAACACATTAACTCGTAAAGTAGAAGATTTTGTTCCTATTATTCCAAACCATGTTGGGTTTTATTCATGCGGTCCAACGGTTTATCATTATGCGCATCTTGGTAATTTAAGAACAATGGTTCATAATGATTTGTTGAAACGTATGTTTTTAGCAAACGGTTATGATGTACACCATGTTATGAATATCACCGATGTTGGCCATTTAACAAATGAAGACAACGATTCTGGCGAAGATAAAATGGAAAAGGGTGCGGCGCGCGACCACAAATCTGTGTGGGATATTGCTAAATTCTATCTTGATGAATTTTTGCACGACAGTGATGATTTGAATATAATGCGTCCAACAGATATGCCACGTGCCACAGAATATATTCAGGAACAAATCGAACTGATTCAGAAATTGGAAGAATTGGGTTATACCTATGAAATTTCTGGTGATGGAATTTATTATGATACATCTAAATTTGCAGATTATGGTGCATTGACAGGTGGTTCTTTGTCGGGACAACGTGCGGGGGCGCGTGTTGAATACAATGATGCAAAACGCAATCCTACTGATTTCGCGTTATGGAAATATTCACCGAAAGATGTTCAACGACAAATGGAATGGGACAGTCCATGGGGTGTTGGTTTCCCAGGTTGGCATACAGAATGCTGTGTTATGAGCATGAAATTATTGGGTGCGCATTTTGATATTCATACCGGCGGCGAAGATTTGTCACGTGTTCACCATACAAACGAAATTGCACAATCAGAACCAATTGTTGGAAAACCTTGGGTTCATTATTGGGTTCATTTCAGTTTCTTGGTTGATAAAAGTGGCGATAAAATGTCTAAATCAAAGGGCGAATTCTTGGGTATGAACGCTGTTCGCGACAGAAATATTGACCCAATTGTATATCGTTATTGGATTGTGTTGGGGCATTATCAATCACAACTTGCGTTTTCTTTTGATGCACTTGAATCTGCGGGAACTGGCTATAATAACATTGTTCGTAAAGTGGTCGAATTGTTGACAACCCCAGATGGTGAAATTGATAAAAATGCCTATGATATGTGGCATGGTAAAATATTAGCACCGGTATCAGATAACTTAAAAACCGCTGAATCTTTGGTTGTTTTCCAAGATTTATTGAAAGATAAATCTGTTAATAATGCAACTAAATTAGAATTGGTAAAATTCGTTGATGAATTATTGGGTTTGTTGTTTGTTAAACATGCCCAAAAAATACGTGAACTTGAAACAGCGGTTGCGCCAGATGATATCCAAGAATTGGCACAAAAACGTCTGGAAGCCAAGAAATCACGCGATTTTGCAACGGCAGATAATTTGCGTAATCAAATAGATTCTGCGGGTTGGATGGTTATGGATACACCAGACGGCTATAAACTTGTAAAAAAACAATAAAATTTTATAAAAAGGTCTTGAATATAGCACTTTTTGTGCTATATTTATTCCGTCTTAAAAAGGAAAAATTCATGAATTACCCATATATGCCTAAATCAACAGCCTTGTGGCTTATAGAAAATACAGCTTTAACATTTGAACAAATCGGTGAATTTTGTGGCTTGCACGAATTGGAAGTCAAAAAAATTGCTGATGCAGAATCAAATAAAATGCAGGGTTTGAACCCAATTATTCACGGTCAAATCACACGTGAAGATATTGAAAGATGTGAAGCTGATCCAAATGCACGCTTGGTTTTGCGTGAAGAAATCATAGAAGCACAAAAGAAACAGAATACAAAGGGTGGTGGTTATACACCAAAATTACACCGTCAAAATCGCTTGGGCGGAATTTTGTGGATTTTGAAAAACTATCCAGATTTGAAAGACAGCCAAATTGCTCGTTTAATGCGCAGCACAAAACCAACAGTATCTTCTGTTCGTAATAAAACACATAAATCTTATTCAACGATTCAAATTCAGAATCCTATTGTTCTTGGTCTGGTTTCTGAATCCGCTTTGCATGAAGCAAACGCAAAGGCACAGAAATCTAGTAAATAATTTTTAAAAAGTTTTATTAATAAATAACAAAGGCTTCTTTATGGCAAAAAAACTTGATGCAGAAACAAAATTTCTTATTGAAAACTCGTTATCAGAGAATTTAAAAGAATTGGCATTTTCTTCATTAGATATGGGATATTTAACCCAAATGGATTTTAATGCTGCAATCCAAGCTGATGAAATTCCAGATGAAGAACAAGCAGAAATACTTGAATTTTTTAAACAAGATTTGGAACTTGAAATTATAGACACAGACAGCGACAGATTTGCTCGTGATATGGAAAAATATTACGAAGAAGACGATGAAAATTATAATCGTGATAAATCTCGTGATGTGTTGAATGCAGATGCAGAACAAGTTGATGTTAATGATGAAGATTATGAACACTATGCAAAGCAATTGGAACGCAGTAATGTTTCAAATATTGTGTTGGGTGGACAAGATTCTGTTCAATCTTATTTAAAACAAATCGGGGCAGTACAATTATTAACTGCTGCTGGTGAAATTGCTATCGCACAAAGAATAGAAGCTGCATCTCGTTTAATGGTTTATGGTTTGTGCGAAAGCCCGATGACAATCAAAGCAATGCTGGATTGGTATCAACAATTGTTAAATGGTGATATCAAATTGCGTCATATCATAAATCTTGAAGTGATGTATTCAAGCGATTCAGAAAAAAAGAATTTAGCTGCATTGGCGGACGCCTTGAAAAACAAAGGTGTGGATCAAGTTGATGATTTAGACGATGCTGATTTTGATGCATTGGAAGATTCTGTTGATGAAGAAGATGATGAAGACGAAGAATTAGAAGATGGCGAAGACGACAAAAAAGAAGATTCACAACGCAGTTCTTCTGGTGTGCCAATTCCTGTTATGGAAGAAGCCTTGTACCCAATGGTTACAGATTTGTTTGCTAAAATTAAACGCATATTTACAAGTATGCAAAAATTACAAACAAAACGTTTGGAAAATTTATTGGTGTCATCTGAACCTGATGCGGCATTGGAAAAGAAATATACCAAGGCCCGTATGGAATTATTTGAATATGTCGGTAAAATTCGTTTGAACGACGATAAAATCACAGAAATTATGGAAGAATTAAGCAATCGCAACAAATTGCTTATGGGATTGGAAAACAAAATGTTGCGTCTTGCAGAATCTTGCAGGGTTAAACGCGAAGATTTCTTGAGTGAATATTTCGGAAATGAATTGAATCGCAATTGGGTTAAAAAATTAGCAAAAAGCAAAAGTACTGCATGGCAGAATTTTGTTAAAAAATATCAAAACGATATACTTAAGATTCAATCTGATTTGACTGATTTTGCTAAATCAACTGGTCAGCCAACCGGTGAATATAAAAAGGTTGTTGAATTGGTAAAACGTGGTCAGGCTGAAGCAGCACGTGCAAAACGTGAAATGATAGAAGCCAACCTGCGTTTGGTTATCAAATTTGCCAAGAAATCAAGCAACCGTGGTTTGGGACTTGATTTTTCTGATTTGGTTCAAGACGGAAATATTGGTTTGATGAAGGCTGTGGATAAATTTGATTATCGTCTTGGAAACAAATTTTCTACATATGCAACAAACTGGATACAACAGGGTATTTCACGTAGTATCGCAGACCAAGCAAGAACAATCAGAATACCTGTTCATATGATAGATAATATACATAAAATTCAACGCGCAAGCCGTCAATTTATGCATAAATACGGTCGTAATCCAACCGCAGAAGAATTGTCAAAGATTATTTATTTGCCAGTAGATAAAATACACAAGGCTATGAAAGTAAATCTTAAACCAATTTCTTTAGAGGCACCTGTTGGAACAGAAGACGACAGTTCAAGATTGGAAGTTATTGCGGACGAAAATGCAAAAAATCCATTTGTTGCTGCTGCACAAAAGAATTTAGCACACGTTCTTGAAGAAATGTTGCATGATTTAGACCCAAAAGAAGAAACAGTGTTAAGATTGCGTTTTGGTATTAAATGTCCAACGCACACATTGGAAGAAGTTGGTGAAAAATTAGGCGTTACACGTGAACGTATTCGTCAGATTGAACAAAAGGCTTTACAGAAACTGCAACACCCAACACGTGCGCGTATCTTAAAGAACTTTTTAGAAAATTAAACATTAAAAACCCGTCTTTTGATGGGTTTTTATTTATAAGGTGTTTTATATGTTAGATAAAAATTGGATTTTATTTTGTACTGGGTTGTCGGGAACCGGTAAAACTTATTTTGTTAAAAATGTATTGCCACAAAACGCATTTTATAATCTTAAATCTGCGACAACACGTCCAATGCGCGATTACGAACAAGATGGTCGTGAATATTATTTCAGAGATGAAAAATATTTTGATACACAAAAATTTGCTACGCATTTATGGGTAAATGAAGCTTTCTGGAAAAGTGGCGATTTGAAGTGGTTGTATGGGGTTCCTGAATTTGAAATATTGCACCATCTGGGGCAAGATTTTACATATGATGTTATTCAACCAAGATATGTTGCAGAAATGATAAACTGGTTTACAAAAACAGGGTTGAACAGTGCATATAATTATAAAATATTATGGTTCCAACCAAATCCTAATGCGGCAAATATTGTTGAAAAGCGTCAAAATATGCCAAATGATTTAGATGTTCGTCGTGCAAACACATGTAACGAGCAAGATTTCGCATTTGCGGGGATAAAACCAGATCACAAAGTTATATGTTCACCACAAGGTATTTATATGGATAATAAATTAAAAAGATTTCTGGCTGATATTGAACGAAACAAAATTAAATGATAAATTATTCATAAAAAATAAAAAGCACCGTTTTTGGTGCTTTTTTGTTTCGTTATTCAATATTATTTGTTTGTTAAATGTTTATAGATTATGCCCAAATCAGATTTCAATATTGTTGAAACAAGATTTTTTGCTTCATCGGTTTGTTGTGCGCCTTGCAATAATTTATCAAAACTGCGAACAAATTGTGTTGCCTGTGAATTTAAAATTTTATCTTTCTTTAATAATTCTTGAATCTGTTTTTTATTAGACGCATTTAATATCTTAACTAACCATTTGGCAAATATTTTATTGTCGCCATTGTTGAATTTGTTCCACACAACGGTTGGAATGTCTGCACCAGTAGCACATGTTAAATCTTTGGAGAGTGCATATAAATTATCAAACACAGATTCTATTGTTGCGGTAAAATCTTTCGCGCTGATAGGTTTAAAAGCTGTTGCAGGGGCGACTTTAATTGCGTCCATCGGTGCAGATGCGCGCGCAATCATCATTTGTTTGTTTAAACTCTGCATTGCTTCTACTGCCTTGGTATAATCTGTCATTAAATCAATCATTTGTTGACGAGATTGACCAGATAATTCACCCAATTGTGCGGACGAATTTTGTATATTCACAAGTGATTCTGCAATACTTGTCTTCATTAATTCAATTTTTTCAACCAACGCATCAACAATACCTTTGATGTTTTGACTCATTTCTTGAGAGCCTTGTGATAAATCTGGTAATGCTTTGTAATATTTTTCAATTAATTCAGACAAAGGTTGCAATTGTGCAGTTGTATCTGCAGAAACTTTTATTAACGCATCTGATTGGGTCGATAATTCTTTGTGTGTCTTGATCATTTTTACAAGTGCGTCGTTTATTCCGATTTCCATGCTCTTGATAGAATCAGCAAATTCAGCAGTTGTATTGTTTGTGTTTTCAAGTGTTGTATTAGCTATGCCAGAAACTTCTTGTAATTTTGCAAGTATTCCATTTGCAAAATCCGCAATTTCTTTTTTGAAATTGTTTGTCATATCGTTCAATCCCTTACATGTGTTTTCAGTCACTGTACGGGTTGTAGCGGTAGATTCATCAAAAGCCAATTTCATTTCTGCAAGTTTTCTAAGGTGTCTGTCCAATGAAGATTCTTCCAATCTTGATGCAGAATAAACCAAATCAGCGGTTTCTTTCAGGTTTGTTGCGTATCCCTTGATTTCTTTGTTCGTTTTAACATTAAATTCAGATAAATTAGCCAAATAATCCTTCAACATTTTATCGTTTTTTCGCATCGTTTCATCGTATTCTGTTGCAGATGTTTTTACATTATTAAAACCTTCAGAAACATTTGTTGATAAATCTGATAATTGTTGTTGCAGACCATTTGCTGTTGTGGTCATTTCATTCATTTTAGTTGTGTTTTCTTCAAAAGAATTTTGCAATTGTTCAGATATCTGTTGATGAGATACGATGCATTGGTTTATATGTTCTTGAATTTTTTCTGAATTTTCGGTTGTTGTTTGTGCTGTTTCTTTCATGCGATTAATTAAATTATCTGTGTTTGCCAGAAAATTGTTAGCAGATGTTTGCATATCTGACCATTCGCCAGAATAGACGACACGATTTAACCCATCTATTGTGTTTTCTATGCGTTGCGACATATTTGCTATTTTTTTAACAGCATCTTCTGCGGTAGTTAAAATTTTATCGTTTTCTTCGCCCAGTGATTTTTTGATTTTTTCGGTATCTGCAATTTGTTGTTTCATGATATCAGACATAGATTGAAAATTGTCATTTATCTTTGTTATTTCGTCTTTCAATATAACCTGTAAAACACGCGTTGCATTTTGTATTTTTGCCTGTTCAGGATTTGTTATGATTTCTAATAAATCACGCATAACCCGTTGAGATTTGCGAGAAATAAAGAAAAGACAAATTAAGCTTATGAATAACAATCCACCAAATACGGATAAAATTATAAATAATGGTTGGTTCATGATGTTTTTCTCCCGAGATAAAAAAATAACTTCCTTGCAGTACAGTAAAATTTATACTAAAATTATTTTAATAAAGCAAGGGGATAATCGTGCCAATCAGAATAAAAAATTATAAATTATCAGATGAACAGGAAAGTGCCGTAAACCCGTCTTCTAATGCTTGGGTTCAGGCTAATGCTGGTGCGGGAAAAACGGAAATATTGGCTGGTCGATTATTGCGCATATTATTCAGATACAAACAACAGGGTAAAGATATAACAAAAATACCGGGGATATTGTGTTTAACATATACAGAAACCGGTGTTGGTGAAATGAAAGATCGTGTTGTAAAAACTTTTCGCAAATGGGCAATGGCTTGTGAAGAAGATTTACGTGAAGCAATATCTTTCATAGTAGAAGGACAATCCGTCACAGATAACGATGTTAAAGTGGCACGTCAAATATTTTTTGATGTTATTGATAACCCAGATATATTAAAAATTCGCACAATACACAGTTTTTGTTCTGATATATTAAAACAATTTTCATTGGAAGCGGGACTGCCACCGGCTTGGTCTGTTATTTCAGATTACAATCAACGCGTTTTATTAGAAAAAACATTTGAAAAAATGATAAATAATCCGAATATGAATTCTCAGGTACGGGAAGCTTTACATAATGTTATGTCTGTTCAGACAGAAACCGCCATGGATGAAATATATCGGATTTTGGTAAAAAAATATAAAGCAATTTTCGCAATAAAAGATAAAAAAGATTATAGAAATTATTTTAAAGAACAAATCGATAAATATTTGAATATAGATGATACGGCTAATGTTCCTGCAAAACCGGAAGATTTAGACGAAATGATTCAAAAATTGCAAGACATAGCACAAACCCAAGAAGACGAAAATATAAAACATTTTTATACTGGTCTGTGTAAAAAAATTGAAACTTTTAAATCTGACCAAAAACGCAATTTTGCTGAATACAAAACATTGTTTTTAAATGGTGCTGAAATTAAATACAAAACCTTTAAAGATGTAAAGATGGTTGATGGTACCAATAAAAGAATTGCTTATATAAAAATGCATCCAGATATATTTTTAGCAGAAGCAGAACGTGTAAAACGGTTATCAGAATACAATGCTAAATATAAATTACACACAGACACAATGTCTATGTTTGAATTGGTTCTCGAATTTGAAAAGTTATATAAAAAAACAAAACGTGAATACAATGTTCTAGATTTTGATGATTTAATTTTATATACAACAAAATTGTTTGAAAATCCTGTTACTGTCGGTGCTGTATTGCAACAATTATCTGGTTCTGTCGGTCATATATTGGTTGACGAAGCGCAAGATACCAGTTTGCAGCAATGGCAAATATTCAATACATTGCGTGATAATATTGTTTTAAATGGGGATTTTACATCTTTGGTTGTGGGCGATTCAAAACAGGCTATATTTGGTTTCCAAGACGCCGATACAAAAGCTTTTATTGATAATCGTGCAGATTTTGAAAAAAGAACAAAAGAAACAGGAAACTCTTTTTCTGGTGTAGATTTAACATTAAACTTTCGTTCTTTGGCGCCTGTGTTGAATACGGTTGATTATTTCTTTAATAAATTCAAAAAAGATGACAATCAACAAGACGGCGCAGAAATAAATGTAAAATTTGTGAATTCTAAACATATAAGTTTTCGTTCGGACAGATTAAATGAAAAGGGCGGTTTGGTTGAAATAAATAAAGCTTTTATTCCAAATTCATCTGGCGAAGCTGGAAAAAAAGAATACGCAGAATATCTTGCTGAAAAAATAGAAAATGTTTTAAAAACAGAAAAGGTATATAAAGACGGAAAATTGTGTGATATCACACCAGATGATATTATGATTCTGGTCAGAAAACGCAGTGTGGTTGTTTCTCATTTATTACACTTATTAAAAGACAAGGGCATAGAAGTTGCTGGTGAAGATAAAATTGTTTTAAATGACTTTTTGCCTGTGCGTGATTTATTAAATTTAATCAGATTTTCAATCAAACACAAAAAATATGGATATTATTCTGATGATTATACATTGGGTTGTATTTTAAAAAGCCCGCTTTACAGATTGTCTGAATCGCAAATTTATGATTTATGTGAAGAAGCACAAAGTTCGGATGAAAAACCAGCCTCTGGATTTATGTGGAAACTGTTGGAAGAACATTATCCAGAAATTTACAAAGATTTATCTGAAATCTTGGCAAGATGTAAAACAGATGCCCCATATACTTTCTTTAATTATGTGTTAAGCAAGAAGTTTAGACCAGATGATGAAATGAATAATCGTCAAAAAATAATTTCTGCTATGGGAAAACATATTATAGATCCTTTGGAAGACTTTTTGACATTGTGTTTGGTCTATGAAAGAACACAATCTGGTACACCAAAAGATTTCTTGAAATGGTTTGTAACCAGCGAAACTGCTGTTAAACGAGATGTTAAATCTGCACATGGTGTAAAAGTGATGACAGTGCATGGCAGCAAGGGGTTAGAAGCACCAGTTGTGTTTTTAATAGACACATTTAACAAGGGAAATAAAAATTTTGATTTGTTTGATTTGAATTTTAAAAATCCGCCTGAAAAACAATTGTATGATTTGTGGATGTGGAAAACCGTGCCGTTATCAGATTTGCCTGCTAACATAGCGCAAGACAAGAAAGATTATTCTGATAAAGAAATTTTAGAAGAATATTACAGGTTATTATATGTTGCAATGACGCGTGCACGTGATCAATTGTATATATATGGACAAACAAACACAAAGCCAAAAGAAGATGCTGACAAAGAAGAAAAATTAGGTGAATGGTATCCTGTTTTGTGGCGAAAATTGTCAGATATAGCAGTGGCTTTGCCAAACACAGCAACAAAAGACACACTTACACAAGAAATAGAAAAAATTAGGATTACAGATGACCCAGAAATTAAAGAATTTTTTGAATCAAAAATTTAACGAACAGCTCGCAACATCTAAAGGAACGGTTGCTCATCTTAAGATGGAAAACATTGTCATAGATGATGTTGTTGGTGAAAGTGGCGATAAAGATATAATTAAAAAAATAAAAACAAAACCAGAATTGTTGCCTTATTTTGTTGCGTCTGCACAAAGAGAAGTTCCGATTGCTGGGTTCATAGACGGTGAATTTGTCAGCAAGCGCATAGATCGTTTGTTAATAAATCACGAAACAAAAAATATTGTTTTTATAGACTATAAAACAGATACAGATAAAACCCAGTTTATAGATGAATATAAAAAACAATTAAAAGGCTATGAAATATTGCTGCGTTCTGCGTATCCAGAATATGCAATATCTGGTTATATTTTATGGCTGCAAGATTGGACGCTTGATAAAATTATTTAATTGAAATTTTGTTGCTTTTTTGTCTATAATCTGGCTATGTTAACAAGTCTTTATATTTCTAATGTTGTTTTGATAGAAAAACTGAATCTAGAATTCGGAAATGGTTTAAATATTATGACCGGTGAGACTGGTGCCGGTAAAAGTATTTTGCTGGACGCATTATCATTGGCGTTGGGTGGACGCAGTGATATTGGTCTGATACGAAATGGGACAGATATGGCAACCATTATTGCTACATTTGATTCTGTGAATAATTCTGCAAAACAAATTCTTGATGAAAATGGCATTGAATGTTCAGATGAATTGATTTTGCGCAGAACCTTGTCAAAAGATGGTAAAAGCAAGGCTTGGATAAATGATATACCTGTGTCCATAAAAACATTGAAACAAATCGGCGATGAAATGGTCGAAATTCATGGACAATTTGAAAATCGTTCTTTGCTTGATACATCTACACATTTAAAATCATTGGATGATTATGCAAAAATAAATGACAAAGATTTTAATGAAGTTTTAAATAAAACACATATTGCATATGAAGATTTACATAAAAATCAAAAGCAATTAAAACAATTACAAGAAATACTTGAAAAATCAGAATCTGAACGCGATTTTTTGGAACATAATGTGTCTGAATTGCGAAAATTAAACCCACAACCGGGTGAAGAAGAAGAATTGGCAAATCAGCGTGCTATGATGATGGATGCTGAAAAAAACGCTGGTATTTTAACAGACGCAATCAGTGTTCTGAAAAATAATGGCAATTCATTGGACGAACAAATTTGTTCTGTGGCGCATATCTTGGAAAGAATCAAGACAGACCCAAACCCTTATTCTGAAATCATAGATAAATTATATGATGCGGCATCAACGGTTGCGGAAATAGGGGAACAGATTCAACCTGAAACAATGGATGTAAATGACATAGATTCTATCGAAGAAAGATTGTTTGCTATTCGTGGGGCGGCGCGTAAATATCGTGTCTCTGCGGACGAATTACCAAACAAACTGGCAGAAATGGAATCTCAATTAAACGCCATAGACAACAGCGATATTGAATTAAAGAAATGTAAATCATTGGTTGCTGAATCGCAAAAGATATTTAATGAATATGCAGATAAATTAACCGAATTACGAAAGGTTTCTGCTGATAATTTAAGAAAACAAATATTGCAAGAATTGCCAGACTTAAAATTGGGCAGTGCAGATTTTATGGTTGATATATCAGATACAGAACCAAACATAAACGGTAAAAATGACATTGTTTTTATGATTAAAACGAATCCGGGGACTCCGTTCGCACCATTACATAAAATCGCGTCTGGGGGTGAATTATCGCGTTTGATGTTGGCTTTGCGTGTCGTATTAAATAACCCAGATAATCAAAAAACATTGATATTCGATGAATTGGATACTGGTATCAGTGGTGCAACCGCATCTGCCGTTGGCGACAGATTAAATAAATTGGCGCATAATGAACAATTGTTGGTCATTACCCATTCTGCTCAGGTTGCTGGTTTTGCAGATAAACATTTCAAGATTTCTAAACAAAGCAACCAAGATTCAACCACCACAACCGTTGTTGAATTATCTGGTGATGACAGAATAAATGAAATTGCCCGTATAATCAGTGGCGCAACAATAACCGCGGAATCTGTTGCAACTGCAAAGACATTGATTAAACATTAAAAAAAACGCCCATACGGGCGATTTTTTATTTGTTTCTGAAATAATTTTTCATCATGTATGTATCAAACATATAACTGTTTTGTTTGTAAAACCAATAAACTTGGTTTATGAATTTCAACAGTACAGAATTTGTATTATTTATTTCAGAATCTAAAAATGTTTCAGCAGCAATCAATTTGCTTTTGTTATCAAACACCATACAAATACCGCCGTTAAATTTTTTGATTTTGTTTATAATAAAGCTGTATATTTTGTCACCATTAAGAGAGCGAGCCTCTAAAACAATGCGTCCATCTGGTTCTTGATCATAGGTTATGTACACTTTGCTTGTATCAAGATTATTCTTGATTTCTTGTAATTTTTCCTTGGTTATTTCCTTGAATATAGCAGACATTTTATCTCCTTTGTTGTCTTTTATGTACATAAATATAATACAAAAATTTAATTTGTCAAGTGTTTTAGTAAAAAAGTTAAAAATATCCAGACTGGTAATATTTCGTTATAATTTGATTATTCCATCAGCAAATTCAATCGTTTCTGGTATGGCTGAAACAGTGCTGATTATATTATTGTCTTTGTCGCGAACAATGGCATAACCGCGTTGCAAAACATTTTTATAAGACAAAGAATTCAACATTTGGTCAATATGGGTTAAATTCTGTTTCAACATATTTAATCTGGTTTCAACGAATATAGGAAATCTTGAAATCAATTCTATCTTTTGATGTGCAGATTGCATTTCGTTTGCAATAATTATATTCATTGTTTTTTCAATATCGTCTATCCGTTGTGTTTTTTCCATAATAATTTGATGCGGACTTTTGATATTTATATTTAATAAATGCTTTTTTAATCCCAATAAAGTATTGGTAAAGGCAGTATTTAATCTGTGTGATAAATTATCCAGTTCTTGAATCAAAGATATTTTTGTTGGAACAACCATTTCCGCCGCGCCAGTTGGGGTTGGGGCGCGCACATCGGCTGCAAAATCTATCAACATCCAATCTGGTTCATGACCAACACCGGAAATAAGTGGTATATGACTGTTAGCGGCAGCGCGAACAACAATTTCTTCACTGAACGGTAATAAATCTTCCAATGCACCGCCACCGCGTGCAACGATAATAACATCGACATTATTCATACGATTGAAATATTCGATACCTGCAACAACTTCGCCAGCGGCACTGGTTCCTTGAACCGTAGCAGGGTAAAGTAATACTTTAACCGGAAATCTTTCGCGCAATCTGTTTTGTATATCTTGGAAAGCAGCACCTGTTGGACTGGTTACAACACCAATTGTTTGTGGAAAACGTGGCAAAGGTTTCTTGCGCGCGGCGTCAAATAATCCTTCCTTGGCCAGTTTTTGTTTGCGTTCTTCCAACATTTTTAATATTGCGCCAACACCAGCCATTTCAATAGAATTTATAATTATTTGATAATTGCTGCGTGCAGGATATGTTGTAAAACGACCTGTGATGATAACTTCCATTCCGTCTTCTAATTTCATTGGAACGGGTGTGCCACGCCATATAATTGCATTTATAGCAGAACCAGAATCTTTTATTGTCATATATACATGACCAGATGATGCGCGTGTAATTTGTGATAATTCACCACGAATACGAATTTCAGAAAACGCGGTTTCTACAACTTTTTTTAAGAGCGTTGAAGCATCACTTACTGAAAAAATAGTGTTTTTATCAAAAAAAGGAACTGGTTTTTCCATGGTTTATTCTTTTTGGTTTTTAGCGAGTTCTCTCAATAAAATTTTTTTGAATACTTCTTTATTTGGTGTGCGTAATTTTCCTGGATCCAGAGGAACACCAATATTATAAGGCACATTTAATGGATAAAAATGTTCGCCGGTTGTCCCAAAATTTATGCCCGTTGTTTTGTCTTGTAAAAACACAACAGAACTGATGTTTTTGCCATCTACAACCCAGTCTGTATAACGTATAGCCATAAGATTCCAAACATCTTCGCCACCAGTCATTTCATAGATAAGCAAACTGGCCATCGCACAGAAACCAGAAGACCATTTGTTGTCAGATAATTTACTGCCTACAAAATGCGAATGATACACTGGATTTTTATAGATATTACGCAAAGCAATTGTTATTTCAGGTAAAGTATATTTTGCGTTACACAACTTGTCCATATTTGCAGACTGAATTTTTTCTGCTAATTTAATGGTTGCTTGGGTGAATTCTTCATATCTTTGTGCGTACGGTTTCATTTGCTTTATTCTATCATAATTCTATAATTCGGTCAATGGCCAACGTGGACGTGGTGCCACAGGTTCGTGAACGATGTTACCTTGCTTGTAATTTTCAATACCAGCCCACGCAATCATCGCACCATTGTCTGTACATAAACTCATCGGTGGTGCAGCAAATAACATATTGTTTTTGTTTGCTAATGTTTCCATTGCGGAACGAATAGCGCTATTTTTAGCAACACCGCCAGCAACAACCATGGTTTTTGGTTTCGCGTTTTTTACCCGTTCATCTTTCAATGCGTTTGTTAAACGATTGGTTATACAATCAACGATAGCCTGTTGAAAAGACGCACAAAAATCATTTATAAATGTTTCGTCTATTTCATCTTGTGGTGTTTTGTCCAACAACATACGAGCGGCGGTTTTTATTCCTGAAAATGAAAAATCGCATCCGGCTTTATCGCACAATGGGCGTGGAAAATTAAATCTTTTTGGATTGCCCAGTTTTGCACGATTATCAACAATTGGGCCACCCGGATAACCAAGTCCCAACATTTTTGCAATTTTATCAAATGCTTCGCCGGCGCTGTCGTCCAATGTTTGTCCAATCATTTCGTATTTGCCAACATTGTGAACCAATAAAATCTGACAATGTCCACCAGACGCCAACATTAATAAATATGGAAATTCAACATCAATATTGGTTGCAGAATCAGTTGCAGACGAAGATTTAAGGCGTGGAACGAGTGCGTGTCCTTCCAGATGATTTACAGCAACCAGTGGCTTGTTTGTGGCGTTTGCAATACCAGTTGCAGTCATCCATCCAATCAAAACACCACCAATTAACCCAGGGCCCGCAGTAGCGGCAATAACATCTATGTCGTCTATGGTTTTGTTTGCGCGTTCAAGGGCCAATTTAATAACTTCATCAACCGCCAATATGTGTGCACGTGCCGCTAATTCAGGAACAACACCACCATATTTTTGGTGTTCTGGAATTTGGGAATAAATTATATGCCCCAGAATGTTTTTATCACTGTCAACAACGGCCGCACTGGTTTCATCACAAGATGATTCAATGCCCAAACACAGCACAGGTTTATCGTTACCTTTATGTGCATGGTCTGTGGTTGTTTCCATATCTATACGAATAATTTTTTCTTCACTCATTTTATTTTCACCAATGTTATTCCGATATTATGCTCGTTTTTTGCGATTTGTCTAATATATTTATCAAAATTTGTATCCATCACACGACCATGTCTTCTGGACGCGTGGCGCAATTGTCCATTTGGTAATAAAAAGCCCATATGAATAACCGCTATATCGGAACCTATTTTATCATAAATATTTGGGTTTTTATATATAAATAACACAATCAAAGGTTCTTTTGTTTCTATTTTGTTTATGTTTTCATATGGAATATATTTTATTTCAGCCCTTTGTGGTTTCAGGTTTGTTTTTAAATTATATTTTTTTAACAACCAATTTTGTTTGTTGTTTATAACAGTTCTGGTTGCTGTTTTACCATATAAATCACTTACATTTTCAAATAAATCTTGGTTATTGTTTAACCAATCTGTTTCTATGAAATGGTTGCGATTCATAAAATCTATATTTCCGTCTTTATATCTGATTTTATTTAATTTATTAATGTCACCTTGTGCCAGTGATGTTTCTACAAATGTGGTACAATCAAACGCATCAAATCTGATAAGTGGGTCTGTGTCAGGGGCTTTTTCTTCACCCAGTGGAGATTTTAAATATTTTGCCCCAAGATATTCTTCGCCAATAAAAGATTGTTTTGTACAACCAAAAACAAATAATACAGATAAAAGAAAAACAAAACTATTTTTCATCTGGTTCAATGTTTAATTTTATACCATTATAACACAAAGCGGCTGCATCACGAACCATCATTTCGTTTGCGTCTGGTAAAGTGGAAATTTTATTCATACAAGACAACATTAATTCTGAATCTGGGTTGTTTTTTACAATATAATTCAATGTTGTTATTTTTTGGGAATCTGTCAGTTTTTTCCAGTTTTTCATATTCGCATTTTCATATGTTTTGTTTGTGTATTGAACAAAAAACCCCAATATAACAAACAATAATAACAGTCCACTGGCCACAGTGATTTTAATAATGCGTTTTATTTGTTGAATTTTTGTTTTCTTTTTTTTCATTTTATTTATTCACATTTTTCAAGCCAAACATCGTAAGCGTCATCTTGCAGCGGGTTTTGTCCCGGTTCGTTGCGGTTCATCCAACCACTGAAAATACGCAAGTCTGATTTTGTATAAATTTCAACAAAAGCAAAATAATTTTCAGCATCAAATGGGTCGGATTGCTTGCAACTTCTTACTTTAATTGTTAAGCCTTCGATGCGGATATTTTTGTCTTTTGCTGCGAACACTGTTTGTGTTTTTCCCGCGGCTTTGTTCATAACACGCAATATTGCGGTGTCTTTTTCTATATAAGCAAAAGAATCATGTGCGGAAAAACACATGGTAAAAACACAAAATAGGGCAAAAAACACTGTCTTTTTAATCATGGTTATAATAATACAAGGCTTTTTAATATAAGTCAAATTTTATAAAATATTTTAATAAAAAAATTGACAAAATAAAATATTGTGTATATAATTTGAGTATGTATGAAGTAAAAAGAGAGATTTTAGATTCATTTTGTCTTGCTCAAAACCCATTGGCAGCAGAGCGAGATTATATTGAATGCAATATATTGAATCAAATTTTTCAATTCCCATATTTTTGTAATAATTTTGTGTTCACTGGTGGTGGTACAATATCCAAAATTTATCACATGGGAAACAGAATCAATCAAGATATTGACTTGGCGTGCTTTGATTTCAAGGAAGTTGTTCCAACACGCAGTGTCGGTCAATTGGGTAAATTCAAAAGCAGATTTAGAGATTATATTTTTACTGAATTGAAAGAAAAAATTGAAACAGGTTTAAGTGAATTTGGTAAATTCCAAATCATTACAGATGCACAATGGCGTGCAGAACGTCCTGAATTACCAAGACATTCTACATCAACATTGCATATTCAATATGCTTCTATGGTAAATCCAAAATTGAAAGATTACATCAGTATTGAATTTATTCCACGTCATTACAGTTCTGATAAAATTAAATTTAATTCTGTTGTTCCTTATTCAATCAAAGAAAGCGAAGTATCAACAAAAATACCAAACATTAAATTTGAACAGACTTTCTGGGATAAAATATATGCGTTATATTCTATAAATAAAAACGTTGTTTCGAGAGATGGTTTATCCAGACATTTTTATGATGTGATTCATATTGTTCCGTATGTAACATTGGAAGAAACACAAAATATGTTCTGGGATACGGTTGAATATCAAAAATTATACACAACTAAAAACCTGCAAATGCCGAATAAAACATCTGGTTTAGATATTGTTCCAGACACAGAAAAATCACAGGTCTTGGAACAAGATTATAGTGCTAACAAAGACCAATATATGACACCAATTGTTCCGTGGGAATATATTATGTTGGGCACAAATCAACTGCAACAAAAAATAAGGGGGCTGTAATATGGTATATGTATTTTCAGACCCTCATTTTTATTCAGAAAGAATTATCAAGGTTGCAAATCGCCCATTTCATTCTGTTGAAGAAATGAACGAAACAATAATAAAAAACTATAATCTGGTTGTGCAAAAACAAGATGTTTGTTATTGGTTGGGCGATATTATGTATGATGCATCAAAAGAAAAAGTTCATGAAATATTGGGTCGTATGCACGGTCGTAAATATCTTATTCGTGGCAACCATGATATGAATCATTCTGAAACATGGTGGAAAGCAGCCGGATTTGATAAAGTTTTTTCCCATCCTATTTATGATACAGAAAATCATGCAATATTATCACACGAACCATTGCCAGAATTTGGCAGTGTCCCAGGAATCGTAAATTATCACGGACATATTCATATAAACGGTTATGATTTTCAAAATCATCAAAATTGTATAAATGTCTGTGTGGAAATGACCGATTATAAACCTGTTCCGTTAATTAATCCTTTGTTATTACAAAAGCAAAATACAAAATAATAAAAAACTGCCCATACGGACAGTTTTTATTTTATTCAGACAAACTGAATTAGTCTTCAGATTTATTTGCGTTAGCAGACAAATCTTCAACAATACGAGCCTTTTTACCAGACAAACCGCGTAAGAAGAACAATTTAGAACGGCGGACTTTACCAACACGTACTTTTTCAATCTTTTCGATTGCTGGGCTATATAATGGGAATTTACGTTCTACACCAACGCCATAAGATTCACGACGTACTGTGAAAGATGCGTTGTTTCCGTTTCCACCATCGCGTGCAATAACAACACCTTCAAACATCTGAATACGGAATTTGTCCCCATCTTTAATTTTAACATGAACTTTAACAGTATCACCGGCTTTGAAAGCAGGGATTTTTTTGTCGCCTTTTAATTTAGCAACTTGTTCTTGTTCAATTTTTTGTATTATGCTCATTTTAGTTTTCCTTTATTAAATCCGGACGACGTTCTTTTGTTATTTCGTCCGATTGTTGTTTCCGCCACCGTTCGATATTGCCATGGTGACCGGACAGCAGGACTTCTGGGACTTTATGTCCACGCCATACTGACGGACGGGTGTATAATGGCCATTCAAGCCCGCCGATTTCGAAACTTTCATTTTGGACGGCTTCTGCACCGCCACCTAATACATTATCTAATACGCGAACCGTACTGTCAACAAAAATTTGCGCAGCAATTTCGCCACCAGATAAAACATAATCTCCGACAGATAATTCTTCTATGTCATATTCATCGATGACGCGTTGGTCTATGCCTTCGTATCTGCCACAGAGCAGGGTTATTGTATCATATTTTGCATATTCATGCACTAATTTTTGATTTAATTGTTTTCCGCGCGGTGAAAAGAATATGATTTTACCCTTGTTTTCAATAGAATCCAGCGCATTTCCCAGAACATCAGGGCGCATAACCATACCGGCGCCACCACCAAATTGTTCGTCATCAACACTGCCGTAATTGTTTATAGCAAAATCACGGATATTGATTGCATTATATGACCAAATTCCTTTTTCCAGTGCACGACCAACAACCCCTTTATCAAGGGTTCCTGGAAACATTTCTGGAAAAACAGTCAATATATTAAAATGCATATTATTTTCCGTTAATTGCGTGTTGTTTGATACAAAAATCACAAACTTCTTTGATTATATTATCCAATTTAAATGTAGAATCATATGATAATTCAACACCATGTAATGCTTGATATACCAAAGATCTCCGACATACAATATCTGGGTTAGATTTTTGTGGACATTTTTTAGTTGTGGTTCCGTCTATAAACATTTTATCAAGCCCTTATATTATCTGTCGTTATATTTTTGTCTGGAAAGTCCTAATTCATATCTTTCTTTCCTAACTGCTTCAACTTCTTCCAACAAATCTACAATATTGGTTGATTTATATGGGTATCCAGCAATTGCATTTGAATATGGACGTTCGCTTAAACTGTATGTTTTAATTTGTGATTCAAAATAATCTTTGACTTTTTTTCTGACCATCGGCGCCTTGATAGGAAACCGATATGTTAAATCTATTAAATCGCAAACCAGTCCGCGTTTTGAATATACTTTATTTAAATGTTCTTCTAAATAAGAATGAATTTCGTAATATCTTACAGATTTTTTCTTGTCGATAAGGTCAGGGTATTTTGCCAACTGGTTGTCTGCAAACTGCATAACAGATTTTATGGTGTTTTTGAATTTTTTGTCTGCTAAAGTCCCATTTATTTCAAAATTTAACATATTATAAAACCTTTATCGTTTTATTGTTTAAATCTACAATGGCACCTGCAAACGCGACCATATCACCGTTATCCAATTCAATTATATCGCCACCACCAAAATTTTGAAAACAATCAACTGTCCCAATTTTTTTATTATCACGAATAACATCAAAACCAATTAAATCAGATTGATAATATTCGTTGTCTTTCAATTTTGGTAAATCATCACGCGATATAAACAATTCTACGCCACGTAATGTTTCAATGGCGTTTCTACTGTCAAAACCATCGATTTTTGCGATTATAAGTCCAGATTTTAAAACGCGAACAAAATGAAACTGTTCAGAATTGAATTTTGTAGAAATAATATGGAATTTTTGAAAATCTTTTTCTGATTCAGAATATGTTTGCACACGGCATTCACCACGAATACCCTGAGGTGCAACAATTTTTCCAACCAAAATTTTGTTTTCCGTATCCATTATTTAACCACGTTGTCTGGTTTTGTGCTCTGCACACAAAGATTTAAGATTCATTGGACAACCATCAAACATATTGCCACAAGTGTGAAACATATAATTTTTACCTTGCTTGGCATATAATTTAACAGCATTGGTCCATTCGTCTAAAATAATTTGCTTTTCAACACACCATTGGTTGTTGAAAGGGCACATTGTTTCGCTTTTATTATTATCAGGTCTAGCAAACACAATAGGGCTAAGACGCAGCAAAATACCATTTGTTGCAATTCTCGCTGTTTTAGTTTCTGGTAAAACATATGATTTCTTCTGCATTTTGTTAGCCTTGTTTTTTTATCAACAGAAAATTATACTTGGTGAGTTTCCCCACCAAGTATTCAAGATTACAAAATTATTATTCAGCAACAGCTTCTGTTGATGCTTCTTCAGCAGGGGTTTCAGTTTCTGCAACTGGTTCTTCAGCTGGTGCTTCTGCGGCTGCTTTTGCAGCGGCTTCTGCTGCAGCTTTTTCTTCTGCTATTTTAGCCAATTTTTCAGCTTTATCTTTAGCCTTCATTTGTGTTTTTTCAGAAGGTTGATTTTTCTTTGTTTGTGTTGGAATTGGTTTTGCAGCAACCAAACCAGCGTTTACCAAGAATTTGTAAACACGGTCAGATGGTTTTGCACCTTTACCCATCCAAGATTTAATTTTTTCAATATCTAAAACAACGCGTTTTTCGTCGTCTTTTGCCAACATTGGGTTGTATTTA
This sequence comes from uncultured Alphaproteobacteria bacterium, assembly GCA_946623825.1. Taxonomy (GTDB): domain Bacteria; phylum Pseudomonadota; class Alphaproteobacteria; order Rs-D84; family Rs-D84; genus Enterousia. The sequence goes on from CAMORN010000001.1 coordinate 352,834, forward strand.
CCAACTGTTTCTAATATAGCGCCTGAATTACGTGCATTGCGAGAATCTGTCACAACGACATGATAATAAGGGCGTTTTTTTGCACCATAACGTGCCAATCTGATAACTGTTGCCATAATTTTGCTCCTTGTTTTTTTGTTATCTTGTTTTCCCCGAAAATTGCACATAAAAAAACCAACATCAAGAGCGAAACTCGCCGGATGATGTTCCTTGCACATACCGTGCACAGGGGGTATAGAAATGGCAATCTTTTGGGATTTGCAGGGATATTATGTATTATTTTTTTCTAAAAGTCAAATATTTCTTGGGTTTAACAGCCGTAACAACGACAACAACGGTTCTTGTGGCACCAAGAATCTTGTTTTCTTAACCCAAAATGTGCAGGTTTGTATTTGTGTTCCATATCAGGTGCAACTTGAAAATCTAAGGTTATCGTTATTTTGTATTTTTTGTCACCTTTCTTTTGATGTTTTGTGCGATATACAGGTTTGGTGTCGCGTCTGGCATTGCATATTTTGTGTGTTGGTTGCATATTCGACATATCATAGCTGCCACCTTGAGATTTTGGTTTCATATGATCCCATGTGAACGACATCTGGTCTGATTGTTTTTCGTGTTTTAATTCATAAGTGCTGATTTTAATTGGCTGACCACACAATTTACAAACTGGATAAAATTCATAATCGCCCATAATAGCATATATTTGTTTCATAGTTCTGCGATTTATAATGTTGTTCACATGGTCCATTTTTGTTAGATCAGATATAATCTTTTTAATTTCTTTTTTTATATCTATAAAAAAGAAAAACGCACCAGTTTTTTTGCTGTGTGCGTTCGTAAGTGTGCAGAGCAGTTTTTTTAGATGTTCTTTATCCATACAGTTGGAAAGGGCACTTACATTGTGTAAAACCTGACGAATTTCATTGTTAGTCATAATAAAAAATCCTTAATATCACTTCATTGTAGATTCTGACACAAACCGCGCTAAAACAAAAGAATAAAAAATACAAATATGTACTTTAATAACTAGATTTTTATTTTGAAATGATATACAATTACAGTGTGTACCCACGCGGGCGTGGTATAATGGCAGAACGAAAGCTTCCCAAGCTTTAGACGAGGGTTCGATTCCCTTCGCCCGCACCAAGATAAAAAAACAACCGGCGTTTTGCCGGTTGTTTTTGTTTAAAATTGATTATCAGAACACAGATGCGTCGTGGGCATTATATCTGTCACCACCGTATTCAACATGCATTTTACGTGATGAATCCTTGTTTATCGGAATTTCCGGATCTTTCGTCAACATTATGTAATATGGAACATTGTTTTTGTGTATAACCATTGCAGGGTGGGTTGTCTGTTGTTCGTACATACATATTCTTTCGTTGCCGACACGCAGCCATTTGCCAGATTCGCAAACGAATTCCCATATAGCGTATAAAGTGATTTCTGTTTCGTTATATGGTGGGTTTTCAGTCATTTTATTTGTGAAAGAAATCACATCACTGTCTGCAGATTTTGACCAGCCCAATAATCTATAACCAAATCTATTTATTTCGGTTTCTTTGTTATTTCTGATGTCGCAATTATAATCATCATATTCACAAACAACATCGTTTTTGAATCCGTTTCCACCATTTGCATCAAATTTCACAGTAAATGTATTATAACGCCAGTTTGCATAACAAGAAATCACTGTCCCTGTATCTTCAGCCCAAGAAATGTTTTCTGTGTTTATACTATAATTCTTTATCTTGCTCTTATATGCGTTGCTGACACAAGACCAACCATTAAATACTTTATCTTCTGCATCAGGACATTCGGATAACGAATTTTTATAATTTCCAAGATTAAAGTTTTCACCATAACTGATTTGTTCATATCCGACAAGGTCTAATTTTTCATCGTTGCAATAGACATTATAATCTAATTTGCTCTTTTCATAATAGCCGTATACGTCCAGCATACCGACAGTCAAAACATCGTTTTCTTGGTCTGCATAATCAACACCATTTTCGTCTTGCCATGTTTTGAAAGCATAACCTTCTACATATTGAGGCCATATTTCTGAAAGAGGTATGCCATTTATATATTCTGCAATATATGGAACATCTAATTCTTCTGTTTCATCGTTTATATTGTTGTGTACAGTGATTGTTGTAAAGCAATCATCAATAGATGTTAAACTGCCTTCTATGTAATTAGGGAACAAATCAGGACATTTTTTACACGCTATTTCGCGTCTGTCATAATATTCATCGTCAGCACATGTGAATTCGCGCCATTGTGCGTGTAAATATACTTTATCATTGTCTACTTCGGTCAAATATTGTATATCCCCATCTGGACCGATGCTTGTCATGTCGGCAATGATATCTTCGTCATTGCATTCTGCAGTGTACATGTTTCCTTGACACCAACCAATGAAAGTGTTCATTTGTTTTGTGAATGGATTTTTTATCAATTGTTTTGTTTCACCATAATTGAAAGATTGTGTAGAAGTTCTGTTCGGTACACCGCTGTTAGGTCTAAAATACACTGTGTATTTTATAGGTCTACATTTATTTTGTGTAAGCGATGTTTCTTCGCCAGTTTCTGAATCTATAACAAAGGTTTCATCAACAACATATCCAACAAGGCAATTTGTGTCTTCTATGATACAATTTTCAGGTATTCTGGACGGTTCGCCATTTAATATAGTCCAAGAATCTTCCACTTTAAATTTACAAGATATCGCAGGTGATGTACATTCTGGCGGTGTGGTGCCACAGTTTTCTATATTATAACACTGTGATACAGATGTCGCCCCATCTGGTGCAAAAGGATAAGCATCTGGACAGGCAATACATGTATTTGTCGCACCGTCAAAATATTGACCTTTTTCAGCAGAATCAAGACCTGTTATACATTCTGGTTCTTCCCATTGTGCAACACAGTTTATTGATGTTAATGTCATATCTGGAACAATAGATGTTGCGGTATTCGTAAACGCGGCACCAGTATCACAAATCCAGCCAGTAAATCTGTATGTACCATATTTGTTTTCACAAGTATTTACACTTGGAATAGATATTGTTTGACCTGTCTTTTTTGTGCCAGAAACAATTAAATCTGAATTGTCTGAATCACAATAGAACGCATAATTCAAATCTAACTGGTTCCATTGGGCATACAAATTCAAATCAGTATAGAATGTTTTTTCTATTGTGTATGGTTTATGATAATTTTGTTCATCGCATATTTCAGAAGAAACACACCAACCAGTAAATTCATAACCGTCTTTTATAGGGGTGCTTATTTGATATTCTTCGTCTATTTGATATGTGCTTGGATGTACAGGGCCTGTCCAATTAGTTATTTCAACACTGCCGTCGTAATATTTTACATTATATGTATCTTTGTGCCATTGTGCGTATAAATGTTCGGTTGCACCGTCTGTCGTTGATAAATGTGCAACATCTCCATCTGGGCCGACCACAGCACCATTTGTGATTATCGTATCACAGGTTTCGGCACCATGACACCAACCATCAAAAATATAACCATTTCTTTCAAATGTATTTAAATTCAAGTTAGTGTTTGTGTCATATACAAATAATTGATTTTCCATCTGTATATCGTTTGTGTTACTGTTACCATGGAATTCAACTGTATATGTTATAGGTTCACACACACCGTTGTTTTCTTTATAACCAACAGTGCAATTTGTAGCGTTAATTTGACAGCGACCATCTATATCAGTTGTTTTTGGATAATATACATTCCATGTTGTATCACCAATATATTCACAACTGGTCGCTTTTGGATGAACTTCATTACATTTTTCAATTGTTAATGGTAATGGATTGCAAGATTCTTTTTTATAACAACCATTTGCTGAATTTGTATCTGTATCAGAATAACCATATCCATCAGGACACTGATGACAACTGTTAGTAGCCGTGTCAAAATATTCAGCAACTGTATCATTATTACCAACAGAACAATTTATTCTGTTCCATGTTGCAGTCCATGTCGTTGTAAATTCTGACATGTTTCTTATATTTGCTATGAATGAATCAGTGTTTACAAAAAGACCGTCTTTATTAACTGTTTCTGTTAAACCAGAATCAACAAAACCATTAAATGTATACCATGTGCGTTTTGGCAAATTGTCGTTTTGCAAACTATTTACAACTTTGTTTTCGTCTGCAAATACAACAGATTTATAAATATCATTTCCATTTATTGCGTCTGCATAAATGTAAAGATGGTTTATATCGCCTGAAACCGCATCTTCGGCACCAGGGTCAAGAACTATTGTTTTTATTGCACTCCATTGTGCGACCCATTTTAAATCGCCTGTGTTTATAATATTATCTATTGCAGATTTTCCATATTGGGTCAGGGTGCCATCTTTATTAACCATTAAGACACCGTCGCTGCTGTTTGTGTAGCCAGCAAAAGAATAATTTGCTTTCGTTGGCAAGAACGCAGTTAAATTTGCAGAATTTGATGTGTTTCCAACAAAATTCTTAAATTCTTGGTCGGCATAGAAAGAACCTTCGTCAATATAAAGGTGTCCCAAACCGCCTTCTGAACCTTCACCGTTATCAAGTTCTATATTATAGAACGCAATAACCCAATGCGCCCACAAATCTATTTGACCGTTTACAAGATCACTTCTGTTAAATGTTGTATTTGTTAATTTTCCACCGACAAAATTACCATTTGAATCTATCAAAGCATCGCAGCCGTCCGGATTCTTTGGAATTGGTAAAGCTTGTCTGGTCAAACAATATCCTGTAAAACCGTGTCCTTTCCATTCTGGGGCAGTAATACTGTTGATTTCAACACCTTCGGCATTTTCAAAATGTTCACCATATATCTGATATATTTCAGTATTATCATCGTCGCCATTATCATAATTTAAAACGATTTTTATCTTAGCTGGGTTCCATGTTGCAAAACAAGACACTTGTTCCAGATAGCCGTTTTCCCATTTAACACCCGTTGCATCAATGTCAAAATCTTGGCTTATTGTCGCGTCGCTTGGTTTAATACATGTCCATTTTACAGGATCATATGTATTGTTGTATGCAGAACAAGAATCTATTATCAACTGTTTATTATCAGATATATCAAATGTCTCATCAAAATGTTTCACAACTGTTGTAATTTTAGGATTAACATTTGAATCACAGTACAAATTATAAGACATTTCTTTTGCTGTGTAATATCCATGCAAGATGTTAAGCCCGTTTTCTGCTGCCAACACAGAATTTGAATTATATGTAATATCGCCCGTTGAATTTGTCCATTTTTGTAATTCATAACCGTCCAATGGGGAAGCCGTTTGTTCTGAATTTAAATCAGACAACAATATTCCAGATTGTCTGGCCGAAGAATAATTATATTTTCTTGTTTCAAGTGTTTCGTACAAAGCATCATTTATATATTTTTCAATTTTAAGTTCAGAATAACAATTTTCCATGGTCATAGTTTCAAGGTTTGCTTTGTTCGACAATGGATATGCAGCAGGGCACCCCTTGCAAGAATTAGATGCGGTATCAAAATATTGATTGTTTTCGCATACAATATCACCCCATCTTGCATATAAAGTTATTGTGTTGTCATCGTTGTTATCTGGTGTGTTATCAACGATGTTTGTAATACTTGTGGTTTTGGTGTTTTGGTCTGTGTACCAACCTTGGAATGTGTGCCCAATCCATTGTATATCGTTAAGCGCCAGTGGCAAATCGGTATAAATATAATTTGTAGTGGCTGGTTTGGATATGCTTCCGTTGGCGTCGCCCAGATTATATTCTATATGATATGTTATTGGTTCCCATTTTGCATACAATGTTATATCTCTTGCAGAATCTGTAAGAACCGTATATGGATTAAATGAAGGTGAACAATTTGAATTTGTATCATCACACCAACCAGCAAACACATAGTAAGGTTTTGTTGGGTTTTGTATGTCAAAATTATCTTGTTCTATATTATATAATGCAGGTGCCTCGTAATCTTGTGGCCATACGGCGTTTGCCATACTGGCTGTGTCATATTTAATTGAATAGTTTGTTGGTTCCCAATGTGCGTATAACACACCAGAGCCAGCTGTTTGCCACATTTTTAATGATTCAATAGCACCATTTGATGAAACACCATAATATTTGTTTCCAGAATTATCTCTTGTGTCCCAATATCCGGTAAATGTGTATCCTTTGCGAACAGGTATAGTTAATGGTTTGTCGACATTGTTTTCTTTATATGTTGTTGGCACATAGTCATCATAAGTTGCAGAAACTGTTGCAACTTTTTGGTCTGTATCGCCATAGTTTTGATATAAATCAATGTTATATTTATTAGGATTCCATGTTGCATACCATACCGTGTCATCATCTGACAGGTTTTTCATAATTTCTTTTGCTCTGTTATTAAATACGATAAAGACATTATTGCTGCTTGCAGTTGTTGTTGCCATAGGACATAAACCAGCGGCGGTTTTTTCGGACGCATCACAGGTTCCTTCACCGACATAGCCAGAGAAAGTATAACCAGTTTTCAAAGGTATTCCATATGTGTTGGTGTTTATTTCCACGTCTTGTACAGTGCTGCCCAATCCTGAGTCAGAAACAAAACTTTCATTTGCGTTAACCAATGTGTGGTCTGTGTACATAGCAGACAATCCGTTGGTGTCTTCTGGGGTATTATTATTGATATCGTCATCTGAATCTTCATTGTCCAGTGTTATTTTATAAAAACGGGTCCAATGAGCGGTCAATTCCATGTTATCAAAAACATCATATACCAATGAATTATAATTTTCTTCGCTGATGGTGGCTTTTCTGCTTCTTTGTGGGTTAATAACCATTGTTTCATTGTTGTCTATAATTCCATAGTATCCATCAAATCTGTGTTTTAACCATGATGGTTCTTCAATATTATCTGTGTTAAAGAAGTTTATAGAATGTCCAATATCTTTATACAATTGTTTTGCATGTACACCATATAATTTAGATGTACCTTGTTCAACTTCAGATGTTGGGGCATTGTTTGCTTCGCCCAGATTCAAAATGATTTCGTACGCATTTGATTCCCATTTTGGATGGCAATCTATTCTGTATAATTCTTGGTTATGGTTTGCAGGAATAATTGTGGTCCAATTATTGTCAGAAACCTTGTAATTAAATGGGTTAGGGGAACTTGCTGTATCAGGATTGTTTCCGCTGGACAGTGTATATTTTGTGCATTCCCATTCGCCTTTGTGGACATAATCTTCTGCTTCGGTACAAATCGGACTTGTTTGGTTTATTGTTTTATTTAAATTGGTTGGGAAATTAATTTCTGCACCAAAAGACAACAAGGTTGGATTTTGTATTAGTTTAGTATTGTTCGTATCACAATATAAATTAACATTATATTGATTATCATAAATACAGGTTGGATACATGTTTGTTGGGTTTTCATCAAAATGTGAAGCATTTACCACTATGTCACCATTGCTCGCAATCACCAGCCCCAGTCCTTCATAATAACCAATAAACTTTTTACCAGTCGCGCATCTTCCCTGTAAAACACCTTCATACATATTTGGTTGTTTCACATTGTCTATAACGAATTGTTTTGTGGTGTCCAAGAATTTATCACCATAACTTTCTTTTATATTAATAGCATTTTCCACATTATTATCATACAAATAAATATCTATTATCTGTGGTTCCACAGAAGAATAACATTCAACAGAATCAATAGACCCGTCAGTCTGGATACTGTCGCCACTGATAACGGATTCGCAATTTAAATCATCTGGTTTTATGCTTGAATCATTTGGTTTATAACAGAAAGTTTCTGTTTTTTCACCGTTTTGGTTTTGACTGTTATATGTCTTTTTACATACCCAATAATAATGATTGTCGGTATGGCAAATGTTTTGTGTATCAAAACCACCAGTTTTACTGATAAGACCATATTTTGGATTACCCGGTGTTGTTGGTATTATGCTGTTTAATACGACGCCGGTTTCAACAGCTGCACTGGTGCTTTCTGCACAGCTAAAACCATAAGATGTGCTTGAATCAACAAAATGTGCATATAAATCTATATTGCCATCAACAATATATTTTTCTAATTCAGATATCTTAGGTAAATCTGCTTGTGCTTCATTGACGGGCGGGGCAATTATTTGTTTGCCACTGTCATCTCTCACACTGTAATAACCATCAAATTTTCCATATTTATTATCATCTGGATTTGATGGAATATAATTAGTTCCTGTTCCAGAATTGTCCTGCAGAGCATATATTGGCGTATTAACTTCGTGATTTACTGGGTTATAGTCTCTATAATAACCTCTTACGAATGTAAGGCCTTGTTGTTCATCTATAACAAAAGATTTTAAATCGTATTTAACATATAAAGTATATGTTTCTTTATCAGGTGTTTGGGCATTGTTTCCGTTGTTCCCATGCAATGTTAAGGTATATATTTTTGGTCTGAACGATGGTGTGCATCTTACAGTATATGTTCCGGTTGGGTATGTTATACTGTTTAATAATTCACCGGTTGTCGAATCATATACAGGCAAATATTTTATGACGTTATCACGATCACTAAGTTGTGCACACTGCCAGAATACTTCTTTGTGTTCCTTGTAAAAATCGTTAGAATAACCGCATCTTGATATAACTGTTTCATCACTTGGGAACAAATTGCCTTCTTTTGCAGATACAGTTGTGTTTTGACCGACTATATCTTCGTTGTAACCTGGGGTTTTACCCAATACAATAGAATCACCAATCTTGCTGGTATAATTTCCATTATTACATTTGAATATTATTTCGGTCTGTTTCTGCCAATCGGCTACTAAATTTGTATGTTGGCTGACCGCTTTATCCTTATAAGAATCGTCTATGAATGTACCGTTTTCATCTATTACTTGAATTCTTCTGTTGATACTTTGATCTGTGTACCAATAACCTAAGAATTTCCACGCGTGTGCAGATGGTACATTTGGTAAAGTGTCATTAACCAATGCTGGGCCAACGACCGTTCTTGTTTGGGCATCATAGGAAGATTTTGGATAGATTTCCGTGAGATATTGTTCATACAAAATATCTGGGCCTGCGACTTTGTTTGGTGCGTTTTGCAGATTAGGATCTTTTCCAAAATTATCGCTTAATGTTATTTTATACATCTGTGGGCGCCATACACCATATAATTGCACAATATGTTGGACATCATTTGGAATTGTTTCTTCTGGGTTTGGTGTGTAGACGCTGCCGTTTCTACAATATAAAGAATTCCATCTCAACCCTGCAGATGAAAGAACATTACCGTTTGCATTATAATATCTTACCGCCTTTCCAGAAGCGGTATCTTCGATATTCGTGGTTAAATTACCCATATTATCAGCAGCACAACTGCGGATTCCATTGTATCCGATAAATTCATATCCCGGACATTCTGGAACAACCAATCTGTTGTCATTTATGTCCACGGTGTACATTATACCATTGGTTTTATATGTTTCTATTATCTGGTCTGGCACAGGGCTGTTGATTTCAAGGTTTTCTTCATCAAAATAGGCATTTGGAACAAATTCACCACTGAAAATACCTTTTGTGTTAACATGACTATAATCAATACCGTTTGAGTTTCTTGCGTTATAACAGTTTCTGTACAAATATATTTTTTCCAACGGTCTTTCTGTACTGGATCCTTTTACTACACACATAAGCTTTCTGGTTGAATTTGAACTTTGATTATAAAAACTGTCTTCTTCATTAGAATCTGCAACACGATACAAACCATTAAGGATTCGTGGTAATCCACTGGTTGGGTCGGAACCTTCTACTGCTACTAAATTTTCATTTGATGCTTCACCTAATGCTTCACATTGTTCATTAGCAGTTGAAAAATTTGTGCCTGTTTCTGCAATGCCAAGTGAACCCGCGTTTATATTTGGAACCCCAACAAACATACCAGCAGTGGCCTTGGCAGAATTGACAGAATTAATACAAACATCACCAAAAAACATTCTTGGAATATAATTTATGGTTTCTTTTGTGCCTGTTTCTGTAGAATATAAATATTGTATGTTGGAACACCCATAAAACGTTTCAGCATATGCTTTTGAATCTGAAGAAAAGTTTTCATAATTACCGCACTGTTGTTGTAATAGTGTTGTTTTGTGTGTGACACGACGACCAAATCCCTGAAACAAATATCTTGGGATACCAGTTAAGCTAGAACAATTTTTAAATGTTCTGAAAAACATTTCTGGTTGGGTCGCGTTTGCAAATGTATCAAATAAACCTTCTGGAATATCACCAGTCAACCCAGAGCAACCTGAAAATGTACTACTAAATAAACTTGGGGTTATATCACCTTTGATACTTTTGAACAGATTTGCAGGTATTCCATACATACCCAACCCGTTTTCAGTACCCAATTTCGAACATCCTGCAAATGTTGCAAAGAACATAGCGTCAGAAGGGGTACCACGCAACCCATTAGAAAACAGGTTTTCTGGAATTTGACCCTCTAATTCAGAGCAACCTGCAAAAGCACTGCGGAAACTTGGCTGCTTTTGAACAGATTCTTGTATGATATTATAATCAACATCTGGCCCCAGACTGATATCTGTATGGGTAGGGAACACAGCGCCCAAAGAACCGTAAATTCCTTTTACAGCATAGTTGTTTTCGATGCTTTCTGTACCACCACCAGAAAAAACTATTGCACCAGATGTTTTGCTATAGCCCCTGTAATCACAATCAGCAGATCTTCTAAATTTAATATAACGCGTATTGGCGTTGGTATATGTTTTTTCAAATTTTATTGTGTTGACAGTCTTTTTCTTGAAAGAAGCAACGAAATCATTTCTTCTGTATTCTTTAATTTCTGTGTTGTCTGGCAATTCTTCTTGGTATACAGACATTTGTCCGGCGCCACATTCTTCATCATCCAGACTTGCACAGTCCCATTTGATATCATAACAACCGGCGGCACTTAAAGAAAAAGTGAATTTATAACCATCTTGTAATCTTGGTGTTATTTTGACAGCAAAATAATCTGTAATTGCATCATCTGCAAACGAAGGTTGTGCAAAAACTGGTACAAAAACGACAGATAACGCAAAAACTGCGCTTTTTAAAACAGCACAAAAATCGCGGAATACCGCCATCTGTATAAAAATCCTTCCTTTTATATACACAGAGTGTAGAAAAATGCGAAAATTAAGTAAAGCAAAAAATTATATGTGTTTTTGTTTTAATGTGTCGGCTATAACTTTAAGCTTTGATATCACATTCGTGACGGAAAAAATCTTTTGATTACAGACTTTTTTAATGTTTGTTTTGGTTCCATTATTGCAAACTGGACATTGATTAATATCTGTGTTTTGCAACGCAGGGCATGTTTTAAGCATTTTTATTATCGGTTTTTGTTGTCCGGTGTATAATTTCGAGTATTGTTCTTTGTTTGTTTTTTTCATGTTTAACAAAAACACATATGCTGGACAAATTTGTTTTGCTTGTTCTGATTTTTGCTTTATTTCTGCGTAATATCGTTTTTGTTGTGCAAGATATCTTTCTTTATTTGCTTCGTAATTTTCTTTGTTCTTTTTGCAATATTGTTCGTGTTTTGCAACATAACATTTTTTCTTGCGTTCAGATACTGCCTGAGCATTTGTTTTGCGATATTTCTTAAAATATCTCTTTAAATGTTCTGCGTTATCTTGACGCCATTGTGATTGGTATGCACGATATTGTTCAACATGATTCAACCGCCATTGTTTGTTTCTTTCAAGAACAAGCTTTTTATTTAACCGATAAAATCTGCGTTTGTTTTTTCGATTGTATTCACGAACAAATTCTTTTCGTTCTTGTACAGCTATATGAATTTTTTCGATTATATTTGGTTTTGATTTTATTAAATATGCACTACGGTTTTGCAATACAGATTCTTGATTTAATCTTTTTATTTTGTCTATTTGTATTTGAAAGGGGATTTTTTTAGAAATAAATAAAATTAAATTTTCATCAACGTACGCACCACCACACATTAAATCAATAAATTCTGTTTCTGTAAAAACATTTTTTAAATCAGATTTTTCTAAAAAAGTTTTAATGTCTTTTACATAACTTGAATCAAATAAAAACCATTCTAAAAACAATTCTGATAATGTTGTTATTCGTCCAATTTCATTGTCAGAATAAACAGTATTTGTTAAACTATAATTGCCATCTTCTGAATTCATAAAAGCAAACATACCGGAAGCGATGGAATAATTTTCTTCAAAAAGTTTTTCTGGGGTATTCATGTTCAATATTTACTTTAATATTATTTAATAATCTGTTGAAACGAGTTTATAATTTTAATTAAACTGCGATTGTTAACTTGTGTGCGATATATGTAATTATAGGTTGCAATATCATTGTTATCTAACACCAAACAATTGTGTCTATCACTGTTAGTTGGTTGACCAGAATTTGTATAAACTTTATTTATTTTTGCGCGACCTGAATTAAACACACTAGATGAAAAATCATTGTATATAAACATTGTGTTTTTACCGTCTGGTGATGTTATTATCCAATCACCAATTTCATTTGTAATGATATTAAAATCTTTCTTGGATAATTCTTGTTCTAAATTATTTAATGCAAACAATGATTTTTGTGTGTTAAAACCAACCAGACAAATTCTGATTGCATAAGACAAAGCGATTTCTTTTGTAATATCATTGATTATTTTTATAACACCACTTTGATTGTTATGAAATTCATCAACAGAAATATCTAGTGTTACTAATTTTTCGTATTTATAAGCATACTTTGCAATATCATACAATATTTTAATACGCGTTCTGTCGCTGTTTCCCCAAACACCATTTGTTTTGAGTGTTGGAATAAAACCGTTTTTATAAATAATATCTAACAGATTTGGAATATAATTATCTTGTCCGTGAATATAAGGTGCCATAACTTCACCGCCACCAACACTTAACAATTCATTTGGTTTTTTGTCCATGCGTGCGGCTTCGTACATATATTTTTCAATTTTTTCTAATGAAAATAATTTTAATGGTTGGGTTGGGGCGCTGCATTCACAACAATGTCGACAATTTAAGTCGCACCAATTTGTTATCTTGAAATGAAGATTCCATTTTGTATTCATATTGGACAACAAACATTATCTGCCATTTCTTTTGGGATTATATGTGTTGTTTAGGTCGTGTGTAAATTTGCTTATTTCCCTGACGCGTTCCCATCGTAATAAAAGATTATATCTTTCGATTTCGCGCATATAATCCAATAATTTTTGTTTATCTTCCAATTTTACATTAACAAACCAATTAGCATACATTATACCCCTTATTTGTCCCATCAATTTGCGACAATTTGGTTCTTTCTTTAAATTTCTGGACATATAATAAGGTTGAACGTATTTTGGCATTATAAATCCTTATTTAACAGGGATTTTTAAATCTTGTTCTGGGAATATCAAATCAGGATTTTCGATTTTGTTTTCTTTTGCTATTGTTGTGAACAAGATACCTTTGCGCAAGAAATTGCGTGCAATTATCCATAAACAATCCCCGCGACGAACGGTATAAAATGTGTTATTAGCACCAGTCATATTTGGCATAACAAATTTATGTTCAATATCGGCAACAACATTGCCTTCGCCATCATGTAAACGAACATTCATTTTATATGTTGCGCCTTCTTTTAATTTACCGACATCAACGCCCAGACCATAATTTTTATAACTGGATACGCGTGCATAACCAAGGTATTTATCGTTTAAAGACAAAGATACTCTTAATTTTGGCAAAGCTTTACCAGAAACAACCAAACGGCCAGATTCAAGATAATCTATTTTGGATACTGTCAAATCACCATCTTCTACATTTGGAGCTTGCAAAAATTTGCTGCCGTTTTTAGTTAATAACAAAGATGTTGAATTTTTATATCCGCGTTCAGAAATATAAACAAAAACAGAATTTTCAGATTTGATATTTTTTGTTATATCTATCAAAGAAATTACATAGTTGCCTGGTTTATATGCGTTTGCAGGTGCAAAAACAAATTCACCATTTTTATTTGTGTGTTCTGTGGCAATTATTTTGTTGTTCATAATAACAGAAACATTATCCCCAGGAATTGTACGGCCAGCAATAACCAATTTGCCGTTTTCTTCAATTCTTACAATATCAAATTCTGGTTTTGTGATTTCTTTTACAGAATTTGTTTTATCAATTGGTTTAATAACTGGTTCCGGAACAGCAGGGGCAATAACTTTTACCGGAGTGTTTATTTTTACCAACATAACAACGACGGCTATCAAAACAACCAACAACGCGCATAACATAGGGAACCAATAAGAACGCAATGTGTTTTTATTTTTTTCGTTTGTTGTTTTTTGTTTTACAGATTTTTGTTCTGGCTGTTTTGTGTTGAACATATTAAATTTACGCAAAAATTCGCGTGTAAAATTACGACGTTTTTCCAACCAAGATTGTTGACGATTTACAGCCCCATTTATAATTTCATCTGTTGAACGTTTTGTTTTGTTGATATTGGTTGTTGCCATGCTAAGCCCCCTTGTTTGTTTTCTACTTGACAAAATTATTACAAAAAATATTTATTTGTCAAGTTATTTGTGATATAATAAAGACAAATTTACAGGGAGATTAAATTGGCAACTAAAAAAATTGGAATTATGACAACAGGTGGCGATTGTTCGGGGTTAAACACCGTTATTCAACGCATTGTTGACGGCTGTGAGCATCGTAAATGGCATGTAATAGGTATCCAAGATGGTACGGACGGTTTATATTCATCACCGGCAAAAACAATAGATTTGTCTGATGCCACTTTTTTATTTGCTAATTCTTATTCATCGGGCAGTATTCTGGCGAACGGAAATGAAAACGCAACAAATTTTGAATCTGCGGCACGCGCGGGTAAATTAAGTGCTTTTAATAAAAGATTGCAAAAATCATTAAAAGATTTGAATTTGGATGCTCTTATTTTGATTGGTGGCAATGGCAGTTTGTCATTGGCACATTTATATAAAGAAATATATTCAGATTTGCAATTAATATGTATTCCAAAGACAATGGATCTTGATATACCTTTAACCGATAAAACAATTGGTTTTGATACAGCGGTGCAACAATTGTCTTATTATGCAGAACAATTGTTATTAATTGCGCGCAGTCATCACAGATGGTTTGTTATTCAAGCAATGGGGCGCGCCTGTGGAAGTTTGGCTTTACACGCGGGTGTTGCAGTTGGCGCAGATGCAATTTTGATACCAGAGGTAAAATTTGATGTTGATAATTTGGTTAAACATATTAAAAAATCAAAACGTGATTATGGAATAATAATGGTATCAGAAGCAATTTCAATTCGTGGGCATTCTGGAAAACCTGCAGATATGATTTCACGTGCATTAAATGCTGCAAATATACCAAACAGAACATCTTTTCCTGAACATCTGCAAAGGGCGGGCAATACAACTGCAAACGACAGAATATTAGCCATGGGTTTTGCTGATACTGCATTAAAAGCAATAGAAAACAATGAAACAAATGTCATGACTGTATTACAAAATGGTGAATACAAAACGGTATCTTTGAGTGATTTCTTTGATGCAGGACGAAAAGTGAAAGATCCACATATTGTTGGTGTAATGACTTCAAATCGTTATGTAGAACCAGACGATGTATTATTGCAAATAGCAACAGATATGGGAATTTATATCGGTGAAAAAAGAAAATAATATGTTCGGATATAAAGTTTATATAAACTTGTTTTTGTATAAAATTGGCGCAAAACATATATTGCCGTCTGCAATCATAAACAGCAAACCAATTAAAGAAAACAACGAAGATTTAGTAAAATATCAAAATGTTTTTGTTCGCAAATCTGTTGCTAAAATGTTAAAGATAGCGACAAATTTGCTGCCAAAAGATTATTCTTTTAAAATATTGTGTGGTTATCGTTCAATAGCCGAACAACAAAAAAATTGGGAAAACGGTATAAAAATACTTATAAAACAACACCCAACATTATCAATATCTGAAATAGAAAACATCAACAGAAAAATGAACGCAGATCCAAGACGTGGCTTCGGCCCACATCAAACGGGTGGAGCAACAGATATAATTTTGTTATACAAAAACAAACCTGTTGATATGGGTGGCGAATATATGTCAAACCTAAATTCTAAAACATATTCTAAAAATTTAACAAACATCCAAAAAACAAATCGTAAAATTTTAATTACCGCACTTGAAAGTGTCGGATTCCAAAATTATCCAAATGAGTGGTGGCATTGGTCTTACGGAGACAGGGCTTATGCAGCATATAAAAATAAAAAATATGCAATTTATGGAAAAAAATAAAAAAAACGCCCGAAAGGGCGCTTTTCATTTTTGTTTGTTTTGTTTTATTTGTTTCAATTGTTTTAACAGATTTGTTGCTAGTTTATCCATTTCAACAACATTCATATTCGGAATAGCCAATTCGCGACCAGATTTACGGGCTTCTTCTGTTTCTTTTTTCATATATTTAACAATGCTAAATTCACGAATTTCTGGGCCTGTTTTTACAATTTCGCCGTTAACTCTATCAAAAGTAGGTTTACCGTGTATTAAAACATAATCACCAACGCGCAATAATTTTACAAGGTTGTTCATAGCGCCGTGATCTCTGTCATATTTATATTCTATTGCAAAACGACCCCACCAAGGGTTATAAAATTCCAAATTATAACCGTTTTTTATTTCTGATTTAGATAATAAAACAGATTTTATTTTAGATACAATTTCTGCCATTGATTTACCCCTCTATACATTTAATGGTATCACAGATATCTTCGTTGTCAACAAAGAACCGCCCATTTGGACGGTTCTTTGGATAGGAGTAAATTAACCATAAAACATTATTTTTCAGAAAAATCTGCATCTGTTGCGTTTTTGTCGCCAGATTCAGTGTTTTGTTCTGATGATGCACCTTGCTGTTGTTGTGCTTCTTGGGCTGCTTTATAGACGGCTTCACCCAATTTCATAGCTTTTTCAGTAAGGGCATCAGTTTTTGTCTTTAATGATTCAGCAGTTGCATCTGCTTTTGCTAATTCATCAGACAAATCTTTCTTTGCGGTTTCTATTGCTTCGCGTTCTTCAGCAGAGATTTTATCACCATGTTCTTTCAATGATTTTTCAATGCTGAATATTGCTGTTTCCGCTGTGTTTTTTGCTTCTGCTAATTCTTTCTTCTTTTTATCAGATTCAGCATTTGCAGCAGCTTCATCAACCATGCGTTTGATTTCCTCTTCGGATAATCCGCCGTCTGATTTAATAGAAATCGCTTGTTCTTTGCCGGTTCCTTTATCTTTTGCAGACACATGAACGATACCGTTTGCGTCTATATCAAAAGAAACTTCAATTTGTGGCATTCCACGTGGGGCAGGTGCGATACCTTCCAAATTAAATTGACCCAACAATTTATTATCGGCAGCCATATCGCGTTCACCCTGAAATACACGAATTGTCACAGCAGATTGGTTGTCTTCTGCAGTAGAGAATATTTGTGATTTCTTGGTTGGAATTGTTGTATTTCTGTCAATCAAACGTGTGAATACACCACCCAATGTTTCAATACCCAATGACAATGGGGTAACATCCAACAACAAGACATCTTTAACATCGCCTTTTAAAACACCACCTTGAATAGCAGCACCAAGGGCAACGACTTCGTCTGGGTTAACGCCTTTGTGTGGTTCTTTACCAAAGAATTCTTTTACAGTTTCTACAACCTTTGGCATACGTGTTTGACCACCAACCAAAATAACTTCGTTGATTTGAGATGTTGTCAAACCCGCATCTTTCAATGCTTTGCGACATGGTTCAATTGTTTTTTCAATTAAATCTTCAACCAAAGATTCCAATTTTGCACGTGTCAATGTTGTGTTGAAATGTTTTGGACCAGTTGCATCAGCAGTCAAGAAAGGCAAATTGATTTCTGTTGATGTCTTTGAAGACAATTCAATTTTTGCCTTTTCTGCGGCTTCTTTCAAACGTTGCAGTGCCAATTTATCATTTGATAAATCAATACCTGTTTGAGATTTGAATTCTTCAATCAAATGTTTCAAGATGCGTGCATCAAAATCAGAACCACCCAATGCGGTATCACCGTTTGTAGATTTAACTTCGAATACACCGTCTACGATTTCCAAGATAGAAACATCGAATGTACCACCACCAAGGTCATAAACAGCAATCACACCATCTTTGTTTTTATCCAAACCATATGCCAATGCAGCGGCAGTTGGTTCATTAACAATACGCAATACATTTAAACCTGCAATACGACCAGCGTCTTTTGTAGCCTGACGTTGAGAATCATTAAAATATGCAGGAACAGTAATAACAGCATCTGTAACTGTTTCACCAAGATAACTTTCTGCATCTTTCTTTAATTTAGCTAAAATCATAGCTGAAATCTGTGATGGGGCATATTTTTTTCCATCAATTTCAACCCATGCATCACCATTTTCACCTGCTACGATTTTATAAGGAACACGCGCTTGAATTTCTTTGACTGCAGCACTGTCGTAACGCAATCCCATCAAACGTTTAATTTCATAAATTGTGTTTTCAGGATTTGTGACAGCTTGGTTTTTTGCAGTGATACCAACCAATTGGTCGCCAGATGTTGTCAAAGCAACCACAGATGGTGTTGTGCGTTGTCCTTCGCTGTTTTCAATGATTTTTGGATCTGTTCCGTCCATGAAAGCCATAGCGGAATTAGTTGTTCCAAGGTCGATACCTAATACTTTTGACATAATTTTTACTCCTTAAATTTCTACTTGTTTGAGATATAGTTATTATTATTTTGATTTCAAGTGGTCAAACAAAAAATTATTCAAGGTTGTTATTCCTAATAAAAAAGACCGTCCGGAAAGGGCGGTCTTGTAATTTCAGAAACAAAGATATTATTTCTTTGCAGGTGCAGCAGCCGCAGGGGCAGCAGCCTGTTGTTTTGCATCTGCTTCTTCTGGCATTTTACCACCGATAGTAGCGAAAGCCAAATCAGCCATATGCAAGCCCAATTTAATACCTTCTGGTAATACCAAATCTGAACCGTGGATTGTATCGCCGATTGTAACATCTGATAAATCAATTGTGATTTTTTCAGGCATATCAGATACCAAACCAATCAAAGCAACCTTACGTACTGCGAAATTCAATACACCACCCAATTTAAGACCTTTGGATGATTCTGTATTGATAACTTCTACAGGAACAACAACATGTACAGGTTCTTTAACATTGATGCGTTTAAAATCAACGTGAACAACTTTGTCAGATACTGGATGATATTGAATATCCATCAACATAGCGTCTTCTTTGCCGTTTGATGTTGTAATTTCAAACAATTTTGTTCGCAATGATGGTTGTCCCAACAACATATTGAATTCATGTCCATTCAATTCAATAGACACAGGTTCTTTCTTTTCGCCATAGATAACAGCAGGGATGTTTTGGTTCTTGCGAACTGCACGTGCGGCCCCCTTGCCAGCAACTTTGCGAATTTCAGCGTTTAATTGTATAGCCATTTTAAATCCTTTTTAATGGTTTGTTTGTTTTGTTACATGACCTCCAAGGGTGTCATGCAGGGCATATTATTTATTAAAAAGCACGAAAAATCAAGTTTTTTCTGATTTATTTTTTACGTAAAATTAAAAATCTGGCACGGCCATAGGTTTTATCTTTCAAAATTTCCCATTTTTCGTTTAATTTTGGTGTGTTTGTGTTTTCCAATTCCCAGATTAAAACAGCACCTGTTTTTGCAACATTTGTTAATTTTCTGACAAATGCACAGCCCAGATTAAATTCAGAATAAGGCGGATCAATAAAAATCAAATCTGAAATACCACCGAATTTAGATATACCAGCCAATGCGTCCAATCTTTCAATTGTCGCAATTTCATTAACTGAATTCAGGTTCTTTTTTAATGTTCCGATAGATGATGATGCGGTATCAGTAAACACAACCATTGGTTTATCATATCTGGACAAACATTCTATACCAAATGCCCCAGAGCCACCAAACGCATCCCACACAGATATCCTTTCAGATTTATCCAATATTTCGTTCAACATGTTAAATAACGCACCACGCGCCATATTTTGTGTTGGACGGGCATCTTGGGGTAAAAGTAATTTTTTACCACGATATTTTCCTGAAATGATTTGCAAATTTGATTTCATAGTATAAACTTTACAATATGAATTTTATGAATCAAGCATTTTTATTAGCAAAAAAAGCACAATTACACGATGATGTGCCAATTGGTGCAGTTATTGTTCGTGACGGTAAAATAATTGCACGTGGCGAAAACAGAGTGCAAAAAAGCAAAAATCCGACCTTGCATGCAGAAATCGTTGCTATAAACAAGGCATGTAAGAAATTAAATGTTAAATTCTTAGACGATTGCGATATCTATGTTACATTAGAACCGTGTTCTATGTGTGCAACTGCGATATCTTTTGCCCGCATAAGAAATGTTTATTTTGCAGCATGCGATGAAAAGGGCGGTGGAATAACTAGCAATGCGAAAATATATGAATCTGACAGACATTTATGGAAACCAAATGTAATTCAAATGCCAGAATATGCAGAAGAATCTGCAATTTTGCTTAAAAACTTTTTTGCCAAAATGCGTAAAAAGAATTAAATTAACGATTTGCCAGTCATTTCAGATGGTTGTTTTATATTCAACAAATGTAAAATTGTTGGTGCGACATCTGATAAACCGCCATCGTGTGCCGTAAATTCATGATTAGAAACCATAATAAAACGAACCGGATTTGTCGTATGCGATGTCAATGGAACATTATGTTCGTTATCCCACATTTGTTCTGCATTTCCGTGGTCTGCGATAATTAAAACACACCCGTCTAAATCAAGCACCGCAGGAACTATTTTTGATAATTGTTTGTCCAAAGATTCCATTGCTTTTATCGCAGCAGATTCATTGCCGGTATGCCCAACCATATCACCATTTGCAAAATTCAACAAAACAACATCAAATTTTGAAAGTCGAGGCAACAACGCAGCCGTTATTTCATTTGCAGACATTTCAGGTTTCATATCAAAAGTTGCAACATCTGGTGACGCAATTAAAACTTTTTCTTCGTTTTCATAATCTATATTGCGTTCCGCATCCATAAAATATGTCACATGATTATATTTTTCTGTTTCAGCAATGCGCAGTTGAGATTTACCGTGTTTGGCTAATACATCACCCAATGTGTTCAAAACCTTTTCATCTTTTAATAAAGCAGGGCATAATTCGTCCAAACCTTCGCCATATTGGGAAAAACATAAAATATGACAGCCGTTTTCAATAACCTTGCGCATAATTTGACGCGCACGATCACTGCGATAATTACAGAACAAAAAACCATCTTTTGTGGTTAATTCTGTTGGTTTTATAACAGTTGGTTTGATAAATTCATCTGTTTCACCGCGGGAATAAGCACCCAATAACGCCTGTTCAATTGTGTCTGCATGATATTCTGATTCTGATTTTTCAATTGCAGAAAAAGCCAATTCTGTGCGGTCCATATTTTTGTTTCTGTCCATTGTATAATAACGACCAGAAATTGTTCCAAACCATACATTTTCATTATCAAAATCAGCCGACAATTCGTCTTTCAACATTCTTATATATTTGTCTGCAGATTGTGGCGGTGTATCACGACCATCGGCTATAAAATGAATACATACACGCAGCCCATTTTTTAATATATGTTTAATTGTTGTAATTATATCAACAATATTTGCGTGCACACGACCATCAGACATCAAACCTGAAACATGAACAATTCCACCGTCGTTTTTAACAGATTCTATAAATTTGTTTAATTCGACATTCTTGGACAAATCTTCAATTTCAAATCTGCGTAAAAACTGATTTACAACACGTCCGGACCCAATCGTAATATGCCCAACTTCTGAATTTCCCATAATACCGTCTGGCAATCCAACCGCGTTACCGCTGGCATTCAATTGTGAACAAGGATATTTTCTAATTAAATCATTATAAAACGGCATGTTTGCCATTGCTACGGCGTTATGTTCTTTGGAATTATTTATTCCAATCCCATCTAAAATACATAAAACAATTGGTCTCATTTTCTTTCGTTCCTTTATGTTAAAAAGCATATCATATATGTTTTTTCATTGCAAAATAAAAAGAAAAAATATATATTATTAATAAAGGAAACAATTCATATAACAGGATAACCCATGGCAAAAAGACCGGTTGTTATTAACGAAGTAGATTCTCACATAGCACAACGTTTATTATTGCGTCGGGTTATGTTGGGTTTTTCTCAATCTGATTTGGCAAAAAAATGTGGAATCAGTTTTCAACAAATACAAAAATACGAAACCGCAGGCAACAGAATTCCGGCATCTCGTCTTTTTGATTTAAGTCAGGCGCTTGAAACATCTGTTGCTTTCTTCTTTTCTGGATTGCCGGGGAATATACCACCTGAAACCAAGGCCAGTCGTTCAAGCCGTGTTTCAGAACAAAAAGAAACAGATCCGTTGTCTAAAAATGAATCTTTACAGCTTATAAATTTATATTGGGGACTTGCATCAGACAGTCAACGCGAAATGGTTATGAAAATGTTAAAAACATTAAATGGTCAAGAATAAAAAAACAATTTAAAAAAAACAGCCACTTTTTTGGTGGCTGTTTTTTTGTTATTTTTCGTTTGGACTTCTGATATTTTGAATTTCGCATTGTTGATTGAAATATGTTCCGCCCAACATATCGCATCTGCTTTCATACCAAGCAGGGGTTAAAACACATTGATTCAAAGCTTCATCAAATTCAGCCAACGCAACTTCAAGCATCTTGTTTTTATCTGATGGGTCTCTGTTCTGTTCAAGACATGTTGTCTTTAAATTACCACTTACACAATAACCAACATCTTCAAGATTAAGGTTCGCGACACTTGATGCATTTGCAATAGATACACCATAATATTTTTTATAGAATTCAGCATGTAAATCTGCCGCATTCAGATTTTTTATGTCGCCGCCATTCATCCAAATACCATCCAGACTTTCACAACCGACAGAAAATCCAATTCCCAATTCAGCAAAAACATCTTTGATTATGCGGTCTCTGATTTCGAGATTAAACGCAGATATTTCATTTGTTCCGATTGTATTAGATTCATCGTTTTTAACCAAATCTGTTGCACAGAATATTTTTATACGACTTTCCAAGGCGGCACGCAATTCTTGTTTTTGTTTTGTTTTGCAAGAACCATATTTAACTGTTTTGATAACAGTTCCTTCTTCGTCTTTGATTTCTTCGTCAGGGCAAATTGTTGCTAAATATTTTTCCAATGCAACCTCGCATCCTTCGGCAACTTTAACACTATCAACAGTATCAACGAAAGCTAACAATGCTTGTAAACCACAAGTTTTGTTTGGAACAGGGGTTAATTTTTTGCTTTTGTCATCATATTGACAACCGTCTGGGTCACCATACAATGCAGCACAAGCCATAACACGTTCATAACACATACCACGTGCAGCAACCGCAGATATTGCTTTTGTAGAACTTTGTTCTCCTTCACCAACGGTTGTGTCTAAACTGTCCATCGCACCTGTTTGTTTATCATAACATTGTTTAATTGTCGCAACACAAGAATCTTTTACAGATTCAATCTTTGTGTCTTGTGCTTGTGCGATTTGAATAAGTGCACTGCGCTTAAATTCAAACCATACTGTATCTGCAATATCGCGACATGAATTTAAAGCTGTTTCGGCAAACATTCTTTTTGAATCAAGGAAATCATTAAATCCTTTATTTGCCCCTAAAACATCAGCACTGTCGCCCAATACAATTAAATTATTTAAACCAAATAAAGCCTTTGAATAAATAGGTTCGCCGGTTGTTGTATTTATATATTGACCAGTATAATCCATACATCTTTCATAATTTGGTCCACAAGCCAACGGATTTTTAAGTGCTTCTTCA
Source organism: uncultured Alphaproteobacteria bacterium (assembly GCA_946623825.1). Taxonomy (GTDB): domain Bacteria; phylum Pseudomonadota; class Alphaproteobacteria; order Rs-D84; family Rs-D84; genus Enterousia. Next base: position 376,906 of record CAMORN010000001.1, read on the forward strand.
ACCTTGGTTAAACATTGGTTTACGTCTGCTGAATTGTGTGCACGATATTCTTCCAATCTTGCTTCGCGTAAATATTTTTCAGCCTGACGAACGGTTTCTTCAACAGAAGCCTTTTTTGCATTGATGTTCTTTTCATATAAATTACAATCTTGGGTTACCAATATTGAATATGAAGAACGCGCTAAATTAAACATAGCGTCGCTATTGCAAGCCTCGCGGGTAATTTGTGAACATTGATTGCTAGCTGATGTGAATAACTCTTTACCTTCCATTTCAGCTAAATTTGTAGTATCATTATTTTCGCCAAACAAAGATGTGCCACCACCAAAGGCATCGCCACCACCCCAAACATTATCCAACGAAGATGAAAAACCAGACAAATCTAAAACACCAATTGAATTACCAGTATTTGAACTTGGTTTAGATGTAGATTTCTTTTTGCCTGCCAATATATCACTGATGTTATCTAACATTTTTTGTGATGCTGATGTGTCTCTTTTAATAGCTGCTTCACCTTCGGTTGCAGTGTACATTGCGTTAACTTCTGCGGCAGTTTTATCAACAGCATCTAAATTGTTGTTTTGGAAATCAGCCAACATTTGCAAAGCTTCGTCTAAAGCGTTTGCTGTATCACGAAAGTCTGTAAATCTATCGCTACAAAAACATCTTCTGTATGTTTCGTTGGCAGCTGCACAGAATTGATCCATACATGTTGCATAAGAATCACGACAAGCCGCATATCCGCCACCAATTTTTGAAACATCGTTAAATACAGCTGTTGCACGTGATTTGTTTGCACGAGAAGTATTTTTATCAGATGAAATATTTTTCTTGTTTGCAGAAGAATGTATCACAGTGCCAGATTTTTTGACTGCATTAGATGCTGCAGCACGAGAAACATTTGCACCACCGGAAACAACATTATTTCCAGAACGAACGGAACGACCAGCATCAACAGAACGTTGAACCGCAGCGGCACGAGAATTTACAACAGTATGTTTTTTACTGTTTGCAGACACATTACGTGCAATAACAGATGTTGCAGAGCGTCTGAGCGAAGCATTTGCGTTTGCTTCTTGAACATAAGAAGCATTTCGCCCCGTTGCAGCGTTACTGCCACGTGGATTTTGTGCCTGAACCCCAAAAGCAATCCCCGGCAAAATCATTGCCATTGCAGATAATTTTAGAATATTTTTTATGCCCACCACTTTCGTTCTCTCTTTATTTATGTTTTTATTTTATCATTTTTTGCGATACTAAATCAAGCGTTTATTCTATACAACAATTCACTGCGTTTTTTACCCATTGTCCAAGGCGTTTAACACTAGATACTTTTTCTTCTGTTTTTACAGTTTTTTTAGTTTCTTTTTTTTCAGGAACCTTACATTCTTTGACTGCACCATCATAAAAAGCAGGAACAGATTCATGAACACCGTTTAAGTCTATTAAGTGCATATTTAACCCCCAAAACAGAGAATATAAATCATATGCCTTGGAAAACATTTCATAAGCATCTTTCTTACGGCCAGCGCCCATTGCTTTTGTTCCAACTTCGTATAAACGCATAGAAGCGGCCAACAAATGTTTAGAAATACACCAAACTTCGCCATCTTCTGGACCAGATTTTTTAACAATGCGTTCCATTAATTCTTTGCGCATATTACGAACAGTGTTAATTAAATCGTAAAAACCGACTTTCTGTGTCTTTGCACCACTGAAGAAAAAGTGTTCTTCGAGAGATACCAAGTTCATCAAAGCTATTGATAAATCTTGATCAGATGACAAATCAAGTGGGTTTGCTTTTTTTGCAGCATCCAATTTTTCAATCATTTCTTCCATAGACAATTTTTTATCAGATTTTTTCATTTTATTTTTCCTTTTTAATTAAATCGTGTATTTAGAAACCAAGAAACTTACAATAAACAACATAACCAATGCCATAACTACTTTTTCAAAAGGGAAATGTGCATGATTATTATTACGAATTTTCATATATTCATAAAGTTTCTGGGATATAATATAAACAATTCCACCAACAATAGCCCATAACAAGAAAGCATCTATACCAAAGAAACAAGGTGTATAAACCAGATGTTTAATATATAACGCGCCAATCATTGAAAAAGACAGTAACATTAAAATCGCATCACGACCAAAAAAATGCCAATTCTTTTTATCAAACCATTTAATTGCCCAATAACCCAAAATAACCAAAAAAGCGCCCAACCAAACCGCAACAGCGTTATCACAAACCCCAAGTCTTCTGGATATTGTCAATGTTGCGCCAATTGCAACCGTGCAAACAGCACACGCAGGATTTGCAAAAACATTAGTCGTTGCAAATGTTCCAAATAAAATTGCTAGTAATTTCTTCATAGTTTCCTTTCCTTTGTTTCGTATTTTAACATAATTCAAGATTTTAGGTCAACACCATATTTATAGTTTTTTTATCGCCCTTAAATGCGCAGATCTGGCGCGTGGATTATTTTCCAATTCCGTATCATCTGGGGTAAAAACCTTTAACATTTCATATTCAGAATTGCTGACGGTTGGTAATCTTGGGTCTCCGATTGGTTGACTCCATTGTCTGAAAGTGTTTTTAACAATTCGGTCTTCAATACTGTGAAATGTCACACACACACAACGCCCATCTTTTTTTAATAAATCTTTGACAGAATCTAACGCAGATTTAATCTGGCCCATTTCATCATTAACAGCTATACGTAAAGCCTGAAATACAGGGGCAACATCTTTTGGATTTTTGATTAAATCACGCAATTGAAATGTTGTTTGTGGCAAATTCTTTTTTAAAATATTCGCAATCAAATAAGATTTCTTGATATCACCATATTCATACAAAATATCAGCCAATTCTTTTTCAGACAATGTTTCAATTAAATCTTTTGCACTTTGTCCAGAATTCGCGTTCATACGCATATCAAGCGGACCATCAAAACGGAAAGAAAAACCGCGTTCACCGTTATCTATTTGCATAGAAGAAATACCTAAATCAAAAACAATATCATCAAAATCATCAGAATTTAATTCTTTGATTTCTGAAAAAGGTTTGTTTATAAATGTGAATTTATCACCGTATTCTTGTTTTAATTGTTCAGCATCAGCAATAACATTTGTGTCGCGATCAAAAGCTATCACATTTGCACCGTGTTCTAAGAAAGCACGAGAATAACCACCCGCACCAAATGTACAATCAACAATTGTGCGATTTTTTATATCACCCAATGTTTCAAGAACTTTGTCTAAAAGTACAGGTATGTGTTTCATTATTCAATTACCACTTTTGTTCCCAATGCTGTTAAATCTTTTGCGGTTGAAGTATCTAATTCCACCGTCTGCTTTAAAACCAAAGACGCCACTTTATCCGCAGAATGTAATTTTAAAACAACCTGAGTCATACCGAACGGCAGGGCACTCAAAACCTTTTTTACATCCGCCAATGCGTTTTGAGAATATACTTCTATATTTATTCTTTTTGCTATTTTTGCGACCCATTTTGATAATGGCATCAATGAATCTACAAATACAGAAACGCGTTCATCACGAATAGATACCTTGCCAGAAATAACAACTGCTGTTTCTGATTTTAATACATCCATCAATAAATTTGCGTTTTCACCGAAAGCGACACCTTCTATATTGCCATAGCTGTCAGATGCATTTATGGTCAACATTTCTTTGCCGGTTTTTGTTGTGCGCTTTGAAAACGAATTTACAATCGCGGCAATCTGTACTGGTTTTCTATCGCCCAGCTCTGCTATTTTGTCGCTTGTCTTTAAATTAGAACGAGATATTAAAGATTTATATTGGTCCAATGGGTGGGCGGAAATATAAAATCCAAGTGCAGACAATTCATTTTCAAGTTTTTGTATAAAAGTCCAAGGTTTTGTTTTTGGTAAATCTTTGCGTAATCTGTCACTGGTAACATCATCTGCCGTTGTGTTTTCAAATAAAGATAACGCATTTGATGTTTCTCTTGATTTTGTGCCATATGCTAAAATTGCGTCAGCATTCATAAATATCAATGCACGGTTTGGTTCAAGTGAATCAAGAACACCAACCTTGGCAAAAGCTTCAAGTATTCGCTTGTTTATAAATGGTGAACACCGTTTGATAAAATCTGTCAGATTCTTGAATTTACCATTTTCTTCGCGTTCTGCAACAATTGCATCTGTGGCAATGGTTCCAACACCTTTAATAGCAGCAAGTGCATAAATAATTTTTCCGTTTTTAACTGTAAATGTAGATTCACTTTCGTTTATATCCGGTGCGACAATTTGAATATTGAAATTGGTTTTTGCATCATCTACAAACAAAGCCAATTGATCTGTGTCATTCATATTACTGGACATAGAGGCAGCTAAAAATTCTGCTGGGAAATGCGCCTTTAAATAAGCACATTGGTTTGCAACGATAGAATAGGCGATAGCGTGCGATTTGTTAAACGCATATTTTGCAAATTCTTTGAATTTTTCCCACAAATCTTTTGCTTCGTCTTCTTTCAATGTGTCGTGGTCGGCACAACCCTTTAAAAATTTAACTTCAAGTTCGGCCAGCAATTCAATTTTCTTTTTACCCATAGCTTTTCGCACAGTATCAGATTCACCACGGGTAAATCCCGCCAATGCGCGTGTTAATTGCATAACCTGTTCTTGATAAACAATAATACCATAACTTTCTTTTAAAATTGGTTCCGCCAATGGGTGAACATATTTAATTTCTTCTTCACCGTGCATACGCGCAATAAATTGTGGAATAAACGCGATAGGTCCCGGACGATTTAATGCATTCAAAGCGGATATTTCCAAGAAACTTGTAGGGTGCATTTTCTTTAATGTTTGTTGAACAAACGGCGCATCGAATTGGAATATACCTTCGGTTAAACCAGATTGCCATAATTTCATTGTTTCTTCGTCATCGGTTGGAATTTTATCTAAATCTATGTTGATACCACGCGTTTTTTGAATTAATTGAACTGCGTATTTTAACACAACCAATGTTTCCAACCCCAAAAAGTCGAACTTAATTAAACCTGCACTTTCCAAATAATGTCCATCAAATTGACATGATGGTAATTGGTTCGCAGGATCACGATACACTGGTGCAATTTTTGTTGTTGGTCTGTCGCCTATAACAACACCACAGGCGTGTTGACCCAGATTTCGTATAGAACCTTCCAATTCTTCTGCGATATCCATAACTTTCTTCATATCAGAATCATTGTCGATGATTTCACGAATTTCACGAGTCTTTTCAACGGCTTCTTTCAATGTTTTTACATCTGCAGGTATCAATTTACATACCGCGTCAGATTTAGAATATGGCATACCATATACACGTCCAATATCACGAACCGCGCCACGTGCCTGCAGACTGCCAAAAGTAATAATTCTGCACACAGAATCACGTCCATATTTACCGCCAACATAATCGAGAACTTTTTCTATACCAGTTGGTTCAAAGTCCACATCAAAATCGGGCATAGATATACGATCTGGATTTAAAAATCTTTCAAACAATAATCCATATTTTAATGGGTTCACATGGGTAATACCCAATGCCCACGCAACGATAGAACCCGCACCACTGCCACGACCTGGTCCTGTTAAAATATTGTTTTGGCGACACCAATTAATATAATCTGCCACGATAAGGAAATATCCTGGGAAACCCATACCTATAATAACACCTAATTCATATTCAGCCTGTTCATAATATGGGGCTGTGTCGGTGATATTATGTTGTTCAAGACGTGCTTTTAACCCGTTCATTGTTGCATCGCGCAACATTTGACATTCTGTTTCAAGGTCGCCCCCAAATCGTGGCAACAAAGGTTTTTCATGAACATTGACATAAAAAGCACATCTTTTTGCAATATTAACTGTGTTTTCAAGTGCCTCTGGTAAATCAGAAAACAATTCGTTCATTTCTGATTTTGATTTAAAATATTGTTCTGGTGATTTGCGTGGGCGTTCTGGGTTAATAACACGCGTTTGCCCCAAAACACAACCCAATGCATCTGTGGCCTCATAATCATCAGCGGTTGCAAAACAAACATCATTTGTTGCAACAATCGGAATATTTAAATCACGCGCAATTTGTAAAAACACAGGTTCAGTTTTTATTTCTTCTGGCAAACCATGTCTCTGAATTTCCATATAAAAATTGTTTCCGAATATTTCCAGAAATTGTTGTGCCAATGTAAACGCGGTGTTGTTTTGATTGTTTAATACAGCCATACCAATTGGACCAGTATGTGCACCAGACAAACAGATAATATCGTCTTTGTGTGCTTTTAATTCTGAAAATGTTATATACGGCCCCAAATGATGATTATCTTGACGCATATACATTATACGGCTTAATTCACACAGGTTTAAATATCCTTCGTGATGTTTTGCCAATAATACAATTTTAGACAAAGATGATTGACGTAATATTTTTGGATCTGCACTGTGTTGGTTTAATGTTATTTCAACACCTATAATTGGTTGAACCTTGTTTGATGGCATAACATCTGAAAATTCTGCGCAACCAGACATCATATTTGTATCAGTCAACGCACATGCAAACATTTCGTTGTCATGACACAATTCAGGAATACCTTTTAATATACCTAATTTTTTATTTGCGCCAACGGGCAGGGTTGAACCGCCAACAGAAACCTTTGAATGAACACGCAAATGCACAAAATCAGGCATATCAAAAACCTTTCCTTTTACCGTATATTATTAATTTAATTTTCCATGACAATGTTTGTATTTCAACCCAGAACCGCATGGACACAATGCGTTGCGGCTGATATTCATATTTGCCATATTATTTTCATTTTGATTCAGATTTGAATCATGTTCTGCCTGTTGTTGTGCTGTTGCATCAACATCTTCTTGTGTTAATTCCATACGGCAAATATACGCAACAGATATTGTTTTGAAATTCATAATTGTGTTTTTAAACAATTCAAGAGCTTCGTTTTTATATTCATACAATGGATTTTTCTGGGCATATCCACGCAAACCAATAGAACCCTGTAAATAATCCATTTGTTGCAAATGACGTTTCCAAACACTGTCCAATGCACCCAACATCATTTGACGCTGTGCAACCTGTAATAATTCTGGACCATATTTTTCACATTGTTGTTTATAACGACGCATTGCCAATCTTAACAATGTTTCATATGCAGCGCGTTCAGATACAGATTCATCTGTTTTCCATTTGTCTAAATCAGTGATATCGAGCGAGAATATACGCATCATATCATTATGAATTCCGTCCAAATTCCAATCCATTGGGTGCGCTTTTTCAGGAATATTGTTTTCACAAATAATTTCAACAACATCACCAATTAATTCTTCTACAAATGGATTCAGGTTTTTAGAACTCATCAAATCATCGCGTTGTTTATAAATAACCGTTCTTTGATCATTCATAACATTGTCGTATTTCAACAATTCTTTACGCGCTTCAAAATATCTGGCTTCTACGCGTTTTTGTGCTTTTTCAAGCGCCTTGGTTATCCATGGATGTGTGATTGCTTCGCCAGGTTTCAATCCAAGATTTGTTAACATATTTTCCAATCTGGACGCACCGAATATACGCATTAAATCGTCGTCCAATGCTAAAAAGAATTTAGAATCTCCTGGGTCACCCTGACGACCAGAACGTCCACGCAATTGATTATCAATACGACGAGATTCATGTCTTTCTGTGCCGATAACATATAAACCGCCAGCATCTAATACCAATTGTTTGTTTTTTTCAATTCTGTCTATGATTTCTTTTTTCTTTTCTTCAAAATCAGGTGCGTTTTCATCCAATTCAGCAATTAAATCTTCTGCATTACCACCCAATTTAATATCGGTTCCACGACCCGCCATATTTGTTGCAATTGTCACAGCCCCTGGTGCACCCGCTTGTGATACAATTTTCGCTTCGCTTTCATGGTGTTTTGCGTTTAATACCGCTGGGGTTATACCTAATTTTTCACGAACAATTTTTGCCAATTCTTCTGATTTTTCAATAGATACAGTTCCCACCAATACCGGTTGTTGACGGTCCATACATTCTTTGATTTGTTTAATAATCGCATCGTATTTTTCAGATTTATTGCGATAAATTTCATCATGATGATCAATACGCGCAACTGGTTTATTTGTAGGTATAGAAACAACACGCAATTTATATATTTCTTCAAATTCAGCTGCTTCTGTCATTGCTGTTCCGGTCATACCTGCCAATTTAGGATACATTCTGAATAAATTTTGATAAGATATGCTGGATACAGTTTGATTTTCAGGTTGAACCTCTACATGTTCTTTTGCTTCAATTGCCTGATGTAAACCTTTACCAAAACGACGGCCAGACATTACACGACCTGTAAATTCATCAACAATTAAAACTTCGCCATCACGAACGACATAATTTACATTTTTGATATACAAATGGTGTGCTAACAAAGATTGTTGAATATGCATAACCAAAATGGCATTTTCAGACGCATATAAATTATCCCCAACCAAAATACCTGCATCTTTCAATAAACTTGTTGCGTGATCAATACCCGCATCTGTCAAAGTAACATGTCTGTCTTTTTCATCTATTTTGTAATCTTCTGGAACCAATTGTGCAACCACAGCATCAACTTTGTTATACAATTCACTTGTATCTTCTGCTGGCCCAGAAATAATCAAAGGTGTTCTGGCTTCGTCAATTAAAATACTGTCCACTTCGTCAACGATAGCATAAAAGAAAGGGCGCAATACCTGTTGTTCTTTTGTAAATTTCATATTGTCGCGCAAATAATCAAAACCCAATTCTGAATTTGTAACATAGGTAATATCGCAATTATACGCGGCGCGTCTGTCTTCGTCCGACATATCGTGTTGAATGATACCAACACTCATACCCAAAAATCTGTAAACCTGACCCATCCAACCCGCATCACGAGATGCCAAATAATCATTAACAGTAATTAAATGCGCACCTTTGCCATGCAAAGCTTTCAGATACAAAGCCAATGTGGCAACCAATGTTTTACCTTCACCGGTTTTCATTTCTGAAATCTGACCGTTTCCCAACACCATACCACCAATCAATTGCACATCAAAATGACGCAAACCAATTGAACGTTTAGAAGCCTCACGCACAGCAGCGAAAACATCTGGCAAAATATCTTTTTCTTTTTCGCCGTTTGCCAATCTTTCACGAAAAACATTAGTTAAATTATGAATTTCATCATCACTCATTGCAGCATATTTAGGTTCAAGCCCATTTATCAATGCCACAGTTTTATCGTAAGATTTTACCAATCTGTCATTTACAGAACCAAACAATTTTTTTAATAAATTTGCCATTTTATTTCCTTCTTTTTTTACAATGCGATTTCAAGCCGTCTAGCATTGCCATATTTTTATTGTTTTATAGCAATTTTAGACCCTTTGGTCAAGCCACTTTATCCATATAATTCAGTTTTTTTATAAAACAAGTTCAGTTATGAAAAAAATCCTGATTTTTAGACTTATTCTACGGTATTATCATACACATTATATGTGTCATTGTTATACAAAACACGCATTTTCTTGCTAGATTCCGAATTTATTGTCAGATTTTGTTGTTTCATATTCATATAATATGTACGAGAACCAATTTTTATCGCCAAAGCAGGGTGGGTTAATTGGTCTTCAGACAAACACATTTTATCAGATTCATTATCACCAACACGCAAATATTTATCAGAATAACATTCATACTGTTTCAAATGGCATGACGCTGCACCCACAGAACCATAATCAGAAACATACCCCAGTTCACACGCTCTGCAAGAAACACGTCCATCCCAGAAATCATCAAATACTGTTTCAATCTGATAATGATTTTCAGGACAAGCGGTGATAATCCCTGAATCTTCAAATATATTCAACATACCATCGCCCTGATGATTATCATTATTTATATTTGCAAATAAATTTTCTGGGACCCAACCTTCTAGGGAATAAGTATCTTTAAATGTGCGTCTGAATGATTTGTCAACCAATGGGCCACTGATATTAGCAAACAAACCAGATGGTATTTCACCACTTAAATTTTCACATCCGCTGAAAGTAGCCGCAAATATGCGTTCTTTTGGTTCACCAGATATATTAACAAATAAATTTTCCGGTATTGTTCCAGTCAAACTTTTGCAATCAAAGAAAGTTCCTGGGAACATATGTGGCACAGTTGTTCCGGTTATGTTTGCAAATAAATTTTCTGGAATTGAATATGTTGGCACACCATTTTCAGACCCCAATTTTTCACAACCTGAAAATGTTCCATCAAACATATATGATGCCGGCTGGCCAGATATACCACCAAAGAAATGTTCTGGGATAGGTCCAGTAATATTTTTACATCCCATAAACGTAGAATAAAACATATGTTCTACTGGTTTTCCCTGTAATTCAGCAAACAAATCTTCGCTAAGTTGTCCTTTTAAATTTGTACAACCATTAAATGTTCTCCAAAATCTTGGTTGAGTTGCCAAAGTGTCCCCGTTTTCTATCGTAGGAAATATCTGGGCAAGTGAACCAGATATATATTCAATTGCATCATATGTGTTTGTTTGTCCAGCCCAATTTGCAAAAGAAATCACAGCGGTATCCGCAGTTGTACTGTACCCATCTGCCAAACCACCAATTCTTATTGTTCTGGTCTGACTGTCTGAATATGTGTGATAGATAGGCAAAGATGATTTGTCTGTTTTCACATATTCAGTAATATTGCCATCACCCCAATCAACATAAAATTTACCAGATGCAGAAATACGGAATTCAAAATAACTTATTGGTTTTGTTATTATTGTAAATTTTGCATCTATACATTTATTGTTATATTTAAATTGGTTTTCTTCGCAAACAACAGGTGTTGGTGTATCACCACCAGTGTTTCCACCAAACACATCACAAGAATTATTAAATAGTTTTTTTCTGAATTCTTGGTCGCTAGCTACAATTTCAGCACACAAAGCAGGGCAATTTTTACGGCAATATTCATTCTTTGTCGCCCAATCACCCGAAATACTTGATACGATATTACCATAAACAACCCATCTTTTTTTATCTAAAGAACACGAACATCCACCGTATGTTCCAGACAAAACAACAGTTTTTATATCACCCCTTGTTTTCCAAGAATTAGCCGCACATACCGCCCAACCATTTACAGTTGTTCCGTTAAAATCAACACTCCAACCTTGGTCGGCTGTATAATAATCAAGTTCCGCCATATATTGGTCATAAATTGCGCTGCCTTCGCCTGCGTTACCAGCAGATTGTGCAGATTTAAGATTAAAAGAACTGCCACTGCCAGACAACAATTGATATTCATCACCGTCATATTCATAATATGTATTTATGTTTATTTCTTGAACCGATGCTAATTCTGCCGTTGGATAATAAGAAGAAGCATTTTCAACAACCCCGTCTTCACAAATCAAATTATTCACTGGTGCATTATAATCGCATTCTTGATTTATTTCATTCCAAACATAATCACTGCCACGCGCAATACATTCAGATTCATAATCATATCTGCAACTTTCAGAACCTGTGTCCCAATAATAATATCCGCCATTATTTTCACAATCTGTTTTGTGATTTTTACATTCGTTGTTGTCCCAATAATATAAACTGCCACCGTCTGTGCATTCGGTTTCATAATCATATTTACATGTCTGAGAATCTGTATCCCAATAATAGTACCCACCACGATTTTCACAATCTGTTTTATAATCATATTTGCATTCCTGATCGGTTTCGTCCCAATAATAACCCGAATTACAAGATGGGGTGGTGTCCGCAACACAAATTTCACCGTCATTTAAAATATTTGTTTTATAAAAACTGCGTATAGTACTTGAATATGTTTTGCTTGCACATCTTTCCGAACATTTATCAAACCATATGCTTGAACCTTCTGGAATTACACTGGTTGGAGCAACCGCACCACCAGAATATGTCCAATTTGTTTCAAATGGTGCAACAATACGACACCAACAATTTTTACCCGTGTATGTTCCAGCAGGCACACTGGCGTCTATTGAACCGGTACCTTTGTCCCAACCCAAAGATTCACCGTATATCGTTCCGATATTTGTTGCTTCGCCTGTAAATGTAGAACCAGAATATGAATATGTTGGATTTTTAACATTTAAATCGTACATGTGTGATGTTTTTGTATATCCAGCATTGCAAACACATTCCGAACCATTGTACACAGAATTAGTAGGGCAATTTACATCCTCAGCAAAAACAAAATCAATATGACCAATGACGATAAATAATATCATCATTAACATATTAAAAAATCTTGTTTTCAAAGTCATTTCCTACTTACTCCATACTTGCATCATATACATTGTATATTCTGCCCATATGTTCAACATGCATCTTTTTGGTTGTTTCTGAATTTAATGTGATACTTCTGTTCTGAGATAAATTCAGATAATAAGTTCCGCTGTTTGCATTAATCACCATCACTGGGTGCGACAATTTTCTGGTTGATAAACACATTTCCGTATCATCGCCAATATGCAATTTAACGCCAGATTCGCATACTGTTTCCCATTTTGCATATAATGTGTATGGCTTTCTGGTTTCAGTATAAATTACATTTATCGGTTCATCTGCAAAATCAGGTGTTTGATACCAACCAATAAAATTCTTATTTTCTTTTCTTGCTGTCGGCAAATTAACCGTATCTGCATTACCATCATATTCATAATATGTTGGATAATTACCAATAAATTCACCACCATTTAATTGATAGTTAATTTTGTATCTATATTTGCAAGTATCATGTCCTGTTGCATAAATTACACCGTCAACAGATATTGCGTTTTCATCTGCTGGACACGATGCAAAACATTGATCTTCAGAACTTGAACCATTGTCTGAATATTCAAAACCTTCTGGACATTGTTCTGCACCTTGGTCTTCTTCTTCGTCATATGAATAATATTCTTCATTTGGACAATAGAAGTCTTCCTTACATGGTTCACACACATCAGAACGCGCCGGCAAATATTCACCGATTTCACATTTAATAACTGTCTTTTCCCAATTTGCTGTCAACACCAAATCGCCCAGTTTATCTGTGGTTATTGTTGTAAATGTTTCACCGTCTTTTGTCCATTTGTTAAACCAATAACCTTTGACATCTGGCAATGCGGCAATTCTTGTTCCAATATCTTCTATTGTGTATCTTGTTGGGTTTTCAGAATTGTCTGCGCCTTTCAAATTTTCATATGTTATTGTGTATTCTTTAAGTGCACAACCAGTACCCGTAAATTCATACCCAAGATTGCAAGAGCAAGTTGTTACATAACCACCAGCAGAATAACTGTTGCCCGGACATAATACACAACGGTCATCAGATGTCTTGTAATAATTTTCATAACATGGACCATCTGTCAATTGTGCATATAATGTTATATCTGTCGCCAACGATGGGTCTATACCAGTTATATTTGTTCCGTTATCATCAAACCAACCAACAAATGTTTTTCCGTTTTGATTCAATGTTGGCAATGGTGTTATAAAATCAGATTCAACCGTATATTCATGAACCACATCTTCATCAGAATCAAATTCAACCTCAGCACCATTTAACACATAATTAATATGATATGTTATTGGTGTATAAACACACGAATTGTTCCGTTTTTGTAACTTTCCGACAACTGTGTAATGTTCACGAACCGGACAAACATTATAACAATCGTTAACAGATTCTGCACCAATCTCTGCAAAAGGATATTCATCAGGACAACTTTCCTTGCCTGTATCATCAGATTCAGAATAATCATAGTCTTCACCCGGACAATATTTATTTTCTTCATCACATTCCTTGCAGACCAATGTTCCAGATGGCAAATAATATCCCGCCTCGCATTTTACTGTTTTTGGTTTCCATTTTGCATATACTGTTATATCACCAGTTGTACCAGATTCAATACCTGTTATGCGACCTTTAAGTTCTGGATACAAATACCACCCAACAAAATCATAATTTTCTTTTTCGATGTCCACAGGCAAATTAAAACTGTCAAATCTTGTATATGTTGTTTTAACATTATCTGCATTTAACCATGTTCCACCATTTTTCTCATAATTTATTGCATAGGCTTGAATCTCAATATCTGCGACACAAGTCATTGGTTCTTCTTGGACAGGCATATATTCATCAAGTGTATATTCAACACCATTGCACAGCCAACCTTTCAGAGTATCTGTTGTTATACGGCATTCTTCTGCAGTTGGTGGCAAAACATCAAAGCCAACATAATCTGTTCTTGTTATTCTGCGGTTATTACCACAATCATACACAACATTAACTTTTGGTGTTGTGATTGTCCATTTTGCATAAAGTGTTTTATCACCAGTTGTGCCAGAGACAAAGCCAGTTGTTGTGTTTGCTAAATCAGGACGCGATGACCAACCTTTGAATTTATATTCAAGTCTGCTGTCGCCATGATGTTGATAATCCACGTTCTTTGGATATGTTATGCTGTCTTTAACAGTATATTCAACAGGACTTAAATTATCTATCACGTATTCTGTTCCATCATCTGCAACATCTTTATATGTGATATTATACTTTATCTCTTCTTCTGGTTCTGGGTCTTGCAATTGTGCAACACAATTTACTGGTTCTGGCTGAACAATGATATTCTCGTCAAGTGTATATTCGACACCATTACATAACCAACCAGTCAATATCTTTGTTGTACCCAAACGACATTCTGTTGCTGTGGCAAGCGACACTTCTGAGCCAATTGAACCAGTTCTTGTCACGGTACGATTATTACCGCAATCGTACACGATATTTCCTTGCTTAATATTCCATTTTGCATACACGGTTATATCACCGGTTGTGCCAGATTCAATATTTCTTATACGCCCAGTGTATTCAGGATATAAATACCAGCCAACAAAGTTATTGTTTTCTTTTTCTATATCTACAGGTAAATCAAAACTGTCATATTTTGTATATGTCGTTTTGACATTATCTGCATTTAACCATGTTCCACCATTTAATTCATATGTTATCGTGTATTTTGGTGTGTCTATATCTGCAACACAGGTTATCGCATCTTCTTGGACTGGCATATGTTCGTCAATTGCATATTCGACCCCATTGCACAACCAACCAATCAATTCGTCTGTTATACGGCATTCTTCTGCAGTTGGTGGCAAAACATCAAATCCGACATAATCTGTTCTTGTTATTTTGCGGTTGTTGACACAATCGTACACAACATCAACTTTTGGTGTTGTGATTGTCCATTTTGCATAAACCACTTTATCACCGGTTGTACCCGCAGCAAACCCAGTTGTTGTGTTTGCCAAATCAGAACGTGATGACCAACCTTTGAATTTATATTCAAGTCTGCTGTCGCCATGATGTTGATAATCCACGTTCTTTGGATATGTTATAGTGTCTTGATATGTATATTTATTAGGGCTTAAATTATCTATCACATATTCTGTTCCATCATCAGCAACATCTTTATACGTAATTAAATATTCAGTTATATTCCATCTTGGTGTACAGGACAAATCTGTTTCTGAAATAACAATTACTTCTGTTGGTGAATACAAATCACCATTACAATCCCATCCTTCAAATGTTTGTTCTGGTGTTTCTGAAATACGACATTCCGCCAATGTAGCAGGGCTTACCGTATTACCAATATAATCTGTTCTTGTTATTCTGCGGTTGTTACCACAATCATATATAACATTTCCTTTTGGTATTACAATTTCCCATTTTGCATAAACCACTTTATCACCGGTTGTGCCAGCAACAAATCCAGTTGTTGTATTTGATAAATCAGGACGAGATGACCAACCCTTGAATTTATATCTACTGTCGTTTTGATGTTGATATTCTATGTTCTTTGGATATACCACACTGTCTTGGACAGTATATTCAACAGGACTTAAATTGTTTATTATGTGTTCTGTTTTATCATCCCAGATATCTTTATATGTGATAGAATATGGGACAGTCTCAAACACAGCATATAATGTTTTATCCCCAAGATTTTCAGTCGTATTAAACACAAATTCCGGCATTGGATTGCTGCAATATGGGGAACCTTCACACCACCCAGAGAATGTATGAGCAAATAATTCTGGGTTATTTAATACAAACGGCGTTGTCGTAATATTGTAAGTAGTTGGGTTCTGGTTTTGTAATGTAGCAGCTCCGATTTCGTATGTAATTCTGTAATTATATATACTCCAAATTGCATACAATTCTATTGTTGCATTATTTTCATTTGTTAAATTTTTAACAATAATTTCATTATTATTATTCGGTGAATACAACACACCATTATCAGCATTTGCAGCTGTTGACCAACCAACAAATTTATAACCGTACTTAGTTATTTCGTTATTGTTTGAAATATCACAATCTGTATCATAATCACAAGATACGCTTGATTTAGAACCGTCCCCTGTATTCGCATTAAATACAATATTATATTTATTAACATCCCATACCGCATCACAAACAACATTTTCATCAGGAACAACAATAGTGTCTGTTAATTCTTGATTTGTATTAGATGTTTTTCCAACACAATTCCAATGTTTAAATGTATAACCAGGATTTGGACATTCTGAAACATCTGGCAAAAATTCATTATCATGATAAGCAACTTCTCTGGTCATGCGGGTTGACGTTGCGTTATTGCAATTATATGTGATTGTTCTGTGGTTTGCATTCCATATACCAGTCATAGTGACAACATTGTTGCTTGGTATTAATTTACTTGTTTTAACAATAATATCTGAACCACTATAAATATATTCTTTGTTGTTGTTATCTCTAAACCCACCAAATGTATAACCCTCTCTGGTTTGTGGGACATTACACAACACAACATTTGTATCTGCAGGCAATGTATAAGCCATAGATGAAGCAGGGCAGTTTTCTGCATTTTCTATATTGACATATTCTATGGTCGCAGGATACACACATACATTGCTTGTTTCTTCTTGGGTATAAGATTGATTTGTCACAAAACCTGTCTTCTTTGGACAATATGCAAAACAGTCACTTTCGCTGCTTCTCGGGTCATTAGAACCAGCACTCGCAACACCTAACAATTTTGCACAAGACAAATCGCCTTGGTTTTTATCTGGATTGAAATTCCATGTACCTTCTGGACAATAAAAACCAGACAAACATTTTTTACATTGTGTTGCGTTTGCTGGCAAATAATAACCATCTTCACAATGATAACTGCTTATTTCCCAAACAGCGAACAATCTTACAACACCATTTGGTTCTTCGGTTAAATTCCGTACGATAATCTTGTTTTCAGAATTTGGTATATGGGCATTCGTAACATCAGAATTATAATATGGACCCCATCCAACAAAATTATAACCAGCCTTAACAATTTCACCATTGTTTGTGATATCACAATCTTCGCCGTATTCACATCTAACAGTTTCTTTTGAGCCTGTACCCGTGTTTGATATAAATGCAACTGTATATTTGTTTGCAGACCATACAGGTTCACAATCAACATTAAAATCTTTTAACCAATAATTAGTTGATTCGAAATCAAATGTTGTGGTTTCTGTATATTCATTAACATCATCTAAATGTTCATAACATCTCCATGAATCGAATTCATATCCGACCTTATCACCACATACATTTTGTCTTACTGTATAAGCACCACCATATTCAACAACATCTGTGGTTATATTATTTGCACCACACAAATAACGTATCGTATATTCTTTCTTTTCCCAGTTAGCATACAATGTTAAGTTTCCAACAGAACCCTTTGTTATCACGGTATATTTTTCACCAGACAAATTACTGTTGTCATACCAACCTTCAAGTTTATAACCGGTCTTGACAGGTTCTGGCAAAACAATATCTGATTCCATTTCTACATTATAAGAACGTGGCACATACATATCCGTTGGGAAATAACCACCATTGGTATTATATGATATTGTATATGTCTTGATATTCCATTTTGCATATAATGTTTTATCACCAATTGAGCCTTGTTGAATCTTGTTTATTCTGTCACCATCAAATTCTGGATTATCATACCAACCATCAAAATCATAACCTGTTCTTGTTGGGGTATACAAACTAATTGTTGGTGTTTTCATATTATATGTATCAGGATTTCTTGAATCATTTGTTCCACCATTCAAATTGTATTCAATGTTATATGTTGTTAATTTCCAATTTGCATAAAAGATTGTTGTAGATGCAGGTTCTACATTTGGTGTAAATTCAACATACGCGTGTTCAGGACAAATTGTTCTTGGTCTGTCTGTGCACCAACCAATAAAATCATAACCTGTTTTTGCAGGTGGTTCTGCAGTAATATTTATACCGTTATTTGCACTTAATTGTGCATATGTATATTGATTTGGTTCCAAGTCATTTATATCAAACACAGAACCATTATCATTTACATCTTTATAAACGATGCTATATACATTTTCTTCCCATTTTGCGGTACATACACTGTTAGAATCTATCTTATAAAAACCTGTATCAAATGTTGTTCTTACATTTTCTATATCTTCATATACATCTGTTGCTGCACAATCCCAATCAACCTGTGTTTCACCAACCTTTGTACAGAATGGAGCCGCCATTGAAAATGCCGCATCAAAAACAACTTCAACAGTATTTGTGTTCCCACCAGAACCACAGGTATATGTAATAACATATTTTTTTGCCATCCATTTTGCATACAAATATTTGTCACCAGAACTACCCTGATTAATACTGAATGTTGTTTGTGGGTTTTGACAATAACGATCACCTTCGCACCAACCCAAGAATGTATATCCGCGTTTTGTTGGGTTGTTTAATGTAAATGTTGGTGTTTCTATATTATATGTTGCAGGGTTATTTGTTGCGGAACCACCGTCCAAATCATAGCTAATTTGATATCCTGTCAAATTCCACACAGCATGCAATGTTTTATTACCCATTGAGCCTCGTTCTATGCTGTACGATAATACAGGATTTGTGCAGTTTTGTGTTTCACACCAGCCGACAAAATCATATCCCGATTTTGTTGGATTGTTTAATATGAATGTTGGTGTTTCAATGGTGTATTCTGTCGGATTTACAGCACTTCCACCATTTAATGTATAAGAAATTGTATAAACAATCGCTTCCCATACTGCATACAATTTTTTATTACCAATTGAACCTTGTTCTATTGTGTATGACGATACAGGGTTTGTGCAGTTTTGGGTTTCACACCAACCCACAAAATTATATCCAGTTTTTGTTGGATTGTTTAATGTGAATGTTTGGGTGTTTGTGGTATAATTTGTCGGATTTTCAGCACTTCCGCCATACAATTC
This sequence comes from uncultured Alphaproteobacteria bacterium, assembly GCA_946623825.1. Lineage (GTDB taxonomy): Bacteria > Pseudomonadota > Alphaproteobacteria > Rs-D84 > Rs-D84 > Enterousia. The sequence continues at coordinate 396,336 of CAMORN010000001.1, forward strand.
ATATTCAATTGTATATGAATGATCAACCCAGAATGCTTCAAAGGTTAAATCACCAAAACTTCCCTTGTTAACAGTGTATGACTGTACACGATTTGTATCACAATTTTCATTGTTCACACACCAACCATCAAAATCATATCCAGCTTTTGTTGGGTTATTTATTGTGAAAGTTGGTGTTTCAACATTATATGAAATTTGATTTTGTGCATCACCACCATTTAATTCATAAGAAATTGTATAAGGAACCGTATTCCATCCTGCATACAAATCTTTATCACCGATGGATCCTGTATCTATTCTTGCAACAAAATAGATAGAATTCAGGGTTTGTGAGGCAATATCATTACTGTACCAACCCATAAAGCGATAACCATCTCTGGTTGCCGCAGCCAATTCAATATCCGGATCTTCGACAGTATAAGAGGAAGGGTTAGAACTGTCGTTAACACCGTTATATAAATTGTAATAATTGATACGGTAAGGATGTGGTGCACAATGCACATTTGCGGTATTTACCTCTGTTATATTTTCATAACCGTTTTTACAATCAGCGGTATATGTGCAGGTTCCTGTTGTTTCATCAACAGACAAACTGCAAGAGGTTGTTTTTGTTGCGATTTCCGTACATTCCTGACACCATCTGGCTGTGAAAACGACAGTGCTGTTTTCATCAGCGTTCAAATCATCATATGTACACATCAAAGAATTATTCGGAGCAACAAAGAAAGAGTCCGCAAAAACAGGATTCAAGGCAAAAAACGACATCAACGCAAAAAGCATTGCTTTTACATAATATAAAAACACCGCGGAAATCCGCCTTTTTATCAAGAAACCTTCCTCTTTCTTAAGGATATTGTAGAAAAAAACCTGTTGTTATGGCAAGCAAAAAAAGACATTTTTTGCATATTTTTTTACTTTTTTTACAACCCCACAAAACCCGCAGAAATCCGGACTTTTTTATATATAAAAGAAACCGTTTTTTGTCAATTATTTTTTGTTATTTTTTCAGTAAAATTTTTATATTAAAAAAATTATTGTTTTTCTGTTTTTATTTTATGATTTTTATGCTATTATTATGATAAAAGACAGGGAAGGGAGAATATTAATGAAATCTAATATAACAGAATTAAAACCAGCAGATATTACCAGCGAAGTGTTTCTTATTTCTAAATCGCAAATAGATTTCATTTCTGCTAATTTTGGCGATGCCATGGCAGAAGCATTAAATTTAAAATCTTTGTCTTTTAAATTTCGCAAGATTGCTGCAGATTCTCTGGTCAAAGCTTTAAATTCAGCCAGTACAATGGGACGCCAATAAGCAGGGCGTTTTTATTTTTTATATATTGATATATTATTCCGCGCTAACATTCCAACCAGCAAACACATAGCCTGTTCTGGTCGGTACTGGT